>NZ_JBSZCK010000028.1:0-121722 GCF_054166905.1 Mongoliitalea sp. | reverse complement strand
GTAAGCAAACTGTTCCTTTTGAACAATTTTATATTTTGATAAATCTGTTTCGCCAACATTTGCTTTTGATGGCATAAAAACTTTATCAACGTTTATTCCAAGCAGGTTTTTTATTGTATTGTCTTTGTTTCTGTTATCAACCAATTGAACCAATTCGCTCAAGGGTTGATGGTTGTCAATATGTTTTAGTTTATCCATTGACGAATTACAAATCAATTGCAAATCATCCAAACTTTTTTCGTAGGTTTTTTGATTGGTGAGTAAGCCATTGTAAAGAGCAACAAATTTGCGTTGTTCGTCAATGTCAGGAATGGGCATTTGTATTTCACAAAAACGTTCCCATTCTAAACTTGCTCTTACGCTGCTATCACTAATAAACCAACCGTATCTATCTGATTCAGATCTTTGAAACCACATCATCATATATTCGGGCAGCAACTCATTTTCGTCATTCACTTCGATTACCAAATAAGCTGGGGAAATAATGGCAGGAGAATCTTCTGTATATAAAGCCAAACGGATAGTTTCATCTCTGCCCACTTGCATAGCACTGTATGCAAAATGTCCTTTACGAATGATTTTGTATTTCGATAAATCAACTCCTGAAGTATTGGCAACGGAAGGCATAAAATTCTTGGTAATGTTTATACCCAATAGGTTTGTTACCGCTAAATCTTTGTTGCGGTTGTCCACCAAATGAATAAAATCGCCAATACGCTTATAGTTCTTCATCGCTTTCAAATTCGTTTTCAATTTCTTCTATACTTGGTAAACTGCTTTTCAGATTCTCCGGTAAGGATTTCTTGATTTCGTTTTCCCAGTTAGATATTCCTATT
Source organism: Mongoliitalea sp. (assembly GCF_054166905.1). Lineage (NCBI taxonomy): Bacteria > Pseudomonadati > Bacteroidota > Cytophagia > Cytophagales > Cyclobacteriaceae > Mongoliitalea > Mongoliitalea sp. Next base: position 120,886 of record NZ_JBSZCK010000028.1, on the reverse strand, counting down.
GGATTATTTATGCCTGCCAACGAATATTCTGCAACCACTCTGTCTTTTTCCTTCACCAGTAGCAAGCCAATGGTTTTGTTATCATCCTTGCCACACAAGGCATCGTTCACCACGTTCATGTACATATTCAGTTGACTGATATGCCCGGGTTCCAGCTTGCCGGTTTTTAATTCTATCACTACATAGCATTTTAGCTTGATGTGATAAAAGAGTAGGTCTAGATAAAAATCACTATCGCCCAATTCTAAATGCACTTGCCTGCCTACAAAGGCAAAACCCTGTCCCAATTCCAATAAGAACTTTTGAATATGATCTATGAGTTTTTGTTCTAATTCTCGTTCTTTAATATGGCTTGCATTCCCCAAAAAGTTAAAAATATAAGGGTCTTTAAACGATTGAGTAGCAAAGTCAGAATTCAAAGGAGGTAGCATTTCTGAGAAATTATTCACTGTATTCCCCTCTCTCACATGCAGTTTGCTTTCAATCTGAAACACCAGCATGTCTTTGCCAAAGCCATTTTCTATGGTTTTTTGCGCATACCATAGCCGCAACTCGGGTTCTTTTATTTTATCCAAAAGCGTAATGTTGCTACGCCAAGGAATTTGTGCAACGGTGCGTTGCACTATTGCTAAGTCTGCCCAAGCTTCGGCAAACTTTCGCATGTATTTTAAGTTTCTGGGCGAAAAACCGGTTTCCTCGGGAAAAGCTTCTTTTAAGTCTGCCGATAAGCGGTCAATAACTTTTGCTCCCCAGCCCTCAGCTTCTTGTTTGGTGAGTATCGCTTTGCCAATATGCCAATACATAAGTATCATTCGTTGATTGGCATTTAAAATGGTGGCAAGCTTTTCTTTTTTTATAAATCCTTTGAGTTCGTCCACAAAAGAAACATAGCTGTTGGGCATTTCTTTCTGATGCTCAGCTACAGGAAAAACCACTTTTTCTATTTCCCTTCCAATCTGCTTTCTCTTAGATTTCATACCCCAAGGTTTTAAAAGCGTTGATCAATTGCTCCTGTGATTTTTTTTCTTCATCCAACAGGGTTTTAAAATCCTTTTGTATGCGTTTCATTTCGGTGTCAAAATCAATTTCGCTGTCACGGTCAATAAATTCAATGTATTTGCTTGGCACCAACGAAAAATCGTTTGCCTGTATTTCTTCAAAACTGGCAGAGTAGCAATACTCAGGCACATTTTTGTATGTTTTCTTGTAATCGGTTTGTTGCCAATTGTGGTAGTTCTCAGCTACCTGTCCTATCTCCTCGTCTGTAAGTTCGATAAACTGCTTTTCAAATTCCTGTCCCCAACGCCTTAAATCCATAAACAAAATTTCGGTTGAACGGTCACGGTAGTTTTTCTGTTTGCCATTTATTTCAACTGTTCTTGCTTTTTTGTTTTTATTCAGAATCCAAAGCGTAACGCTGATGTCGGTGGTGTAAAAAGTATCTCTCGGAATAATTACAATAGCTTCCACCAAATTATTTTCAATCAGCTTTCTGCGGATTTTATATTCTTCGCCACCACCACTCAAAGCACCATTTGCCAAGATGAAACCAGCAATTCCGTTTTCGGAAAGTTTGGAAACCATATTCAAAATCCAACCATAATTGGCATTGCTTTTTGGTGGCACATCATAACCCCTCCAACGTGGGTCGTCAATCAGTTCATTTTCGCCTCTCCAATCTTTTTGATTAAAAGGCGGGTTTGCCATTATGTAATCGGCTTTCAGGTCTTTGTGTTGGTCGTCTGCAAAAGTGTCGGCATCTTTCTCACCAAGGTTTGCAGAAATACCTCTGATGGCAAGATTCATCTTTGCCAGTTTGTATGTGGTTTTGGTGTATTCTTGTCCGTAAATGGAAACTTCTTTTTTATTACCGTGGTGTGCTTCAATAAACTTGATAGACTGAACAAACATACCACCCGAACCACAGGCAGGGTCATAAATGATTCCCTTGTATGGTTCAATCATTTCGGCAATAAGGTTTACAATAGTTTTTGGCGTATAGAATTCTCCTTTGCCCTTTCCTTCTGCAATGGCAAACTTTTTAAGGAAGTATTCATAAACACGTCCAACCAAATCTTGCTCTTTGTCTTTAAGTGTGTTAATGCTGTCAATTTCACTAATCAAAGAAGCTAGTTTGGTAATGTCCAATCCCAATCGGGAAAAGTAATTGTCGGGCAAAGCACCTTTCAAAGATTTGTTGTCTTTCTCAATGGTGTGCAGGGCAGTGTCAATGGTTAAGGCAATATCATTTTGTCTTGCCTTTTTTACAATGTAGCTCCAACGTGAAATTTCTTCCAAGAAAAACACATTGTTCATATTGTAGAACTCAGGCATTTCAATGTACTTCTCTTTGCCTTCGGCAATGAGTTTGGCTCGGTGTTCTTCAAACTTGTCGCTGGCAAACTTTAAGAAAATCAGTCCTAAAACAACGTGTTTGTATTCGGCTGGCTCAACGCTTCCTCTCAGTTTATTAGCAGCTTCCCAAAGGGTTACTTCAATCGGTTTTTCTTTTATTTCTTTCTTCTGTCTTTTGGCCATTTATAATTTTTTCTTTAATCAGTTTTCAAATTTCGTTTATTCTGTCCGAGTCCCGAAAGCTTTCGGGAGTATAAAAACAGGCTCTTTTGGTTTTTACTCAGGTCACTTTAATTTTTATCGGTGTTCGTGAATGCTTTGGATTTCATCGTTGGTCCCGATAGCTATCGGGATGTCGGCAAAAACCAAATCCCGCCAAGTCGGGAAAAGTTGTGCTTAAATTTGCGTTGCCTTTTCAGCATATTGTCAAACAGTTTGCTATCCGAATCCTATTTCGATATGTATTTCATATAGCATAAATAGCGCAATTCATTACAGCTATTTCCCCACTACCTAAAACTAAATCTATTTTTTCAAATTCCCTAGATTTCCACAAAGCAAAATCCTCTTCCATCCCCCAAACAAAAAAGCCCCCGATTCCTCGGAGGCTTGATTCATATCTGAAAGCAATCGGTTTACCAGGTAGCTCCTTATCTAAAGAAAAGAAATTAATCACATTACTTAAGTCTTGCTAAACGCCTTTTACTTATTGTTTCATTTATCTTTTTTGATATTCCAAGTTATGCAATTTAAAATTCCACCATCATAGGCTATTTCATTGCTTTCAACTGTTGCAGTAGTCAGTCCTGCAAATATTGATTCTAATTGTTTTACTGCTATGTCATCTTCTTTCATCCCAAAAGTTGGAATGATTACAGTATTTTTCATTTGCAGGTAGTTGATGTAATCGCCATTTACATGGTCTATGCTTTTGTTGTTATACACGTTATAGGGAATTGGGATGTAATCAAGTCCTGTATTGTGAATAGCAATTTCAAAAGCCCGGTAAAATTCTTCCTTTTCTTGTTTATAATCGTTGATGATAACTGTGTGTTCGTCAACAAAACGAACCATCCCATCCGAATGACCTGTAAAGTCCCCTGGTTGTTCCGGAACAAAATAAATTTTATCCACTTGCAACAGTTCATAAAGTTCTTTGATTAACTGCTTGCGTTCAAAAGATGGATTGTCCTTAAAAATACGGTCGGTCATAATAATTTTATTTGTCCAACGCGTTACGTTTCCACCGTCAATAACTATAGCTGTTTTATGTGTATCAATTCCGATGGCTTCACAAATTTCATCAACGTCCGAAATGGTTTTTACATACTTTTTTGTCTGCAAGTAGGGTGGATTGTATACAAAGCGAACAAATTTTTTCAAATCGATTTGGATGGGCATATAATCAACCGCCCAAACGTCTTTGGTATTTGGCAAAAAATCAAAGGGAATGTTGCAGTTCTCTAAAGCACCCTCAAACCTCTTATAAAAGTCTGGATATTTTTTGGGCAATGTATCTGCCAAGTATAAAAAGTTGGTTTGGTGGTCTGTAATCATTTTTTCAATCTTTCTTTCCAAATTTCTTTGAATACTTTGCCGACTTTTAGAAACTCTTCTTCAGTAAATGTGTCCGTTTTAGCATTGTTGCACCAATAACAGGCAAAGGCTAAGTTATCAAAATTGTCATATTCTAATTCAGGTTGCTTTCTTTCAAGTTCAAGTTTTTTGCCTCTTGTTGCAATTCGTTTTGTGGTTAATCGTCCACTATCAAGAAGTTGTTTTATTTCTTGTTCAGTTATATCGCAGTAACAGCATTTTCTTTCGTGAGTTAGATACCATTTATAGAAGTCAGAAAACTCCATCTTTATCTTCTTTCTTGTCCACAAGGTGCGTATTGAGGCAATTGCTAATCTTTCTTCCTTCAACTCCTCATACCACCTTGTCAGTGTAGAGTTTGGTAAGTCAAGTTTTTCAGCTATCGTCTTGTAGTTCAATTGTTCAACGATGCAAAGATTTAAAAATTCTTTTTGTTGATCAGTCATTGCAATTTCGGTTTGTTATTAAAATGTTGGTTAATGGTTTGCATGAAGCAGTACTTTGTATGCTATTTGGAAGAAATAGCTCAATTCATCACACATATTTCCTTACTACCTAAAACTAAACCTATTTTTCCAAATTCCCTAGGTTTACATAAAGCAAAATCCGCTTCCATCCCTCCAACAAAAAGCCCCCGATCCCTCGGAGGCTTCATTCATATCTGAAAGCAATCAGTCGCTTAGCTCATTGGTAAAAACCTTCAAGGTCTGGAAGATCTCAAAGGTTATTTCCCACTTTTCCGCGCATTCAGCGCTTTCCGCGAGCCCAGCTTTGTGTCACCAAAAGCGCTCAGGGGTGAAACTTTTCCAAAGTTTAAAACTTTGGAAAAGTTAACTCAGGAGCCTTTAAGTGCTGAAGGTATGCATAACTAGTTGCGAGGACTATTAGCGAAAACATAGTTCGTATTCCGACCACCTTCTTGTGTTTCCTCCATGATGCCTTTTTCTATAATATACGAATTATTCACCGCATATTTACGGCGAATAGTTTGATTTTTTACCGCATATCTCCAATCCAAATCCTACACCCCCCAAACAAAGAAGCCCCCGATTCCTCGGAGGCTTCATTCATATCTGAGAGCAATCAGTTGCTTAGCTCATTGGTAAAAACCTTCGAGGTCTGAAAGACCTCAAAGGTTATTTCCCCATTTTCTGCGCTTTCCGCGCTTTCCGCGAGCCCTTCTTTGCGTCAGCAAACACATCTGTGTCAATCAGTGCAAATCAATTTTTAAATCTGCGTCAAAACCAACTTTTTTACTTTTCGTAGAGCAAAATATTTAAATCCTTCAATCTTGTAAGATCTTTGTCCGAAGTCATAAATGGGATATTAAGGTAAAGTACAATATTGGTATCAACAAGAATGCTATTTCCACTCATCCCTCATTTCTTTCTGTATTTCTAATGGATCTTCTTTCAAAATTACCGTTCCACAGTATTTATAGGCATCAAATTTCCTTTTACTCTTTACTTTTGAAAGAGCTTTCTCTATCTCTTTTCTGTCTGATCCTTTTTTCAAAACTATAACCATAACATTAAATTACCTTACAATTTAACGATTTCCTATTCAATTTGATTCTTGTCACAGATTTTTTCGATTAAAGCAAAAAAATTAAGACCAGGAAGTGATTAAGTTAAAATTATGCCATTGAAAACAACTAACGAAATAAATTCGATGCTTCCTTTGAATTGCTAAAAATAAACCAAAGCCCTAAAATTTCCAATCCAAATCCTACACTCCCTAAACAAAAAAGCCCCCGATCCCTCGGAGGCTTCCTTCATATCTGAAAGAAATCAGTTGCTTAGCTCATTGGTAAAAACCTTCGAGATCTGAAAGACCTCAAAGGATATTTTCTCTTTCTTTCCGCGCATTCAGCGCTTTCCGCGAGCCCTTCTTTGCGTCAGCAAACACATCTGTGTCAATCTGTGCAAATCACGTATTCAATCTGTGTTTACTAATCTTAGTGCCTTCGTGTCTTTGTGGCATTACCCTTAAGAAAACGGATACTTACCTTTTTCAATCATATAATCGGCAATCTGTCTTCTTAATTCTTTGACATTGACCAATTCAGCTTTGGTGAAGCGCTTTAAGCCCATCAACATCACCTTCTGCTCATCACCTTTGGTAAAGGCTGCAATCGCTTCTTTGGCAGCTGTCTGAATTTTTTCCACAGCTTCAAACAAGTACACCTGCGTCATGGCAATCTGCTGGGCACAAGCTTCCTCTCCTCTCATGGATACCAATTTCTCAGTTCTCAAGATAGCAGACTCAGCGGCATAGATTTCGATCATCACATCAGCCAAATTCATCATCACCTCTTGCTCAGATTCAATCTTGTCTGCCAAAGCCATAGCAGCCTTACCACCGACCATCAAGAATACTTTTTTCAATTTCTTGATCACCTCTTTCTCCGCTGCAAACAACTCAGATGTATCAACTGTATCAAAGCTAGGCACAGATGTCAATTCATTCGCTACAGCCATAGCCGGCTCAAACAGGGCTATTTCACCCTTCATAGCACGCTTCAACAACATACCCACCATCAACATACGGTTGATCTCGTTGGTACCTTCGTAAATTCTGGAAATACGCGCATCTCTGTACGCTCGCTCCATAGGCGCATCGGCAGAATAACCCATACCACCATAGACCTGCACACCCTGATCGACCACATAATCCAAGACTTCGGAACCATGAATTTTGGCAATTGCAGCTTCAATCGCAAATTGCTCCAATGCTTTCAATTTAGCCTCAGTATCGTCCATCCCTTCAGCTGCCAAAGCATTCATTCTATCTTCAATATCCTGACCTGCTCGGTAACACAGCGCTTCACATGCATATACACGTACAGCCATTTCAGCCAACTTCTGCTTAATCGCCCCAAAGGTATTGATCGCAACACCAAACTGCTTACGCTCAGAGGAATACTTAATTGCATAGGAAGCAACTGTTCTACAGCCACCCAATACACCTGCACCTAGCTTAATACGTCCGATATTCAGGATATTCACTGCAATCTTGAAACCGTTTTGACGGTCTGAAAGCATGTTTTCCACAGGAACTTTGCAATCGTTGAAGAATACTTGACGGGTAGAAGATCCTTTGATACCCATCTTTTTTTCTTCTTCATTCATGGTGATGCCACCAAAGCCTTTTTCCACAATAAATGCAGTCAGGTTTTTATCATCCTCAATCTTGGCGAAAACAATGAAGATATCCGCAAATCCTGCATTGGAGATCCACATCTTCTGTCCATTGATGATGTAATGCTTGCCATCTTCCGTCAAGACAGCCTTGGTCTTACCGCTATTCGCATCCGAACCTGCATCCGGCTCAGTCAAACAGTAACAAGCGGCCCATTCACCGGTAGCTAACTTTGGAAGGTACTTGGCTTTTTGCTCTTCATTACCATAATACAAGATTGGCAAGGTACCGATACCCGTATGCGCACCATAAGTTGTAGAGAAGGAACCTGCACCACCGATGATATCGGCAATCAGCATGGAAGTATTGAAACTCATACCCATACCACCAAATTCCTCTGGTACAGAAATTCCCAGTAATCCCAGTTCACCCGCTTTCTTAAAAATAGACGGTACCAATTCAGGATGCTTCATGCTATCGATCTCTTCCACCCGTGGGTGAATTTCCGTATCGATAAAATCCTGACAAGCCTGAGCCATCATTTTCTGCTCTTCATTGAATTCTTCAAAGATGAAGATATCCTGGGCTTCCGTTTCCTTCACCAGAAACTCACCCCCGTTGATTGATTGTTTTGTGATTGTTGACATATTGTTTTTAATTTTTAGATACTTTGTTTGTGAGAGGCGAGAAGCGAGAGACGAGATTTTAGACTCGATTCGAGTAAAGAAAATACGCTTTGTTTTTAAAGAAAACCTTCGAGGTCCGGAAGACCTCAAAGGATATATTCCTAAATTAATTATAAACGCGTCCCAACTCTCGCTTCTCGCTTCTAATCTCTCGCTTCTACTTTAACAGCTCAAATACTCCCGCTACGCCTTGTCCTCCTCCGACGCAGGCAGTCACCATGCCGTACTTCTTGTTTTGTCTGCGGAGTTCGTTGAAGAGTTGCACGGATAACTTGGCACCAGTACATCCCAGTGGGTGACCTAATGCCACGGCACCACCATTGACATTGACGATATCTGGATTCATATCCAAGGATTTCATCACCGCCAAACCCTGAGCCGCAAAGGCCTCATTCAATTCAATCAAATCGATTTTATCCAAGGTCAAACCTGCTTGCTTCAATGCCTTTGGCACTGCTTCCTTCGGACCAATACCCATGATGCGTGGCTCTACACCAGCTACTGAGTAGGACATCATACGTGCAATTGGCTCCAGATTCAATTCTTTCACCAAACGCTCAGACATGACTACCACAAAAGCAGCACCATCGGATGTTTGGGAAGAGTTACCCGCAGTCACCTGACCACCCATTTTAAAGGCTGGCTTCAAATTGGACAAAGCTTCAAATGAGGTACCCGCTCTTGGTCCTTCATCGGTATCCACCGTATATTTCCTCGTTTTTCTTTTTCCTTTTTCGTCCAAGTAGGTTTCTTCAACTTCTACCGGTACGATTTCATCCTTGAATTTACCAGCAGCGATTGCAGCCAAGGCTTTTTCATGACTTCGCACGGAAAACTGATCCGCCTGCTCACGGGTGATATCGTACTCCTTGGCCAATTCCTCTGCTGTCAAACCCATGCTCAAGTAATAATCCGGAGTTTGAGAGGCAATTTTCCAGTTAAGCACGGTCTTGTAGCCCATCATCGGCAACATGGACATGGACTCTGTACCACCGGCGATGATACAATCTGCCATGCCGGCCTTGATTTTTCCTACAGCCAAAGCGATCGCTTCCAAACCCGAACCACAATATCTATTGATGATAAAGCCAGGGTTGTCGATGCCTAAAGCCAAAAGGGAAATCATTCGTCCCATCTGCATGCCTTGTTCCGCTTCCGGAATGGCATTTCCGACGATCAAGTCGTCTACCATTTTCGCCTCTAATCCAGGGATGCTTGCTACTAAGTGTTTGATGACATCTGCTGCCAAGTCATCCGGGCGATAGAATCGAAAGCCTCCTTTTTTGGCCTTTCCCACCGCTGATCTATATCCGTTTATGATGTATGCTTCCATTTTTTGAGTTTCTGTTTTGATTTACTGATTTTTTGAGTTACTCGCTTTTTAAGAGAAGAAGCGAGATGCGAGAGACTAGAGGTTAGACTCGATCCTAGTAGGGATTTGATTCCACGTTAGATTTGAGACCGATAAGCATTTTTTGAATTTCATCTAGATCATGATTGATTGAATTAAATGAATCTTGATCCAAAAGACCTACTCTCCTTGCGATTATAGATTGGGTTTCTAATTCGAAACTTTCACCCAAACTAATATCGAGACAATTAGAAAATGCTTTGGAAGTATTTCGTGCAGTTCCTTCAGCTATGTTAGAGGGAATTGAAACACTCGATCTCCTCATTTGAGATGTCATTCCAAACTTTTCTTCAGAAGGAAACAAAGCAGTAGTTTCATAAACCTTGACAGCCAAATCAACAGCCTTATTCCAAACGTTCAGATTTTTAAAATTATGTCTCAATTTCATAACTGGTCAATTTTTTATAGTTCAACAGTCTTCAATCTCTCGTTTCTAATCTCTCGCTTCTCGCTTCTAAATTCTCGTCTCTCGCTTCTAGTTCCTCAACGGTTTTCCTTTAAACAAAATACTATGTATTCTCTCCAAAGTCTTTTTCTCACCGGTGAGGCTCAAGAAGGCTTCGCGTTCGAGATCGAGCAAGTATTGCTCGCTGACTTCGGTAGCGGAAGAAAGGTCACCACCAGACATTACCCAAGCCAACTTGCGGGCAATCTTGGCATCGTGCTGGGAAATGTAATTGCCGTACAACATGCCTGTAATACCTGCTTCGAACAAGGCTAAAGATGTTTTACCTAAGACTTTGATATTGGTCTGCTGGACAGGCTGCGTATAACCTGCCTCGTATAGGGCCAATACCTTGGCTTTGGCATCTGCCAACACACGTTTTCTATTCAAAGAGATGGAGTCCTTAGCCTGTAAATAGCCTAATCCTTTTGCCTCAGCAGCAGACATAGAAACTTTTGCAGTAGCAATGTTCATGAAGTACTCCTGCAAGCGGTTCAATTCAACATCACCACTTTTCACTTCATTGGAGAATCTCAAGGTCATCTCCTTGGTACCACCACCGGCTGGAATCAATCCAACACCAAATTCAACCAATCCCATATACAATTCTGCATGGGCTTGCACGGCATCTGCATGGAGAGACAATTCACAACCACCACCGAGGGCCATATTGTGAGGAGCTACCACCACAGGTACAGAAGAATAGCGGGCACGCATCATGGTGTTTTGGAAGCCTGCAATCATCAGGTTGATTTCATCAAATTCCTGATCTCCGGCAAACATGAACAACATGGCAAGGTTAGCACCAGCAGAGAAGTTTCCACCCTCATTCCCGATTACCAATCCTTTGTAGGATTTCTCAGCCATGGCAATCGCAGTATTGATTCCCTCGATCACTTCTTGACCGATGGAATTCATCTTGGTATGGAATTCCAAACCAATCACATCATCTCCCATATCATAAATGGTCGATCCTGCATTGCCCCACAATTTCTTATTCGCACCTTTCAAGGTATCCAACAAAATAAATTCATCTGTACCTGGAATTGCTTGGTAGGATTTGGATGGAATGTCGTAATACTTGCGAACACCACCCTCTACCTTGTAGAAAGACTCATGCCCTGCAGCCAACATCTCATGCACCCAAGCAGCCGCTTTTTCACCAGTAGCCTCCATTTTTTCTACTGTATCTTTCACTCCCAAGACATCCCATGTTTCGAAAGGACCTAATTCCCAACCGAAGCCTGCGGATACCGCTTGGTCGATTCTATATAATTCATCTGCGATTTCAGGAATACGATTGGAGCAGTATTTGAATAAATCGTAAAAAGAAGTTCTATAGAATTCCCCTGCTCTATCGTCAAAGTTTACTAGAAACTTGACGCGCTTTTTCAGATCATCTATTTCTTTCGAAGCTTCCAATGCCTTGAACTTTGGCTTTTCTACATCCTTGTATTCAAAAGTTTTCAGATCCAATTCCTTCAACTCCTTACTACCGTCTTTGTGACGGATCATTTTGAAATACCCTTGGCCTGTCTTATCGCCCCACCATTTATTGTCATACAATACCTTGACAATGTTTGGCAATAAAAATTTATCGCGAGACTCATCGTGAGTCAGTGTTTTATATAGGTTATTGGCCACATTGACCGTGGTATCCAAACCAACCACGTCCATGGTACGAAAAGTAGCTGACTTCGCACGACCAATGATGGTACCGGTCAATTTATCCACTTCAGATACACCCATACCCATTTTTTCAATAGCATGCATACCGGAGATGATGGCGTAAACACCAATTCTATTGGCAATAAATGCAGGAGTGTCTTTACATAAAACCGTTTCCTTGCCCAAGAACCGATCCCCATAATCCATTAAGAAATCAACAATTTCAGGGTTGGTCTTTGGACCGGGGATGATCTCTAAGAGACGTAAATACCTTGGAGGATTGAAAAAGTGTGTTCCAACAAAATGTGTCTGAAAATCTTCCGATCTTCCTTCACACATCAGGTGCATGGGAATTCCGGAAGTGTTGGAAGTAATCAATGTTCCTGGCTTGCGGTATTTTTCCACCTTATCAAACAAGGATTTTTTGATATCCAGTCTTTCGACTACGACTTCCATGATCCAGTCATAATCCTTGATTTTGGGAAGATCATCGTCAAAATTACCAGTTGTAATGCGTGAAATAGAAGCAGCATCGTATAAGGATGCAGGCTTGGATTTCAAGGTATTTTCCAAGGCAGTATTGACAGGTCTATTACGAACCTGCTTACTTTCCAAAGTCAATCCTTTTTTCTTCTCATCTTCGGTCGGTTCCGCTGGCACAATATCGAGCAAGAGTACCTGCACGCCAATATTGGCGAAATGACAGGCAATCCTCGATCCCATGACCCCTGAACCCAAAATGGCAACTTTCTTGATTGTTCTTTTCATACAATTTTTTGGTTTTTTAGAGTTCGTACAATTGGTCTTCGTACGTATCCGGGTTTACAGTTTCTGAATTTAGTTGTTCTATGACTTGATTAATTTTCTTGAAAACAGTGAAAAAGGTTTCCAACTCCTCTTCACTCACCAGTTCTCGCACTTGGAGATTGAAATCTTTGATCGTCCCTACGGAGATTTCTTTTTTGCGCTTGCCCTCGGCAGTGAGATAGATTCGAACACTGCGCTTATCTTGGGCATCTGCTTTTCTATAGATAAATCCTTTTTCCTCCATGCTTTTGAGCATACGAGTAAGGCTTCTTGCTTCCAATCCCATGAGAGGCGCAATTTTTGTCGCCGGCGTGCCCTCTTTAGAATTTATATTGATCAGTACAAAACCAATAGCTGTAGTGAAGTCTTCCAGTACCGCTTTTTGGTTGTACATCCGAGAGATCGCATGCCAAGCGCTCTTGATATGATAGTCTACTGTCTCTTCTCTCTTCATTGGCATAATAATTAGTACGCCCAATTTAAGAAAAAGATTGTATGCATGCATACTATTTTTAAAAAAAAGTTATGCATGCAGAGTAAATTTAAAAATTGAGATAACAGAGATTTTAAAAATTTTATTTCAAATATGGATGGTTTCTCGCAGATTTAGGAGATATATTCAGATTTAGCGCTGATTTTATGGAATAATATTTTGGAAAGTATTTTAGATTTTAGACGGTAGATTTTAAATTTAACTGTCGGAGATTTTCAATTCCCACAAACAAATCTACTATTGATCTAAGAAAAATCTGAATTTACCAGGAATGCGGTAAACCGTTGTAAGCATTGAGTCAACCCAGGAAGAAATTAGGAAAAATTAGGAATTGATAATGTGGAATTATGAATGAAACATTGCGGATGTGGCGGTAAACCGTTGCGCAGGCTGAGTGAAATTTTCTCGCTACTCTAAAAAATGTCGAATGGGAAAAAAAGAAAAATTATTTGTGTCATTCGTGCTATTCGTGGACAACCAAACCTTCGAGGTCCAAAGGACCTCAAAGATTATTTACCCTATTTTCAGCGGATTCATCGCCTTCTTCGAGAATCAAGAATACAATTCCTCGATTTCCTTTGCAAATTTTGTATGTACTACTTTTCGCTTCAATTTCATCGTAGGTGTCAATTCACCCGTCTCAATACCCCACTGAGTGTTTAATACCTTGAATCGCTTGACTTGCTCCCACTTACCGAAATACTTATTCAAGTTATCCATCTCCTTTTGGAATTTTTCGATAATTTCCGGCTTGGCCAACATCTCTGCATCGGTGGTGTAAGGAATATCCTTATGCTTACACCAATCAGCTAAACCTGTCAAACTAGGAACTATCAAAGCAGCAGGATAATTTTTATTTTCACCCACTACAATAATCTGTTCAATCAAAGGGGATTCTTTAAACTTATTCTCCATTGGCTGTGGAGCGATGTATTTACCTCCGGAAGTCTTGAACATCTCTTTCTTACGATCGGTGATTTTCAGGTAATGTTTTTCATGCAACTCACCTATATCTCCAGTATGAAACCATCCATCTGCATCAATTACTTCAGCTGTCAAATCCGGTTGTTTGTAATAACCTTGCATGACATTGGGACCTTTTACCAGTACCTCACCGTCCTCTGCAATTTTGACTTCTACATCTTTTACTATCTTGCCAACCATCCCAATACGGATATCCTGAAGATTGCAGACAGATGCAGAAACTACTGGAGAGGTTTCAGTCAAGCCATAACCTTCACAAACAGGTATCTGTGCTGACCAAAATACTCTAGCCAATCTCGCCTGCAGAGCAGATGCACCGGAATTAATCTGCATAATATTTCCACCTAAGGCTTCTCTCCATTTACTGAAGATGATTTTGTTGGCTAATTTTAATTGGAAATTATACCAAGCACCTTGATTTTTGGTTGGCTCATATTTCAAACCCAAATTCAATGCCCAGAAGAATAGAGACTTTTTAACACCAGTTAATTCATAGCCTTTGGAAACAATTTTATCATATACTTTTTCCAACAACCGTGGAACAGTATTGAAAATATGTGGCTGAATTTCTTTTAGATTATCCCCAATGGTTTCCATGCTTTCTGCATAGTAAATAGAGATTCCCATATACATGAAGCAAAAAGAACCTGTACGCTCATAAATATGGCAAAGGGGAAGGAAACTTAAGGCTTTACTAATTCCTTTTTCAGCTACAATCCTATCCTCAACAGCAAACAAATTATGAATGACATTTCCATGGGTCAACATAACTCCTTTGGGACGACCAGTGGTACCAGAAGTATAGATGATGGTAAACAAATCAGACATGCTGACTTTTTCTTTCTTTTCATCAAGCAAGGCCACATCACCCGACTCACCCTTAGCCATAAAATCTTCCCAATATTCACACCCATCTATTTTATCAAATGAGATAATTTGAATATCCATACCCTTGGAACCTTCCACAGCTTTGCCATAGATTTCGGCATCCCCAACAAAAGCTTTTTTTACACCTGCATGTTCAAAGATGTACTTATAGTCATCAGCTGATATAGTTGGATACATAGGAACAGATATCGCACCAATCTGCTGCAATGCAAGATCGATGAAGTTCCATTCAGGTCTGTTATTGGAAATGATCGCTACTTTATCATCTTTATCGATGCCTGTAGACAGAAATGCCAAACTTAAATTGTCGACAATTTCTTTGAGTTTTCTGGAAGAGTAAGTAACCCATTGCCCGTTTAATTTTTGAGCAAGTGCTACATCTTTATCGTATGTGGCAATCTGATGGGGAATTAAGTCAAATAGTCTATTGATTTGCATGGTTCTTTGGGTTTAATAGCCGTTGAAAATAAATAAAACCTTTTATGATTGCAACAAGGAAGCAAATACTTTACCCACATCGTATTAATAAGATCAGTTTAATTTTTTAAAAAGTTTTTATTGTCTCTATTATGCTGTGGATTTGTGGAGAAATAAATCGACTTTATTTCTTCACATAATTGTAGTACCTTTTTCAGCTCTTATCCACTTGTTATCCACTTAATTAATTTATGTAAAGCTTTGATTGATAGGACAGTTTTGTTTTAAGGTATTTTGTATGTGTGTAAGAGATTCTAGGTAACTGTCTATAACTCCCTGTGTGCGTAATTGTGGATTACTGTGTATGATTTGGTGGTTATCCCCTCTTTCTATTGTCCTTCTCTTTTATTGAATCTATGGTGGGGAAAAATGCTTACTTGTCCCCAAGATAAAAGCTGATTATCCACATCGTTTCACCTAGTTGTCTACAGAAATTTATGATTTTAGAAGGTAGATGTTAGATTTTGTTCTCGCAGAAGACACTGAACACACGAAATAAGTAAAAAAGGTTAGTTTAGTTTGTATATCTGTGGACGACTATCCTTTATAAAGTGGCAGTGCTTTTTAGACTGTTATACTATCAGTTAATCTTGAATTACTTAATCAACTAATCACTTTATCACTAATTACTAACTTTGCTTTTCACTCTCCTTCTTCCTCGATTTCTTCTGTTTTACCTTCATTTTCTTCACCCTCTTCCGAAACTTCCTCCTCTGTCTTTGTTACTTTACCTAGACCTACCTCTCTTGTGGGTTCTATAGGAAGGTCAAGTTCCCATCCTGCTTTAATCATGATTTCCAATGGTTTTTCTGGATCCGGGGATTTCATGTAATATACAGGTTCGGCTTGTCTACCTTCTAGGTAATTGGAAGTATCCCAACGTCTATTTTTATTTCTATCTATGATAGCTCTTATATTATAAGTACCTGCTTCTATTTGATTAAAAGTGGTCTTATTGGTTTCTTCCAAATAACGCTCATGTATGACCTCTCCTCTGGTACTCAAAATTTGAAGGATAATAGGTAATTCATCTGTTTTAACAGTAATGGTAAATCCGTCAGCCAATATATCAGGTTTTACTTTTCGGAAGTTAATGGTCAATTCCTTGTCATTGGTCATCCCATCAATATCAAAAAAGGTTGAATCCTTGGCTATTAAGCGGAAATTTTCTACTGCCATGGTGTCAACAGGTGTGTATCTGATCAGTAATTTTCTTCTAGTTAGGCTATCTTGAAATGACAGCATACTTGCATCTATTGGTATGACAGATGCTGAATCATATGCTAAATACAAGGAATCAAACTTTACCTGCAATAAGGGCTTGTTAAAGTTAAACTCTCCCTGCATAGTACGTATGAATGGTCTGTTGCCGGTTGTTACTTCTAACTTTTCCTTTGTCCGATCACTTTCTACAAATTTTGCGTAGAATGTCGTATCAATACTAAATCCAACTGAATCCTTTACTATTAATCGGATGGCTGTACTATCATTCGCATGCTTTTTAGAATAAAATCGTAGATTCTTTTCATTCAATCTATAATAGATATCTTGGTTTAAATCTGGATGCTCTACAATTAATTCAGCTGGGTTTTTACTGAGTACTACATCAAAATTTGATCCTGTACTGCTTGCTCGGTTGATTTTTAATTCGGATAAGTCAGCTAAACTTAAGTAAAACTGTGCTCCTGATATATCTTTATCCAAGACCAAGGTATCCAAGATAAATCCATAAGGTTCTGTTTTATCCTCTGCTTTCAATGTATTATTTCCATCAAACCAAGCATAGGTAAAATACTTACCGCCTTTAAGATTGGTGAATTGAAAGTTTCCTGAACTGTCTGTTTGGATCGTATAGTATGGAGGAGCTGTTAATACGTTGG
The DNA here is from genome assembly GCF_054166905.1 of Mongoliitalea sp. Lineage (NCBI taxonomy): Bacteria > Pseudomonadati > Bacteroidota > Cytophagia > Cytophagales > Cyclobacteriaceae > Mongoliitalea > Mongoliitalea sp. Next base: position 104,055 of record NZ_JBSZCK010000028.1, on the reverse strand, counting down.
TGGTATCTGTAACCTCATATAGGCCTACTAGTACGTCCTTAATATTTTTATCTTTTTGAGGAAAGATGTACTTGACATTACCGCTAAATCGTAAGCTGTCAATATCAGGACCTGTTGAGAAGACAAGTTTGAGATTTTCCGGTGTGTTTTTTTCTGTGATGTCCTGAATAGATTTCTGAAAGTTGAATACATAGGTTGTATTCTCTTCTAAGTCTTGATTGAGTTTAATGGTCACTGTTCTCTTATTAGCAACGACTTCCATCTCATCTTTGTCAATTCTTGGAGTAATCAGAATATTTTTGTTTGGATTGTCAACCGCAATAAATTCATTGAATACCAGTTCTATGATGCTTGGATTGACATTTCTACTTTCATTTTCTGGATTCATAGAAAGTAATACAGGTGGTTCTTCATCTTTGGGACCGCCCATAGGTGTACTTTGTTTTGCACATGACAAAACTATTAAAAACAATAAAACTGATAAAATTGAAACTATTAATCTCATTTTTTCTTTAAAATGAATAAAATGCTTGAGTAATTACCATTAGTTGTTTTTGCCCATTTATTGGAGCGATATCCATTGATAAAGCCATTCCAAAGGCTTTTGATAGCTGATTCACCTTTTATTTTTTCTGATAACATGGACACATAAAAGCTATCAAAAATCATAGGTTGTTGGGATACAAGTTCTAGATTGAATTCTTCGATAAAGGTTCCAAAACTTTCTTGATTGAAATGGTACAAATGCCTTGGAACATCCCAAGCAGCCCACTTATCTTGATAGTGTTTGGCATCCCAAGAGTCTCTATTAGGTACTCCAATTACCAAATAACCATTTTTCTTTAACAGGTTGATGATAGATTTAGTGTTTTTCCGAAGGTCATGAATATGTTCCAATACGTGAAAGAGGGTGATGCAATTATAGGAATTTGTTGGAAGTTTTTCCAATTTTTTATAAACAGTCAATCCTTTCTTTTTAGCAATCTTTCTCGCAGTTTTTCCAGGTTCCATTCCTGTTCCATTCCAACCTTTTTTTTCTGCTGCTTTTAGTAAGTATCCTGTTCCGCATCCAATATCCAATAATTCTCCTTTAGCTGGTACAAGTGAATTTAATAAAGCTACTTTTTTATGGATGGTATAAGTCCGTACAAGTTTGTAGAGGATATCTGTAATACTCTTTGTTTGATCCTGATGGGATATGTAGTTTTTGGATTGATAATACCTATCAGAATCTTCTTTGGAAGGTCTTGGATTGGTGAATATCAATTTACAGGATGCACATTCACAAAGGATAAAAGATTCCTGGGAAATGCTGTGGTCTTTTATTTCTTTATGATTAAGAAAAAGCCCACTCTTGCAAAGCGGGCATTTATTTAATCGTTCTAAACTCATTATCTACCTAAGTATACGGTCAAAATAGAAAGGTCTGCTGGAGATACTCCCGATATTCGGGATGCTTGTCCCAAGGTTTCGGGTTTGATTTTGTGCAATTTTTGTTTGCCTTCAGCAGATAGTGCAGGAATCTTCATATAGTCAAATTGTAATGGAATACGGAAGTTTTCCATGTTGTTCAATTTGTCGACCATTTGTTGTTCCTTTTCAATGTAGCTATCATATTTGATTTGTACTTCAGCTTGTTCGAGTACTTCTTTGGAGTATTTGCTTAAGTATGTATTCAGATCAGGATGTAAGCTTTTTAATTCCTGCATTCCAATTTGTGGACGCTTCAGAAGTTTCTCTGCTGTGATCTTTTCTTTCAGACTTGCTGATCCAATTTCTTCCAATCCAAGATTGACCTCATCTGGGGATACTCTTTTTTGTTGGAGATCGTTGATCAGTTTGGCGGTTTCTGATTTTTTGTGAAGCATTTTTTGATAACGAACTTCATCAGCTAAACCTATTTTATAACCATGTTCAGTTAATCTTAAATCCGCATTGTCTTGTCTCAATAGCAGCCTGAATTCTGCACGGGAAGTAAACATACGATAAGGCTCTTCAGTCCCTTTATTAATCAAGTCATCAATCAATACGCCTATGTAGGCATCTGATCTTTTGAGAATAAATGGTTCTTCTTCTTTTACTTTAAGTGCTGCATTGATACCAGCTATCAGTCCCTGAGATGCTGCTTCTTCATAACCCGTAGTTCCATTGATCTGACCTGCAAAGAATAGGTTTTCGATAAGTTGGGTTTCTAGGGTTAGTTTTAATTGTGTTGGCGGGAAGAAATCGTATTCAATAGCATATCCTGGCCTGAACATTTTAGCATTTTCAAAACCCGTTATTTGTCTAAGCGCTTTGTATTGTACATCTTCTGGAAGGGAGGTAGAAAAACCATTAACATAGATTTCTACGGTGTTCCATCCTTCAGGCTCCACAAATATTTGATGTCTTTCTCGCTCTGCAAAGCGGTTGATTTTATCTTCAATTGATGGACAATATCTTGGACCAAGTCCTTGAATTCTTCCATTAAACATAGGGGATCTATCAAATCCAGTCTCTAATGTTTCGTGTACTGTTTTATTGGTATAGGTTATCCAGCAATTATGTTGATGGGTTAATGGTTTGGTCTCATCAGAGTATGAAAATTTTTCAGGATTTTCATCTCCGTATTGGATTTCCATTTTGGAGTAATCCAAGCTTCTTCCATCTACACGTGGCGGAGTACCTGTTTTCATTCGACCTGCTTCGAAACCTAATTGTACCAATTGTTCGGTGATTCCTTTAGCAGCAGACTCTCCTGTCCTACCTCCTCCAAATTGTTTTTCACCTATATGTATCAATCCATTGAGGAATGTTCCATTGGTTAATACAACAGATTTACCTTCTATTTCTATTTCTATTCCTGTACGAACACCGGTAACTCTACCATCCTTGACTACTAAGCCTGCAATCATTTCTTGCCAGAAGTCCACATTAGGTGTTTGCTCTAGTGCCAATCTCCATTCTTCAGCAAATCTCATGCGGTCATTTTGACTACGAGGAGACCACATAGCAGGACCTTTGGATCGATTCAACATTCTAAATTGAATCATGGATTTATCCGATATGATACCCGACATTCCACCCAAAGCATCTATTTCACGCACGATCTGTCCTTTGGCAACCCCTCCCATAGCTGGGTTACAAGACATTTGTGCGATGGTATTCATATTCATGGTACACAGAAGTACCTTTGCTCCCATCTTTGCAGCGGCATGTGCAGCTTCACAACCTGCATGCCCTGCTCCAACTACAATCACATCATATTGTGGAAACATAGTTTCTATTTTGTTTGGTGTTCCACGTGGAACAGTTCGTTAATCTAATTTATTTGTATTCCACTGTTTCACGTGGAACATGTATCAAATAGTGCGATGGATTTTTCTTCCAAGCTTCGCATCAGTTGTTGCTCTTCTTGTTTTTTATCTTTGTATCCAAGTAAATGAAGCAGCCCATGACTCATGACTCGTTTCAATTCTGTCTCAAATGAAATGGATAATTTTTCAGCATTTTCACGAACACGATCTATACTGATAAAAATATCCCCTTCAATAAGTTTTTCTTCCTCCGAATTATCAAAGGTAATAATATCCGTGTAGGTATGATGATTTAGGTATTCTACGTTGATCGTGTAAAGATGCTCATCCGAACAAAAGATGTAATTCAACTCTCCTAATTTTTTTCCGTGAGTCCATGCAATTTCCTTCAACCATTTCTTATAAATGGCTTTGGGCTTTATATCAAACCGGATGTTCTCTTCAAAAAAGTGAACCGCCATTTTTTTACATGTAGAATGTTAAGAGTGCCTTGCTTCCCTTATCTTCAAATTTTACCTCATCGCATAAATGCTTGATGATATAGATTCCTCTACCACCTGATTTTTCTAAATTCTCTGGCGAGGTGGGATCTTCTAAATGATCATAATCAAATCCAGGTCCCTGATCCTTGATGATAAAGGTGACTTGCTCTTCATCAAATTGAAGTTCTAAATCGACCGTCTTATCCTTGTCCTTCTGATTGCCATGTAGAATTGCATTGGTTACGCATTCGGTTACAGAAATCATAATATTTCCATAGATATCTTCATCTATAGGAAACTGTTCCCGTGCGTTATCAATGAAACTTTCTACAATCTTAATATTGTCTATCAGAGAAGGGATTGAAATTTTAATAGATTTCATCAAGCTTAAATTAATTTTACTTAGATAATTTTTTCCTATTCTAACTCTATCATGATTGGACAATGATCCGAATGGTGCGCATCTGCAAGTATTTGCGCATCCTTTATTCGTTTCATCGCACCAGCAGTGGCCATGTGGTAGTCAATTCTCCATCCAAGGTTTTTAGCCCTTGAATTGGCTCTATAACTCCACCAAGTGTATTGATGTGGTTCCTCATTGAAACTACGGAATGTATCCACAAAACCATTCTCAGTAAACTTGTCCATCCATGCGCGTTCTTCTGGCAAAAAGCCTGATGAATTTTTGTTGGTGATTGGATTATGTATATCAATTGCCTTATGGCAAATGTTATAATCTCCACTGATGATCAAATTAGGAATATTTTTCTTTAAATCCTGCGTATACCCGTAGATGTCGTCTAAAAACTTGTATTTAAATTCTTGACGCATATCTCCAGTAGTACCTGAAGGAAAGTAAGCAGAGATGAAAGAGAAATCTTTAAAGTCTGCCCGTACGATTCTACCTTCATTATCGTATACATCCATATTCATACCATAAGTGACTGATTCAGGTTTGATCTTGGTTAAGATTGCAACCCCTGAGTATCCCTTTTTGACTGCTGGATGCCAGATGAGTTCATACCCCATGTCTTCAAAGATACTCCGATCAAATTGCTGAATTTCTGCCTTGATCTCCTGCAGGCCAATAACATCTGGTTCTACAGACTGTAACCAGTCAGCAAATCCTTTATTGAGTGCTGCACGAATACCATTGACATTGTAGGATACGATTTTCATGAATGAAAGTGCTATGATTGACTAATTTTTATTTGATTTCAATCTGGAATTCTTGTTCGAAATATTCCAATACCTGTATTTTCAACAATTTTTCTTGCTCTAGAATGTCAAAATGAGGTAATTTTTTGAGCAATTTCCAATGAGGCCAACCTTCTTGATCAATGTAATCCAACTCATAAAAACCCGCCAAGCTCAAAACCTTACATATTGCGATATGCATCAAATCCTGTTTTTCTTCCTTGGAAAAGTTTTTATTTCCTTGTCCTAATTCTTGTACACCAATCAGAAATAAAACCCCATTGAGATCTTTTGGTTTTTTCCCTATCAGGTCTTCCAAGCCCATCAACAATTTACTCCATCTTTTTTCAAGCTCTAAGTCTCTTTTCAGCATGCTTAGTTATCTCCTTCCTTTTCCAATAATTCCCAGTATTCCACCGCTCTTCTCAAATGAGGAATGACAATCGAACCACCGATGACGGTAGCAATGGAAAATACTTCAAAGATTTCTGTTTTGGTTAATCCTACCTCATGGCATTTTCCCAAGTGATACTTGATACAATCATCGCATCTCAACACCATGGAGCATGCTAATCCAATCATTTCCTTGGTTTTGACATCCACAGCTCCTGCTGCATAGGTATTGGTATCAAGGTTGAAAAAACGCTTGATTACTAAATTGTCAGAGTCCATGATTTTATCATTCATTTGGGCTCTGTAGCTGTTGAATTCTTCTATTAAATTCATTAATTTTTAGGTATCAATTATCTGTAGCAAATATAACAGGTATTTTCCTGTCAATCAGTCCTAACAAGCCTTTTTGAGAATGCGTTTCAACATCTTACAAGATTTTTTGTCTTTGGTCTTTCCTAGAACCTGCGCGGGTTGTAGCAGAAGTCTGTTTGAGTTTGAACATGTGCTCTGTAAACTCTGTGAAGCAGCGCTTCCCATTACCGATTATCACCTCCGTCCACAGAATAATGATTTGGTTATAAAAGTGACCGGATTGATGCCCGTATACCGCGTGATGTCCTATTTGAGGTTTACCAAAAAAGGAATGAGTCAACACTTATTGCATCAACTGAAATATAAAAATAAGCCAGAAATAGGACATACATTAGGTAAGCTCTATGGCCAATTATTGATGCATCACGGATTTCAAGGATCTTGGGATCAGATTACACCTGTACCATTACATGCCCACAAATTGAGAAGAAGGGGATATAATCAAAGTGAACAGTTTGCCAAAGGTCTATCAGAAAGCCTAGAAGTGCCGATGTACAACTCACTCATCCGCTCTGTCAATACCGAGACACAGACTAAAAAATCACGAATGCAGCGCTTGGACAATGTTGAAAATGTGTTTCAAGTTGTGGATCCAATTGAAAACCGCAGAATTTTACTCGTAGACGATGTCATGACTACCGGAGCTACTTTAGTAGCCTGCGCCAATAGTCTATTGCAGCAACAAGCGTCATCTGTGGATTTGGCAGTCATCGCAGCAGGTAAGATGGCTTAATTACCAGCTGCCTCCCGCACCGCCTCCTCCAAATGATCCACCACCAAATCCCCCAAAGGAACCGCCTCCGAAGCCACCTCCGAAAGAACCTCTCCCGGATGAGAAGTCTCCAAATTTTCCCTTATTGCCCCCTTTGAGCATATTGGCCAGCATAATGGTAGTAAACAGATCAATGTTGCCGCCTCTACCACCCATGTGGTTGTTGTTATCTTTTTTGTTTCGGGAAGCAAGTATGAAAATCAATAAAAAGAAAAATAAAAAGAACAAAATTGCTCCTCCCTCATTCGCTCCTGATACCACCTTGTCTGCTTGATATTCTCCACTTGCCAATTTGAAAATCATATCCGTGGCTTTATCCAAACCCACATAATATTGCTCCATGCGGAAATTAGGTACAATCAGCTGTTCTACGATTCGCTTGGCCAAGATATCAGGTACCACGCCTTCCATTCCATATCCAGTGGCTATAAATACTTTTCGGTCATCCATAGCTGCCAATATCAATACCCCATTGTCCTTGTCCTTGCGACCGATACCCCATTTATCGCCCAATTGGAAAGCATAATCACTGATATCGTAAGGTCCTACGGACTTGATCAATACAATACTTACCTGAGAAGAGGTACTGTCATTGTACGCAATCAGTTTTTGTTCCAATCTTGTTAACTCATTTGAATTCAGTGTATTACTGAAATCATTTACCAATCTTGGAGGGTTGGGAACAGGAGGGAAATCTCCTTGAGCGAAGAGATTCAATTGGAATAGAAATGCGAGTAAAAGGATAAAGATGGATCGGTGCATGGATGAATTAGCCAAATGAAATGTCATCAGACAATTCATTGGTGTCAGTTTCTTTGTCAAATGGAAAATGTGCTTGGAGTTGCTCTCCACAGCGTTGAATACCGGCTACCAAGCCTTGTGTGAACTTGCCTTGTTTGAATTCAGCGATCATCAACTCCTTGATACCTTCCCAAAAATCAGGAGGCACTACAGCATTGATTCCACAGTCACCCAATACGGCAAATTTATGATCTTCGACGGCTAAATAAAAGAGGACGGCATTTCGCTGTTGGGTTTGATGCATTTTAAGCAATTCAAAAACTTCCGCAGCCCGGTCCATCACATCATCTGTACAATGATTTTCTATATGTACCTGAATTTCACCTGATGTAACCCGCTCAGCTGCCTGAATGCTACCAACAATCAATCCTCTGTCCTCTTCTGAAAATAAACTCTTTGGCATGATGATTATTTAAAATTGAACTGTAGGCGCATTTTGTGCTCCCTCAGATGCTTCAAAAAAGCCTTTACGCTCAAAACCGTACCATCCTGCAAACATGTTATTGGGGAATGTCCGAAGGGTTGTATTGTAGGTTTGTACATTTTGGTTAAAGTTTCTCCTGGCAACGGCAATTCTGTTTTCAGTTCCTTCCAGTTGAGCTTGCAACTCAAGGAAATTTTGATTGGCTTTCAATTCAGGATAGCGTTCTACACTAACCAGTAATCGGCTTAGTGCTCCACTTAACTGGTCTTGTGCTTGTTGAAACTGAGCGATTTTTTCAGGGCTTAAGTCATCTGCCTGTAAGGTAATTCCAGTTGCTTTGGCTCTAGCTTCAATTACTCCTGTTAAGGTTTCCTGTTCGAAATCCGCATAGCCCCTAACGGTATTGACCAAATTAGGGATCAAATCTGCTCTTCGCTGATATTGAGTTTCGACTTCTGCCCACGTGCCATTCACAGTCTCTTCATTTTGAACAAACATATTGTATACCCCAACGGCCTTCGTGTATAAAAACAGACCTAAGATGGCAATGACTACTATAGGAATAAGTGCTTTTTTCATAGTTTATGGTTAATTTTAATGATTGCTTGTACGAATAATCTCCTGAAATGTTAGCATTTCGGATTAGTTGACTACAATTGTTGTGGTGGCAGGCTTCAGATTTCTTAGGAAAATTTGGAAAACGGTACCTTCACCCACTTTACTCTTGATTTTTAGGTTTCCATCATGAGCGCGGATTTGTTCTCTAACCAAATATAAACCAAGTCCTTTGCCTTCCACATGGGAATGAAAACGTTGGTAGAGACCAAAAATTCTGTCTCCATAGCGCTCTAGGTCAATTCCTATTCCATTATCTTTAAATTCTAAAACAACAAAGCCTTGTTGATCTTTATATGTTCGGATAAAGATTTCTGGAGTTCTGTCTGGGTGTTTATATTTTAACGCATTTGTGGTAAGATTGATGAGAAAGTTTTCTAAGTGAGCAAAGATGTAGCTGATACTTTCACACCCTTCAAAATCTCTTTCAATCAATGCCCCCGATTCCTTAATCTGATTAGCAAGCGAAGTAAAAATTCTATTTGTCAAGTCTTGGAAGTTCACCTCTTCAATTTTCGGGATTTTGTTTCGTTTGATAGAGACTACCTCAATCAAGTCTTTTAATGTATCATTGAGGATATCCGTTGATATTTTCAAATTGGAAATGACTTCTTCATTTTCTACATCTGCAGGATTTTTGGTATTGTATAATTCGAGTAAGGAGGAAATATTTACAATAGGAGCTCTTAAGTTATGAGAAATAATGTATGCAAATCGCTGTAGTTCTTCATTTTGTGATTTAAGATCACGTATCAATTGCTCTCGCTCTTCTTCGGCAATTTTTGTTTCTGTGATGTTTTGTGTCACCAGTAGGATACGGTCAATTTCGCCCAGTTTGTTGTAAAGGGGAACACCGCTTTTGAGGTAATATTGATCTCCGATAATCACTTCAAACATTACTGACTCGCCGTTCAATACCTTATCAAGCTGTTTGCGAACTTCATTAGAGATGTAAGTTTCATATTTCGAAAGGTGAGCAGTTCCTATCAAATGATTCGGATTGATACCCATATCATGATATTCTTTCCCTTCGGTATAGACATAGATCAGTTTTTTATCTAGTACTTCAATGATACCTTTCGGAAAGTTTTCAGCAATGTTACGAAACAGCTGTTCGGATTCAATGAGTCTATTTTCAAAATTCAACCTGTTCAATTCAGCACCAATTCTATCAGATAACACATTTAAAAACTCCCGTTTTCCTGCACCGAAGACTTTTTTATCTTGGTCAAACATTACTAAAAGACCTAGTTGTTTTCCTTCGGCGTCGTGAATGGGTGAAGCCATGTAGCTATTGATTTTTCCATACACCAGATTCTTATCTAAAGGGTATTTTTTATAGGCTTCATTAGTGATGATGAGCGGGTCACCTGACACAAGACATTCCTTGCAGGCAGTATTTTCCAACATGTAGTCAAAGGGTTCCTGTTTCACACCATTTTTATGGTAAGAAATGATACGAGCCATGTCTTTGGAGCTATCAATTTCAGCAATGAAGCAATCACTCATATGTAAATTTAAAGAGAAGAATGCTGTTAAAGAATCAAAGAATTCCTGTCCACTGAATTTAGAGGTTTTTTCAGTGAGTTTAGAAATGATGTTATGTACATATTCTTGTTCAGAAATATCTTCTAAGATTGCTTGGAAATTTTCTCCATTATCAATTGGTTTTGCTGTAGCCCTAAGATGAAATAGTTTATTGTTGAAATAACTTATGTAAGGACCCTCATAAAATCCAAAACCTTTATGAATACTATCCAAATATGCTTGTCTCACAGGGTTATCTCCGATTAGGTCAAACATATTTTTACCAATTAGGAGATTTTTATCTTTGACATCAATTTTTTCAATAAAACTTTTGTTGACATCCATGATAATGCCTTCCTTATTAAACCTAAAGACAGGAAGTGGGTTTTCATCAAAAAGTAAGCGATAGCGATTCATCAAAAGCTTTGCTTCTTCTTCCTTTTGTTTAGAAAGGGTCACATCCACAAAGATACCTGCCCAAATCGAGTCATCTTCATATTGTTTGAGACGATTCGATGCACCATAGATCCATTTAGTTTTTCCACTAGGAGTGATTATTCTAAAATAGCATTCAAAACTATGATCGTTTAGATAGGCGGACCGGTCATTTTCAAGTAAAATCTCAAGATCTTCCGGATGAACAAGCTTCATCAATGCTGCCTCTTGCTCAATGATGCTTGGACCATCTATCTCTGTTAATTGTTTGCAGCCTTCGCTGATAAATATAAATTGGTGCGATAGATCTTGAAATGTCTTCATCAGATAAACCATACCAGGAACCACTCCTGTCAATTGTTCCAAAACAGATTTGTTTTGCAAGAGGTCGTTTTCAATTTTTTTGAGAGTGGTAATATCAGAGATTGCTCCAAACTTCTTATTGTTAGTGGATGTAGAAAAAGTTTTGATATCATCCTTTATGAATATGTAATGGCCATCATTGTGTAAAAATCGGTAAACCATTTTGATCGAATGACTTTGACCCATTTCAAAAATGTGGTGATCATCTGGATGAATTAACTTCTTCCAGTCATTGATATGGATTACTCGTAAAAATCCTTCTTCATATCCCAAAAGTTCGTGGATAGGGCCTGTCCAGAAATACTTCTGGGAATCTTGATCAATTTCGTAATAACAGAAGTTATCTTTATCAGAATCAATACTCTGAGGCTCATTATTTTCCTTAGAATATTCGATTTTAATTAAGGAATGATTAGGGGATAGTTTGATTTTGGTGAGGTATAAGTGATTTGGAAAAAGCGTGAGGCAGGCATATTCATCATCTTTTTTAAACTTTTGTATAGCCTCTGCCTCTATAAATTCGAAGGAGCTGGATATAAATTGCTCCCAATCATCTGACGTTTCTACCTTTTCTTTATTAATGAAGGCATTGTATGCTTTCCTCTCCCTACCTTCAATAATCCATGCATATTTTATTTCAGAGGGAAAACGTAAAGGTGAGATCAGAGCATTGACCAAATAGGAACCATCTTCCATGGCTATTACATATCCTTCTATTTCTGTCAATTGGAAATGATTTTTTCCTATAAAAATTGGAACTGTAGGCTTATCACCATTGCCTAGTGCATCAAAAACTTTATAAAAAAAACTACCTTGAAAGGTAGGGAATAAAGTTTCTATAAAGTCAGTTTTATAAAATTTCTCGCCCTCCTCAGCATAACTTCTAGCTTCGGATGAAATGTATAACAGCTCAATTTCACCGTCCAGATGTTTCTTAAATGTAAGTAGAATATTCTTGGTAGAAGCTGTAACAATCGTTGACATAAGCTATACTGGAAAAGAATGCTGAGGTCGAACCCACCCTAGATTCACATCAAATATAGCAATTATCAAAAATATTATTCACAAAGGACAAAGTATCTGTCAAATTTGTCTTCTCAGTTTAAAACTGGTCATGATTTCTTCGTATTCCTTTAATTCATCGTCATAACGCTTTAAGCCTAAGGAAATCTCACGCCCTTCATCCGACCTAAATAATTTGATCAGATCGGAAAGCTCCCAAAAATCAACGGGGATTTTATTGATGCTGATAATTTCATCACCTTCCTTTATGCCAGCTAAAAAGCCTGGGGAACCATACCGAACACCCCCAATGTAAAAACGCTTTTCTTCTGTTGGAAGCATCTTGGGAGTGATTCCACTCATGTCATACTCAAATGGGTTGCCGAAGGTATTTCCTCTTTTGAAAAATATGCGGTCTCTTCTGTAATCAATGATCATCCGGGTACGACCCCATATTTCTGAACCAATGCTTCCATTTCGTCCACTTTCTTTGATGACATAGCTAAACTCGGTTTCCTCTGGATAGGAAGTTAAAATATCGGTAAAGCGAATGCTCGATAATTTCAATGATTTGACTCTGCCAACATAGCCTACCAAATCCCCACCAAGAGACCTACCTAATTCACTCTCCAAATATCTATGTGGCATCTGAAGCGACTTAGATGTTTCTAAATTGAGTAAGAGTCCATGATTGGCACCCAAATCAACCAAAAGTTTGGCATCTACCTCTTCTCCAAACAATTGCTTCACTTTTCCACGGATGTAAGGTTTAGAATTATCCATGGTGATTTCCAGCTTTTTATAGCCTAAGGGTCTCCATCGAACTCTTTTTGACTCATAAAAAGTAATCAAGGACCTATCATAATCAATTTTAACAGGGTTGTATTTGAAAAATTCATATCCAATTACTCCATATACAGGTATTCCCAATACCGCTTCTAACTCAAAAAAATCTTCATCAAGTACCAATAAAGTTTGTAAATGCCCTTCAATTGGCCCTAAATCCATAGGATTATTTGGAGAAACAGATGCTGTTAGCACCGCCTTACCATCTGCACCTACCAATTCAAGTTTTCTAGTGTAAAATAGACCCAATTCATCACCAATGCTTTTGCTGAATAAAATGTTGGTTTTTACACCTGTATCCAATAAAAAGTTTACCGGCTCCGAACCATTGACGGAGATAGGAATGATGATCAGATTACCAGACATGATGAAAGGAAGCTCTACTTTTTTTGCCTCTTCTTTCATAAAAAATCCAGGAACCTGACCTACAGCCTTTACTTGTATAATCAAGAAAATAAGAAGGCCTAGGGTTCGAATTTTCATATAGAGTGGTGATTATTAGCGTAATTTCATACTGAAAAGCTAGCGATATTCTTTTAAAAACGGAAGAAACAAAAGATTTGTTTATAGATTGAAATTGCATTTTTACCATCGGTCATTTTTTACTAATCTCAATAGTCAAAAACTATCAAACTTGATAAAGTCTAAAAAATCCTGCATCTTTATTTTTTAATCCTTACATATGGCCGAGAAATCTTTAGTAGAAAAAGCTAAAAAAATATTTGAAAACTATCTGTTGAGACAAGGAAGTAGAAAAACTCCTGAGCGTTTTTCTGTGATTGATGAGTTGTATGCCTTACCTCAAGATGAACATATCGATGTGGAAGGTCTCTTCCTGATGATGCGGAATAAAGGATATACCATCAGTAGAGCGACCATATACAATACACTTGATTTATTGGTAGAGTGTGGCTTGGCAGTCAAGCATCAATTTAAGGATAAAGTAGCCTTATATGAACAAGCCTTGACTTACAAACATCATGACCATCATGTATGTAATCAATGCAGAAAAATCCGTGAATTTTCGGATGAGCGCTTGAATGCAATCAAGGAAGCTATGGGTAAAGAGTTCATGTCAGGCATCACTTCACACTCCCTTGTGCTGTATGGGGATTGTCAGATTCCAGCATGTGAAAATTTAAAGCTTGCCTAATAGCAAGCTTTTTTTATGCCTTGGATTGAAATATTTTTCTGTAAATGGGCTTTCTGTAGAGAAATTGCAGGTAAAGTGCAGGATAAAGCAACAACGTCATCAAACCAAAAGGCCCCTTGTAGCTAATTTCATCCCGAATGATGCTTCCCGTACCATCCTTGATAATTCGGTGTTTGTGTTCCCACGCTTTTAGAAAAAAAGGCAACTCTACTCCCTTATCGATGAAGTAAAATTCTTGCTCGCTTGTGTCATCTGCTATAATATCACTCGTCCATCGTTGCTTGAAAAGAATAAAATTCAGCTCTAAGGAAACCACATCTCCAGTAGTAGAACCATCGAAACGGATGAGTTTTACGGGAGGAAAGGGAGGTGCCAATTTTTTGAACAAGCTTTCATTAAAGCCTTCTTTTACTGTAAGATAATCTTGATCAACGGTAGTTTCTATGACAATTTTCATACGTCTCTTTTAAAATACAAACACAAAAATCATGAATAAGGTAAGCCAGATAAAGTCCATAAAATGCCAATAGGTGGTGAATAACTCTATCCGCATACGTTCATAGGGATTTGTCAATAAAACCAAATTTTTGATCTCATCTTTTTCCACCCGGCTATATTGATACACCATTATCAAAGCAAATATCATGGCACCAATTAGGTGGAAAATATGGATTCCAGTTAATACATATAGAAAACTACCAGTAGGAAGGCCCCTAAAATCTACACCAGATATAGCCAATTCTTTCCAACCTATAAACTGCAAAGCTGTGAATATCAGTCCTAAAAAAAAGGTTATCAAAAGGCTGTTTTTAAGTTTTTGTACGCTATCTTCTTTATAATGCAATAGGAGTTTGCTGACAGTATACCCACTGATAAGCAAGATAAATGTACTGAGGATAAATGATTTGGGCATCTTGAACTTAGTGGCTTCTACCATGCTGGTGTCGGATGCCAAGAATGCTGTGGTCATGAATAAAAAAATCAATCCACTACCAAACATACCCAAGTACATGAGTGTCTGGTAAGGGTGCATTTTTTCTATTCGTTGAAACCAACCTTCTTTTGTTTCAGGCATATGGAATACTTCTTTTATGCATAAACATTTTAAAGGGAAGGAGGTTCAGGATTTACATCACATTATTCATCATAGAAGGTTTAAAAGAATCAATTTCCTACCTTTGGGCCTTCAAATCAACAACCGCTATCTTGGAAAAGTCAGCATTTCTCTCGCTTTACGAGAATGATCCTTTTATCCTAAGCTTATCACAAAGCATTCAAAGCAAGCAAGAAAAAAAATTTCAGCTAAAAGGACTGTCCGGTAGTCTGGACATGATTGTTTTTTTGTCCATCCGTAAGCAAGTCGGAGGCTTTCACCTCATAATAGCGCACGATAAGGAAGAGGCAGCTTATTTGACCAATGATTTACAGGAGTTGGTGGAAAATCAAGAAGTCCTTCTATTTCCCTCAAGCTATAAGCGTCCGTATCATTTTGATGAAATAGAAAATGCCAATATTTTGATGAGGGCAGAGATTCTCAATAAAATATTGGATAATCCGAGAGAAAGTACCATTGTAGTTACGTATGCGGAAGCCTTGTACGAAAAAGTAATCAACAAACGCTCCTTGAGAGATCATACCTTCACTGCGAAAGTCGGTGAGAAGGTGGATATTGCCTTTATATCCGAGTTGTTGATGACTTATGATTTTGAAAAAACAGACTTTGTTTATGAACCTGGACAGTTTTCCATACGTGGGGGAATTTTGGATGTATTTTCTTATGCCAATGAACTACCTTTTCGAATAGAGCTTTTTGGAAGAGAGATTGAAAGTATCCGCACTTTTGACCCTGAAACACAGCTTTCCATTGACCCTGTGGAGCATATCAGCATCATTCCCAATGTGCAGACCAGATTGTTACAAGAGCAAAGACAGTCATTTTTGGAGTTTCTGCCGGAACAGACCTGTGTGTGGATGAAGGATGTTTCCTTTACACTCGATACCATTGATGAAAACTTCCGAAAAGCGGAAAATCAGTTTTATCAGATTGTGAGCACTATCCAAAATGATAAACTTCTCCTCAAGCCTACTGACCTCTTTGATAACTCACAAAGTTTTGAGGCTAAAGCAAAGCAATTTGCGCTACTGGAATTTGGTCACAGATTTTATTGGAAAGATGCTATCAAGCAAGATTTTCAATCACAGCCTCAGCCATCCTTCAATAAAAATTTTGATTTACTGGTGGAAAATTTGGCTACCAATGAGAAAGAAGGGTGGGTTAATATCATTTGCTCCGAAAGTGAAAAGCAGCTGACCCATTTGGAGAATATTTTCCAGGAATTGGACCCTACTCTCCGCTATCAGACCCTACAAATGGGTATTAGGGAAGGCTTTGTGGATAAGAAACAGAAGATAGCCTGTTATACAGATCATCAGATTTTTGAGCGATTTCACCGCTACAAATCCAAAAACAAAACCAATAAATCTAAGGCCCTGACCTTAAGGGAGCTCAAAACCCTGCATCCAGGAGATTTTGTGGTGCATGTGGATTATGGTGTGGGAAGATTTGCGGGATTAGAAAAGGTAGATGTCAATGGAAAGCAACAGGAAGCCGTCCGTCTGATTTTCAGGGATGATGATTTGCTTTATGTGAATATTCACTCACTGCATAAGATTTCCAAGTATTCTGGACAAGAGGGGACTGTCCCATCTATGTCAAAGCTAGGCAGTCCTGAATGGGAAAATAAAAAGCGTAAAGTTAAGAGCCAGGTTAAGGACATAGCAAAGGAGTTGATAGCACTCTATGCCAAGCGAAGGACTGCGCCAGGTTACCAATTCCATCCAGATTCTGTCTTGCAAGTGGAGTTGGAAAGCTCGTTTGTTTTTGAAGACACCCCAGACCAAGCTTTGGCCACTAGCGATGTCAAGGCTGACATGGAAAAACCGCATCCTATGGACCGACTGGTCTGCGGAGATGTGGGCTTTGGTAAAACAGAGGTCGCTATCCGTGCAGCATTTAAAGCAGTCAATGACCGAAAGCAGGTAGCTGTTTTGGTTCCCACGACTATTTTGGCCATGCAGCATTACCGCACCTTTAGCGAGCGACTGGGAAATTTCCCTGTAAAAGTGGAATACATCAATCGCTTCCGTACAGCCAAAGAAATCAAAGAAATTACCAAACAAGTAGCTTCTGGAGAAATAGATATCCTCGTAGGGACACATCGTATTGTCAATAAAGATGTCAAATTCAAAGATCTTGGTCTTTTGATCATTGATGAGGAGCAAAAGTTTGGGGTGAAAGTAAAAGATCAGCTCAAGGAGATGAAGGTGAATGTGGATGTATTGACGTTGACAGCCACGCCAATTCCCCGAACCTTACATTTTTCTCTGATGGGCGCTCGGGATTTGTCCGTAATTGCTACGCCTCCTCCAAACAGGCAACCGGTTACAACAGAAATCCATGCATTTCAGGAAGAAGTCATCCGGGATGCCATAGCTTATGAACTTCGAAGAGGTGGACAAGTCTTTTTTGTCCATAATCGTGTCGGAGAAATTGATTCCATTGCCAATTTGATTCTCCGTTTGGTGCCTGATGCCCGAATTGCCGCTGCCCATGGGCAGATGGATGGAAAGCAATTGGAGAAAATTATGGTGAAGTTTATAGAAGGAGAATACGATATTCTAGTATCCACCAATATTATTGAGTCAGGGTTGGATATTCCCAATGCCAATACCATTATCATCAATCGGGCTCATATGTTTGGTTTGAGTGATTTGCATCAGATGCGTGGTCGTGTGGGTCGAAGCAATAAAAAAGCCTTCTGCTATTTGTTGACTGCACATCCTACACATTTGACGCCAGAGGCTAGAAAGCGCCTACAAACCTTGGAAGAGTTTTCTGATTTAGGAGATGGTTTTAAAGTCGCCATGCGGGACTTGGATATCCGTGGGGCCGGTAATTTATTAGGGGCCGAACAAAGTGGCTTTATTACGGATCTGGGCTTTGATATGTACCATAAAATATTGGATGAGGCTGTTCAGGAATTGAAAGAAAATGAGTTTGCAGCCCTGTTTGAGGTGGATTTGAAAGAAAAAGTTGAGGTCCTGGTTCAGGATTGCGTGATTGAAACTGACTTTGAATTATTGATTCCAGAGGAATATGTGAGTAATATTTCCGAGCGATTACAATTATATTCCAAATTGGATGGAATCAAGGAGGAAGAAGAGCTTCAAAAGTATCTCAATTCTATTAGAGATCGCTTTGGTCCAGTTCCGAGAGTGGTTGAAGATTTATTTGAAACAGTGCGATTGCGTTGGGAAGCTGAAAAGCTAGGTTTTGAGAAATTAGTCTTGAAAAATAATCAGATGAAGTGCTATTTTGTACCTTCCTCTAAAGAGAAGTATTATAAGTCTGCCACCTTCGGTACTATACTCAAAAATATACAAGGATATGCCAAGCGTTGCAAGATAAAAGAGGTCAAAACACGGTTAATACTTACTATTGAGGAGGTTAGGACAATCACTGCGGCTAAAAAGTGGCTTGAAAACTTAAAATCTTGAAAATTTTATGTGGCCTGATAATTGCTGTTTCATCGGATAAATTTGTAGTATTTGGTCAAAATCACCTCAAAAAGGCTTTTTCTCTGAGCTGGAGAAAAAAAATAATGTTTGAATCGGATATTATAGATTATATATTAGCGTTTATATTATGCACAAAAAACAGTAATTGACAATGGTTTTTGGAAAAAGAAATTGGGGATTGACCATGGCTTCCTTCTTATTGCTTGGAGGTCTTATTCTTTCGGCTTGTAACAAACAGCCTGGATATGGTCGTAGAACTGCCGCCAAGCCTGGTAAGACCAGTGCTTCTACAGGTGGAGCATTCAGCTTTGATGCGAATGATTCATCCAAATTTTTCGTAGCCAGATTCGCTGATCAAAAAATCGGACCAAGATTGAAGTACATCCAAGGTGGTAGAACAGTTTTAGGAACGCAAGAACAGGATATCATGGCTTTTCGTGACAATGTGGAGAGAACAGTTACCATTGCTTCCTTTTATATGGATGAAACAGAGGTGACCAACTTGGATTACCGAGAGTTTTTGTTTTACATGGCACGTAGCGTAAGTGCAGATTCTATTCAGAAATTGGAACCTCGTGATAGAGTTTGGGCAGGTGCGATGTCTTACAATGATGTCTATGATACGTATTACTTTAGATTTCCTGGGTTTAATTTCTACCCCGTAGCAGGTGTTTCTTGGAATCAGGCTAATACCTATTCTAAATGGAGAACTGAGTTTGTAGGAAATCTGCTTCGTGAGAAAAATAAAATTGACAGTACTTTAAGCAAAAAGCAGTTGATTGAAAGAGGTGTTGGTATTGCCGAGTATAGACTACCCAATGAGGCAGAGTGGGAATATGCTGCTAAGGCTATGATTGGTACTCAATACAATGACGAAAACCAAGAATTTGGAAGAATCTATCCTTGGGATGGACGTGGGTTAAGAAATCCATACAATATCAAGAGAAAAGGTCGTCAAGGTGATTTCTTGGTAAACTTTAAAAGAGGTAGAGGTGACTATGCTGGTATTGCAGGTTCCAAAACCAATGATGGAGAAATTCTGCCTACAAATGTATACGATATGCCTCCAAACGATTTTGGCTTGTACCACATGGCAGGTAACATGAATGAGTGGGTGAATGATGTGTACCGACCACTTTCATTCCAAGACTTTGACGATTTGAATCCCTTGAGAAAAGACGGAATTTTTGACAAACAAGAAACGTATGAAACAACCTTGATTACCGATGAGTATCGCGTTTATAAGGGAGGTTCATGGAGAGATATGGCTTATTGGATGGCGCCTGGTACACGTAGATTTATGCATCAGGATTCAGCAACTAACCACATTGGATTCCGTTGTGCGATGATTTCCATAGGAGGAAAAGGAAAATAAAAAAATAATCCATTTGAAATTACGATAGAAAAGGGGCCTAAAAAGCCCCTTTTTGCTTGTTAGCGCTCCCCAACCAAGGCAGCTTTTAATTGAAAATAGGAAAAGCGGTCTCCAAAATGTTCCTTTAGTGGTTTGAGGTAATGCGACCCTTGACGCCTATAAGCTAATCGAATGGTCAATAAGTCATCTTTACTCAAGATTTCTTCTACTTCCAATTTTCCAGCTTCTATCATGCGAATCAGATGATCTTCAATTGTGGTGTGGTTGAGATCACGTTCTTGGGCTATTTGATAGATTTTTTTGCCACTTTGAAATAATTTCAATGTGATGATTTCTGATCCAGATCCACTTGGGGCTTTGGGTTTGCTGCTATTGAGTTTGCGCTTGGGTTTCAGTTGGTGTTTACTGACATAATCCTGTATGATTTTCATAAACGAACTCCCATAATTGTTCGCCTTTATTTGTCCCACACCTGAAATTGTCAAGAATGAATCCTTATCTATGGGTAAGTAGGTGGCCATCTCTATCAAGCTGTTGTCGCCAAATATGGCATAAGGTGGAATATTGGCTTCTCGGGCTAGTTGTAATCGAAGAGATTTCAATTCATCCACTAATTCAATCTCGTGTACGGCATTTGTTGTTTTTCCACTGCTTAAACTTTCCTCCATTGGCAAAAGAATTTTTTCTTTTCCCTTGAGTTTCTCCCAAGCCATCTGGGTCAGTTTGAAGGTTGGGAATTGTGTTCCTGCCTCTGCAAGGTATCCATGCTGCACAAGTTTGTTTCCCAAGTTTTTCCAAAATTCTTCGGGACGGTCTTTTCCGATACCATAGACGGATAGTTCTTGATGCTGCACTTGTATTTTACTTGATTTGGAGCCACGCAGTACCAGTATGACATAGCCTAAACCATAGGATTCACCTAATCTGGCTACAGTAGATAAGAGCATTTGGGAAGGAATCGTCATGTCTTGTTGTTTCCCTTTTTGGAAGCAGACATCACAGTTTCCGCACTCTCCTGGATGATTTTCGTCAAAGTAGTTGAGTAAATATTTCCGGCGGCAGATATTGCTTTGACTGAAGGAATTCATCCGAAGCAGTTTTTCTTGCATCACTTCTACAAAGTCTTTGTTTTCCGCTTGCTCCAGCATCCGGTTGAGCGTCATGTAGTCTTGATAGGAATAAAATAGCAATGCTTCACTGGGGAGCCCATCTCTCCCAGCCCTACCTGTTTCTTGATAATAGCCTTCAATGTTTTGAGGCATGTTCATATGTACCACGAAACGAACGTTGGGCTTATCGATTCCCATACCGAATGCAATTGTTGCTACGATAATTTTGACTTCGTCTTTGATAAAAAGTTCTTGGTTTTTTTCACGGATGTCCCGTGCCAAGCCTGCATGATAGGGCAATGCAGATAAGCCTCTTGCTTGCAGTTCTTGGGCAGTTTCTTCTACGTTTTTTCTGGATAGGCAATAAATGATGCCCGAGTCTTTTTGGTGAAAGTCTAAAAACTCCATCAGCTTCCCCATGGCATCCTGTTTTGCTGTTACACGGTAGGTGATATTACTTCTATCAAAGGAAGAAATAAACCATTGGGGCATATGTAAACCCAGTTTATCTGCAATATCCGTGCGTGTGCGTTTATCGGCAGTGGCTGTCAAGGCAATGAAAGGCACTTGGGGAAATTGTCGACGGAGCTCACCAATCCGCAAATATTCCGGCCTGAAATCATGTCCCCATTGAGATACGCAGTGTGCTTCGTCCACTGCCACAAGCCCTAAGGTGATTTCTTTAAGGAAATCCATTAAAGGATAGGAGCCTCCAAATAGACGTTCCGGCGCAACATATAAAAGCTTGATTGCTGATTTTTTGATTTGCTCGGAGATGTGTCGCTGTTCAGAAATACTTTGTGATGAATTCAAGAAAGCTGCGGAAATACCATTTGCGTTCAACGAATCTACCTGATCTTTCATCAGGGAAATCAATGGTGAAATAACCAAGGTCAAGCCGTCAGATAACATGGCAGGCACTTGGTAGCAAATAGATTTTCCTCCTCCAGTTGGCATCAGTACGATGGTATCTTTTTTCTCTAGAATGGAAGTAATAATTGCTTCTTGATTACCTCTGAAATTTTGGTAACCAAAGTATTGCCTCAAAATTCCTTTCGCATGTTCTTGGGTAGGTAGTTCCATAGGCCAAAAGTTTTTGGTTTATCAAAGGTTAAAATTACGGAATCGATCCAAAAATTGGGCTTTAGTCGACTATTTAAGCATTTAAATGTTTGCTCAAGAAGAATTGCTTTAGGTTTATATCAAATTCCAATCATTTTTTGAAGGTCAAATTTCAAATTTCTCATATTCTTTTGATGACATCTGATTTTTCTGCCGATGATGGAGTAAAACCTAACCTCTTACTTGTATGAAAAAAAATATAATTGTTGGTCTTTTGCTGATGTTGGTAGGTGTGGGAATCCTTATGTATACTTTTCTGGGCTCTCATGTCCAGGGAAATCTGAAGATCAAAGTCGAAACAGCTCCTTATATCATGCCTGCAGCACATCAGGTGTATGCAAATGAAGAAGCTCTGAATGGCAAGTATTACCTTTTCAAAGTTTTGTTGACAAACGCAGGGGTCGGGACTTTGGAAGGTGTAAAGGTCCGTTACCGAGTACCAGGTTTCATCGATTGGACGGATTTGGAGACGATCGGTGAAATGATTCCCGGACAGACAGCCTCGGTAGTATGTTATCCTAAGTTTGATGAAAAAATTACGGAGAAAATGACAGAATCCATGGAGCGGGCTGAAATTCAAATAGACTGGGAAGGTGCGACTAGCAAGGATAAAGTAGAAGAGTCTTTTGCTTTCAAAATAGTAGACCGCAATACCTACATGTTTACATCAGTACCTCAATCAGAAATTGCTTCATGGGCTGATATATATGACAATGATGCTTTATTGGCATGTTTTGTTACACCGAATGATCCTATTGTAAAATATTATACGCAGACTGTTCAGGAGAAAATTTTGAAAGGAGATGCTGCCGGAGTAAGTAAAGACCCTAAAGATGCTGTTCGTTTTATGACAGGGATATACGAGGCTACTTTAATGTCTCATATGGTGTATAGCGGTACTAAAATGATTCCTGAAAACTTGAATGATTATTCCAAACTTTCTCAACATAACCGACTTCCTCGGGAAGTTATAACAGGGAATACGGGTTTGTGCCTAGAGCTTAGTTTGCTTTATGCGAGTATGATGTCAGCGGGAGGATTGGAGCCTGTTATCTATTTGGTTCCAGGACATGCCTATCCTGGTTTTCGGATGAACGGTCAGTATTATGCCATAGAAGCGACAGGTATTGGAGGTGAGGGATTAGGGAAAATATTTTCTGCCGAAGAAGCATTAGAACAAGGCATGAAGCAGTTAGAGGAGTTTTTTCAAAAAACTATGCAAGGAGATCCTCGGTACACCATTGTAGATATACATCAATTAAACATGGCCGGTGTGACACCAATGAGTTTGAAAGATGATGAGTTTTTGCGGCAAAAAGTGGATAAAATCGCTGATAATTTTTCTCCTCAGCAACAAATTAACGCTCCTCAGGCTCCTCAGCAGCGTCAATTAGCCTCTGCAAACACTAGCACTAATTCTACAGCACCTACTTATCCCACAGAAACCATCCGACCTGAATCTAGTAGTAGTTCGAGTAGTTTGATGGTCACGATTCCTAATGGTTGGAATCAATATGACCCCAGTATGTCGGGCTTGAGTAGCCTGATGAGCTACTATGCCTCACCAGATGGCTTGATATCTATTAGCAAATTTGTTTTGCCTGCCTCCAACTTGAGAGATGCCATGAACATACTGACTGCTCAGATAGGTAATCTCGGCGGGGTTGTCAATTATCAAAGTGATGCACAGGGTCAAATTTCTGGTGTGACCACTGATATGAATGGGAATTTTATGTGGTTTGCCAAATCACGAAGAACCAATGCTGGTTTTGAGATCATTACTGTTGGTTCACCTGAATATGCATTTGCCCAACAACAAAATACGCTTACATCAATCTTTAATTCTATCCGATGAAAACGAAGCAATCTCTCCTGATAATTTTATTCATGTTGAGCAGTTTACAGCTATTCGCTCAAACAGCTATCAATCAACATATCAATATGAAAGTAGATGAGCGCGGAAATGCTGCTATGCTCATTCAGCAAAAAATGACGGCGTCTCAATGGCAGCAGTGGTTGGCAACCGCAGGTACCAACCCCAATGCTTTGAAGCGGGAAATCCAAAAGGGCATGCCTGGTTTTTTCTTGGATGATTTTAAATTGGAAAGAAATGATATGGAGCGTTCTTTTGAACTCTCTCTTACTGCTTATGGTGTCACCAAAGTGGACAAACGAGGCCGAAGAATTTTGGAGACAGGGGAAAAAGATATCAACCTCACAAAAATCGGAGAAAAGCAATACATGTTTGTCAACAGTCCTATGGAGTTTGGAGGTCAGATACAGCAGACGACGGTAGTAGATTTTCCTCCATCTGCTCACACGATAGAAATAGATAAGGATGCTTATGGCAAAACGATTTTTACGTATCAAATTGAGGACCCTTCCAAAAGTTTGGATTGGCGCTACCTTTTTGGTGGATTGATGATGCTTGCAGGAGTTGCTTCCATGGTGTTTTTTAAATCCGAAGCCTCTTGAAAAAGATTAAAATAGGGTGACAATGTAAGTCAACAGCGTAGAACTCCGCTAAGTAATTCAGGAAACTATGGAAAAGGGGTCATAAGACTCAGCCATCCGACATTGGGTCAAGCATTTTGGCATGATGGGTTTTGGGTAGGGTCTCAGTCACTGACCATTTCTTTGCCTAACAACATCTGTGTCAGTGTAGTGATGAATTCAGGGTACGCAGAAAACTATAACCTATCACTTAATACCATCGCAGCTCAAATTTTTGAAACTATGGCTTCTACAACAATCACTTATCAGGACATTGATCAATTTTAAAATCCCTTGATGACATTTCCTGTTTTTTCCGATGAAAAAGAAAAACGGGAATGTAAAAGCATCTTATAGATTGGTCAAAATATCAATAGGTTGTATATTACTGCATCAAATAAAAAGATGCAGTCCTACACTTTTGAGAAATATAGCCAACAGGAAATCATCCAAGGGATCAAAAGTAATGATCCAACGATTCTGAGGGTGTTCTATACCAGTCAATACAAAAAAATAGAACACTATGTATTGGCAAATAAAGGCACATCAGATGATGCTAAGGATATCTATCAGGAAGCATTTGTAGTCCTATGGAAGAAGGTCAAATCGGATCAGTTTCAACCCGAAAATGGAACAGCCATAGCAGGGTTTCTATATCAGATTGCAAAGAATAAATGGCTTGATAAACTGAGAGCTAACAAAAACAATTCGATTGTAGAGATACATCCGAATCTAGCTATAGAAGACAGCCTAACTGATGATTTTCAAGAGGGACAGCATCAATGGATTGTTCATGAGTTTGAGAATTTGGGTCAAACCTGCAAAGAAGTATTGAAGCGCTTCTATTTTCTAAAGGAATCCATGGAACAGATAGCTTCAGTATTTAATTGGACCAGCGCAACCGCGCGCAATAATAAATATCGGTGCATACAGCAACTAAAGGAAAAGTGGAAAACTATCACCAATAAGCAACTTGAATAAGCAACATCACATATCACAAGAGCAGTTTGAGCAAATTGAAAATTATATCCTAGGTAAGTTAACTGAACAGGAAAAGGAATCATTTGAAATTGCTTTGCAGACTGACCCCAGCCTCCAGGACAAGGTTCAAGAGGTCAAAGGATTGATGGAGGCGCTAGAGGAGGCTGGATTGAGGGCTTCCATGGAAGAGTTTCATCAGGTGTTTGATACGGAGTTAGCGCTAGATAAGCCGGTAAAAAGATTGAATCCATGGTTTGGGGTGGCAGCGGCAGTAATCACACTGCTAATTTTAGCTGGAGTCTGGGTTTTAATTCCCACCTCAACAATTTATGAAGACCTATTTGAATCCTACTATGTAGAGGACCCTGGATTGATCACAGCCATGAGTTCTGAAAGCGATTACGAGTTTGATAGAGCCATGGTGGATTACAAGTCTGGAAATTTTAAGGATGCAGTGACCCGTTGGCAACAAATTCTTGAGTTAAAGCCTGAAAATGATACTTTGAACTATTTCTTAGGCGCTGCTCACTTAGCATTGAATGAAACGGGTACAGCGTTGGATTATTTTGAAAAGGTAAGTCAGTTACCGCAGGGAAGGTTTACAAATGACACTTTTTGGTATTTGGCTTTGGTTTATTTGAAGCAGGGAAAAGTGGAAGCTGCCAAAATGAGCTTGGAAAAAACAGAGCATCCTCAGAAAGGTCAATTACTTGAAACTTTGCAGGAAAAATGAAACGTTTGCTGCTCTTCATCTGTGCGATTGTTTGTATGGGCTATCAATCGGTTGATTCTGTAGATGTACAGATTGCAGCAATTCAGTCTCAGCTATCTGATAATAATGTGAGGCAGGCGCAGCTACTGTTTGATCAATACACGCAGGCTCTTAAAGCCAAAAAAGATTACCTCAATCTCTCTTATTTTATTCCTTACGCTGGCTATATCGCTGAAAAAAAAGGATCCTCTGTAGATGGACTTGAAGCAGCTGAGAGTTTGCTTCAACACATTGTGGATAACTCTTCCTCTTCGAGAGATCATAGACAAGCCCATCTTGAAATCCATACATATTTTATTGCTGTAGGTAAGACACAGGCAGCTTATGATGCAAATCTACGTGCATTGGAATATACCTATCAAATGCCAGATTACCGAGGAGAGGAATGGGGCTTGATTGAACGAAATTTGGGAGTAATTGCGACCTCTATGGGCTCTCCTGATAGAGCTAAAGAGCACACACTTCGAGCATGGCAGGCCTTCGAATCAGACCCTAGAACCTCGGAAGAAAGTAAATTCAACCTGCTCAACGATTTAGGCGTCCGCTATTGGTATGAAGCACAATGGGATTCAGCAGAATATTTTTGGTTGGAAGGAATCAAAATGCTGGAAACTATGAGTCCTACCCTTACTAATCAATACTACAGAAAAGCAATGATTCAAGGAAATTTAGCGGCTGTATATGATGTAAAAGGAAATCCTCAAGAAAGTATCAGAAGGGTTAATGATGCGTTGGACTTAAATAAATATTTTCTAGAACACGGCAAAGGTGACCCGAAATGGAATCGGGCTTTTTTAACTATGTTTTACAATTCTGCTAACCTTGCAGCCGTACACAAGAGTGTTGGAAACTATCAAAAGGCATTACAATTACACGAATATACCCTACGCGAAAAGCAAAAGCATTTTGAGCAAGGACATCCGGAAGTTGTGGAAACATTGATTCATGTCGGCCAGGCACATAATTTGCTCAAAAATTTTAATCAAGCGGAAAAATATTTATTAGAAGCCATTCAATGGTTGTCCAAGATGGAGGGAGGCTTTTACATCCAAGCAGCGGATGCGCACAGTTCCTTGGCAAGAGTATATGAGGGAAAACAAGCTATAGATCTTGCCAAAAAGCAGTATTTGTTGGCCAATGAATTCTACCAAAAGGGATTGAGCGATAAGGCCGATTATGTATATTTAGAGTTTTTAGGAAATGCAGCCCGATTTTTCTCTCTGCATGGTGAACCTGAGACGGCAAAGGCCCTAGCTCAAAAAGGGCTTTCCTACGTGCAAGGAATCAAAGGCCAAAACACAGTGGCAGGATTTTCTCAACTTGTGCAGACTGGTGAGGTGTATTTTAATCTCAAGGATTACCAAAAGGCAAAAGCCTTTGCGGATGAGAGTTTGGAAGTATTTCAAAGCTTAATCCAACAGACCAAAGGAAATTTGGACTCAGTCAGAGTGGAATTTGATAAGCCTTATGCTATTTTGATACAGGTGAAATCCTCCTACTACCTCAATCAGGTCAAAAGTGTTTCTTTTCTCCAAGCTAGTCTGGCTGAACTTTCCGAAGCACAAGCCTCTTTGGAACGAAGAAAAAATACACTCAATAATTCAGAAGATATTTCTGTCTTGCAAAGTCAAAGTCAGGAACTGTTAGCTTTCATCAAAAAACTTCAATTGGAGCTGTATGAAAAAACCGGCAATGAGGAATATTTAAATGCCTTGTTGGCGGTGCAAGAATCAGAAGTATATGCAAAAATTCGTGCTCAAGTGAATCAGGTTGGGCTCGTGGCATTTAAAGGTGTTCCAAAACAGGTATTTGATCAAGAAGCACGGCTGAAGGCTAGCTTGAGAGATGAATTGGAAGAGTCCAGGTCCTTGTCAGACTTTTTGAGGCTCTCATCGGAATGGGAGTCTTTTATACAACTTTTGAGGGAACGTTATCCCGATTATTATCAAGCACGCTATGCCAATGTGCGGCAGCAGGCAATTCAGGTGCCCGTAGACTTGCAAGCTATCCGTTATTTTTTTGTGGAGGATCAATTGTTTGCCATGGTATTAAGTCAAGGGTCAATGAACTTGTACCCCTTGGCATTTAAATCCTCTTTGATTGAACAACTGTCGGAGAACTGGAATGAAATGAAAGTAGTCTGTGCCTTTAGCCATGAGCTGTACAAACAGCTTTGGGAGCCATTTGCACATGAATTGACCCAAGAAAGAGTACTGATTATCCCAGATGGAATTTTATTCAATTTGAGTTTTGATATGCTTCTGACTGAAAAAACGGATGATTATCAAGATTTTGCAAAGAAAAGTTTATTGGCTAAACACGATATTTATTATAACTTCAGTCTTTTACTGAACCAGCAAAAAACCCAGCATCAAATAGCCTCCAATTACATTGCATTTGCTCCCGGTTTTGTAGACCATATGAAGGAGCGCTATCGTAGATTTTTAAAGGATACTACTCAAGTTGACAAGGCCTATCTTTCCTTGTTACCACAGCCTTTTACGCTGAGTCTTGCACAAAGTGCGAGTAAGACTTTGGGCGGTAAGCATTACGTCTTGGATGAATCTACTCCCTCCGTATTTAAGGAAAAAGCAGGGAATCATAAGATCATTCATATAGGCACACATGCTGAATCCAATAACCTGACCCCAGCATTTTCCCGACTGATCTTTGCCAAGTCTAATCAAGATGGTTTGATTTTGGAAGACAATTCTATCTACGCTTACGAAATTTACAATACTGATTTACGTGCTAAACTGGCTATTCTTACTGCTTGTGAGACAGGCAAGCCCGTATTTCAGCCTGGTGAAGGCATGATTTCCTTAAGTCATGCATTTACCTATGCAGGCAGTGAAAGCTTATTGACTAGTTTGTGGAAAATTGATGAAAAAGCCAGTAATCAGATTACTGAAATCTTCCTTCAGTATATCAAAGAAGGTTTACCCAAAGATCGAGCACTCCGTCTGGCCAAATTGCAATATCTTGAATCGGCCCATGGACGTACGCTTTCACCTCAATATTGGGCGGGTTTGATTTTGATCGGGGATCCTGAACCGATAGATGGGTTGGGAAATTATTCTACTTGGGTCTTTTGGATATTGGTGGGTGTGGGCTTTATGTTTTTTTCGATTTACTTTTTTTCCAAAAGATTGATATCGAAAAAATAATTCGAAAAACTCGATGACATCAGACTAATTTTTCAATGTATGGATAAATATCCACTTCATTTAATCTTTGTTCACTATGAAAAAATTCCAAAAGACCACCCTCTTTGTACTGTTTATGTTATTCATTGCTTGTCAAGAAACTGAAGAACCAGACAAGATTGATGAGCTTCAGTTTATTGTTGACTATAAGTTGGTGCAGCCAGCAGAGTTAATGTCTGACGGTTGGTACGTTTCCAATCCTTACTATGAAGCCACATTCCAACATCGAGAAAATGTGCAACAATATGAGTTTCGTAATATGAGAGAAGATGGAAGCAAATCAGATGTATTTGTAAGGAGACCAAATCAGCTTTTAATTGAAAACGATATCGTAAATCATAGAGTAATTATTGGGTCGCCTAATATTGGGATAGCTGTTTCAGAAGCTGTAAAAAATCAAATGTTGGCAGAGTTTCAAGCGCTTATTGATCGAGTTGCTGGACAATACCATAAACTTGAAGTCACAGTAATTCCCACCCCGACACCCTAATTGATACTAACATGTGGCTCACTTATTAAGTTAAATTTAGTCTGGCCAATTCACCGTTTTTTTCTCATCGTTATTTGTTGCTTCCATATAGATCGGTTTTTTTCATTTTTTTTTGATGACATTTTAATTAAAACCAGATGTAAGGATATATCCAACCCTTATCCTCATGAAACCAAAGATTTACCTCCTCCTGTTTTTCGCCTTTTTTCTGGCTGTCAACTCCTGTAAAGATGTAGAAGAGCCTGAAGTTCCGCCGATTGTGGAAGAACCGATTGACGATGATCAAGATCCTCAACCAGAGCCTGACCCTAGCATTCCCAGATTGTCTGTTTCGGTTAAACTTCCAGCAAACAGCACACTTGACCTTGGAAAAATGAGTTTGGTGACAGGCTTTACAGGGATGCCGGTCACCTCGGACGGTACTTCGGATGCAGTCATACCCAGCGGGATGACTCGGATAGCTTATCTGGTGGATGAAGCAGAGGAAGTGCTTTTGATGGGTTTTGTAAATTCCAGTCAAAAAGAAGTTTCAGCAGCGAGTACTGCCGAGGTGTTAGCCTATTTTTCCTCAGACCTTGTTTTTGGTCCTGCAGAACTGGATGAGAAAGTTTTCGGCAACTTTGATCAACTTCCAGGTTTTCCGGAGTTTTCCGAAGCGGTACAGGCAAGGATTTTACAGAGTCCAACATTATTAAAAGGTGCCCAACTTCAAGGAGACTTGGTGAAGTTTTACGAAGGATTGGGTCAGTTGGGAGATGAAATCGATATTCGTGCAAGACAGGTCAACGTTTCGCCAACGGGAGTTCAGAGCGGGATACAGATTTACGATATAGATTTTCAGAATATAGAAGTCAAGAACCGCTTTCGAAGGAGAACCCATGCATTTTTGTACAAGACTGCATTCAAGAATAAAGAGGGGAATGAGACTGTACTCTTACCAAGCATAGGAGGCGGAGAACAGGCCAAGAAAGAGTTTTCCATTGTTCCCACCTTGGCAGTACAGAGTTTTTTGGGAGTATTGACAGATTGGGTTTCGGGGAGTGGGATGGAGTTTGTGGAGACGGTTTCGGATCCTGTAAATATTCCATTGGCTGAAAATGAATCAGAGGCTACGTATCGGTTGAGAATCATTGGTCCTGGAATCATGGACTACCCCAATGGCCCGGTTAGGATGACCAATGCTGAAAAGTCAAAATGGAACCGTCTGATGTTGGAGACCTTTACGCTTGATTTTTTGTTGCCGGTCATGTCGGCAGCGATTGGCTATGAAACCAAAAAGGGAGAGAAACCATTCCGCCAGAATTTTGAAGGTTTTGTGAAGGCAGCAGAAGAACTTATTGCAGCAGAACCGGCAATAAGTGAATTTATTGAGAAGGGGGAGTTTAAGGTAGCCCTAAAAGAGTTTTTATGGACGATGTACGATTCTAAGAGGGGGGATTGGCAAGACTTGGTAAAAGCATTCATGTCAGGTGTAGCCAAAACACAAGATCCAGGTGCTTTTGTAGATTCTCCGACTCAGGTCAATGAAAAGACCAATCAGGCTTTGCGGTTGATGAATGTAGTCGATAATGTGATTTTGGCGACAGATGTGGCCCGCTTCACGTATCATATTGTTCGATCCAATTCATTGGAAGAGTTTAAGGTAGTCTCAAGACAGCATGATATCAAGCTATCACCCAATCAAGCCTCAGTAACTGTGTTTACCAACCAGGACTTTACCGTGGAGACAAAAACGGAGTTGGGAGACGGCCAGGCATTTCTCTACAAATGGTCCACCTCTGGAACTTACGGAAATATCAGAGACAACTTAGGAAATAATGGAAAATCATTTGAAAATGGTCAAAAGACGGTGACCTATCGAGCGGAGGGATCCAATATTCCTGATGGCGCAACTGAAACGATCACAGTGCAAGCTTTTGTAAAGCAAGGGCCAAACGAGACCAAGATCGGAGAAGCCACTGCGACAGTTTCGGTAAAACCTGCCCGACTAGAAATAAAGCCAGATGGGGTTACTTTAGTCGGTAAAGAAAAGCAAAAACTTGCCTTATATATTGAATGGGCAAATGGAGATGCATTTGAAAATGCCAGTAGTTTTGATTACAAATACGAATGGTCCACTCCCGGACGGTATGGGAAATTTGATGGGAGCATGACCAATGCCACGACCAGAAATCCGAGAATTATTTATCAAGCGTTGGATGAGGATGTAGAAAAAGCAGAAGAAAACCTGAAGGTTGATGTTTACATGAGAAGAAAGGATGGAGGTGAATGGTTCAAATACCATACTGCTGAAGGTAAAGTCAAAATCGAAAATGATGACAATTATAAAATCCTACAAATCCCTTTGACTGTATTCACATCCAAAAGTGCTACAAGTCAACATGGAGGAGGAAGCAACTTTCTTCATGCAAGTTTTCCGCAAGATGAAAACTATGAAAAATTCACTGCTAGATTTTATGGATATAAAAAATCCACAATTCCGGTTTCAGAAGGTAGAACTTTTTCATGGAAAGCAGAAAATGGTCCTCCAAATAGAATTAATTTGAATAGACAATTATCTGCGTCTTGGTACATTGATAAAATGCCTGATAATGTAATTGGTATATATTACCTTCATAACGGTGCAGCTTCTGCTGAAAACATGGTAAGGGGGGCGGCTGCGCTACAGGAATTTGGTGGCATGGTAGAAGTTAAAATCAAATTGAAGAAATAGGTGTGTATTTTCAGAATCATCCAAAACCCGAAGGAAAAATCCTTCGGGTTTTTTGATGACATTTTTTCAAATATTCGATGTGAATACATAACATCAACCCTTTACAAACATGAAACTGAAATCTACCCTGCTAATTTTCCTGATGGCATTTTTGGCGATGATTGCCTGCAAAGATGTGGAAGAACCCGGAACAACGCCTATTACAGAAAACCCGGACCCAGGCCCTCAACCGCAAAATCCAGTCAACCTGCCTACCTTGGAAATTACGGTACTCTTTCCGGAAGGGGTCAACCCCGACCTTAGCGGGTCAAAAGTCATAGGTGGATTGAAAGAATTTCCTTTAGTAGGGAACTCTTCCAAGGTTTTTGTTACCCAGGGAAAAAGCCAGCTGGCCTTTCTTCAGGACAAGGACGACAATATAATTTTACTGGGTTTTATCAGCGACAAAAACAAAACGCTAAGCATACAGTCTTCAGCAGAAGCCTTGGCCTTCATAGGCCTCGGTGGCTTTACCCTTCCTTCATCTGTTAAGGAAAAATACCCCGATGAGGCAGCAAGTCTTCCGGGAATGGATGAGTTCAAAAAGAAATTGGCTGAGCTTTATGTAAGCGATCACAAGCTATTTGAGACTGAAAGGTATCTGCCGTCTTTGGAAGACTTTGTAAAACCCTTCTATGAAAAGGGGGAGGAAATAGACATTAGAGCCAGACAGATCAATGTAAGCCCAACAGGGTACAAAAGCGGGATACAGGTTTTTGAAAATGATTTCCAGTCGGTAATGATCAGAAACCAATACCTGCGTGTGGCCTATGCTTATTTGTACAAGCTTTCTTTCAAGGACAAAGAAGGCACGAAAACAGAATTGATCAAATCCAACAGCTTCAATCCATCGCAGAGCCCCGCCATATTCAGTGAAAAGGCAATAGATGCAGCCAATAAATCCGGAGGGACCATGGGAGTACTGACAGATCACCTGGCAGGTAACGGTTTGGAAGTTTTCATGAAGGAGACCGGGCCTGTGTCCATTCCACTGGGAGCGAATGAATCCGAAGCTGAATATGCAGTGAGGATAGTAGGCCCTACTTTCAATAACTTTGAACAAAGTAGAATGACCACGACGGAGTTGGAAAAGTACAAGGAGCTCGCCTTGGAGACATTTTTCAAAGAAGCTTTGCTACCTGCAGTCACATTCATCATCAATAAAAACCTAAAGGTAGAAGGAGATGATGCTTGGCCTATGGACCTGATGAATTCAATAACGACAACATTCATAAAGGAATACCCTGAAATCCTGGCCAAAGTCGAGGAGGGAAAGTATAGGGATGCCTTGAAACAGACATTGGAAGAGTTGATCTTCAATCCGACAAAAGATGCGGTTGCAGGCCAGCTCAGTGGAAAATTGATGGATATGATTTATTCCAAATATGCCAAAGAACCTGAGTTTGGCAACTTTTATGACGACAGGGAACTACAGACCAAGAGGAACATTGCCAAGTTTCAGAA
The DNA here is from genome assembly GCF_054166905.1 of Mongoliitalea sp. Lineage (NCBI taxonomy): Bacteria > Pseudomonadati > Bacteroidota > Cytophagia > Cytophagales > Cyclobacteriaceae > Mongoliitalea > Mongoliitalea sp. The sequence continues at coordinate 70,035 of NZ_JBSZCK010000028.1, read as the reverse complement.
AGCCTTTGAACTGATAGAGGCCGCGCTGACAGCGTGGGACGCAGGAAGAATGATCGCCCATCTTACCAACGCCTTGCCCATAGAGCAGTTTTTGGTAACCGCACGGGAACATGACATTAAATTATTGCCCGAAGAAACATCCGTTACAGTTTTCACCAACAAACAATTTACCGTGGAGACCAAAACCGAACTCAGCGCCGGACAGGCTTTTCTTTATAAATGGTCCACTACCGGAACTTACGGAAATATCCGGGACAACTTGGGTAACAACGGGAAGTCATTCGAAAATGGGCAGAAGACAGTGACTTATAGAGCGGAGGGATCTAATATTCCCGATGGTGCAGTAGAATCCATCAAAGTGGAGGCTTTTGTGAAGCAAGGGCCAAATGAGACCAAGATCGGAGAAGCAACAGCCACAGTTTCGGTAAAACCTGCCCGATTAGAAATAAAGCCTGATGGGGTTACTTTAGTCGGTAAAGAAAAGCAAAAACTTGCCTTATATATTGAATGGGCAAATGGAGATGCATTTGAAAATGCCAGTAGTTTTGATTACAAATACGAATGGTCCACTCCTGGTCTTTATGGGAAGTTTGATGGTAGCATGACCAATGCTACGACCAGAAATCCGAGAATCATTTATCAAGCATTGGATGAGGATGTAGAAAAAGCAGAAGAAAACCTGAAGGTTGATGTTTACATGAGAAGAAAGGATGGAGGTGAATGGTTCAAATACCATACTGCTGAAGGTAAAGTCAAAATCGAAAATGATGACAATTATAAAATTATCCACATCCCCTTTACTCCAATCACCTATTTAAGAACCCCAAAACCCTATACAGCACAAGGAGGGTCTCAGGGAATCAGTGTGGGATATAGTGTATGGCATACAGCAGTGTTTGCAAAAGAGGACAATCATGAATCCTATACCGTTAAAACCTATGGGTTCAAAAGACAATTATCTTGGCTGTTTAGGACCTTTACTTGGAATGCAAATGGTACTCATGCTAACCTAATTGGGCAATATATCAATGGGTCTGATACTTGGGAAGGAACATTTCCTGAAGATCAGATTGGCGTATTTATAACAAGAGCGGTATTGGATTGTAATCAATGTGATTTCAGTGACAGGCTTGCACAAACTGTAGCCGATTACAACTCATACGGTGGAATGGCTGAAATCAAAATCAAGCTCAAAAAGTAAATGCTTTTCAATTCACATTGAACCCGAAGGATTTTCTTTCGGGTTTTTTGATGATAATTGAGCGAAAACCAAATGTAAGGATATATCTACCCTCACGAATATGAATCCTTGAGTTTGGAATGATCTTTGCACCTGTATAAGTGAAATTTATTTTAAACTTAAAACAAAATTGTTATGTCTTTAGAACTGAAAATCAAAGGGAATTGGAACGAAATGAAGGGAAAGTTAAAAGAAAAGTATGCGGACTTAACGGATGATGATTTGATGTACGCAGAAGGTCAGGAAGATCAACTCTTAGGGAAACTACAACAAAAAACAGGTGCAGCCAAGGAAGAGCTGTCCAAGTTTTTGTTTGGAAAAGAAGAGGAATAATTAGCATAAGCTTTCATAAATATTGTGTACAAGCCGGGTTTTGCCCGGCTTTTTCCATTTATATAGGGATGCCAAGCATCTAAATAAATGAGAATTTAGAATTTTTCAGATTGTTGTATATTGAGGGCTAAACAGATTTCTATCGTTTATCATGAAGAAAATTTACAGAATAGGACTTTCGATTGCATGTTTTTGCTTTCTATCCTTGGGAATTGCTGAGGCGCAGCAGTCTCTAACTTACCAAACGCCCCCTAAAGAAATTGCAGACTTAGTGAATGCATCCCCCACCCCCTCCGTGAGTTTTAGTAGATCGGGGGAATTTATGTTGTTGTTAGAGCGCTCGGGCAATCCCTCTATTGAAGAGCTAGCTCAACCTGAATTGCGTCTCGCAGGTATTCGAATCAATCCTGCAACCAATGGGCCAAGCAGATCGGGTTCTTTTGAAAATGTTATTATCAAAAATACCCGTTCTGGTGAGGAAAAGCGCATTAGTGGATTGCCTGAAAACCCTAGATTGGGATCATTTTCACTGTCTAATGATGAAAAATACATTGCTTTAACCAATACGACCAATACTGGAATTTCCTTGTGGCTGGTTGACCTTTCTACCATGGAGGCTAAACAGCTTACACAAGAAAATGTGAATGGTGTAGGAGGGATAGATATGTCTTGGACACCTGACAACAAGATTGTATACCGTGCGATCAATCCTAGAAGAGGAAACTATCCGAAAGCACCTTTGGCTCCGGTAGGTCCTACCATTCAAGAGACGAGTGGAAATGCAGCTCCTTCCCGAACCTATCAAGATCTATTGACCAATGCATACGATGAGGATGTATTTGAGTATTTTATGAATTCTCAATTGATGTTATTGGACTTGAATGGTGCTACCACTCCTTTGGCTAATGCGGGTTTGATTTCCAACATGAACCTTTCTCCTGACGGTCAGTATATCCGCATCAATTATGTAAAAAAGCCATTTTCTTATCTAGTCCCTGTAAGTGCATTTCCTTATGACGTAGAAATCTGGGATATCAAAGGCAACAAGGTGACTACCATTGCTGAAATTCCATTGGCAGAGGTGAGACCAACTGGTTTCGATGCTGTATCTACAGGAAAGAGAGCAATCAGTTGGAGAGCAGATAAGCCTGCAACCTTGGTATGGGTAGAAGCACAGGATGGTGGTGATGGACGTGTAAAGATGGAAGACCGTGAAATCGTGTACACGCTGGATGCACCCTTCAATGCAGAGCCTACCGTATTAGCTAAAATCGGGTATCGATTTGGTGGTATCTTTTGGTCAGATGATAATTTTGCTTTGCTGAGTGAGCGTTGGTCTGCAACCCGTCAACAGCGAATCAGTTTGATCAACCCATCTAAACCAGGTCAAAAAGGTTCTGTTATTATTGAGCGTTCCTCCGATGATATTTACAATGATCCGGGTAGCCCTGTGTTTACGACCAATGATTATGGTAGAAGTGTATTGTTAAGAAAAGGAGATGATGTATTCATGACTTCCGAGGGTGGTTCTCCGGAAGGAAGCATGCCTTACCTTTCTGCATACAATGTCAAAACCAAAACAGAAAGAATCTTATGGAGGTCTCAGGCGCCATTTTATGAGCGTGTTACAAAGGTATTGAATGCTGATGCAACTGAATTTATTACATTGAAAGAAAGTACAGATATTCAACCGAACTACTGGTTGGTCAATACCAGAAGAAGAATTGCACCAAGACAAATCACAGAATTTGCCCATCCGTTTGAATCGATCAAAGGGATCAACAAGCAATTGGTAAAATATAAGAGAAATGATGGCTTGGATCTTTCTGCAATAGTATACACGCCAGAAGGATATGATGCTGCAAAAGATGGTCCTTTGCCGGTGGTGATGTGGGCTTATCCACGTGAGTACAAATCAGCGGCAGTTGCTGCCCAGGTAAGAGGCTCTCAATATACCTTTACCCGATTAAATTGGGGTTCACCGATTTATTGGGTGACTCAGGGTTATGCGATTATGGACCAAACCGAAATGCCAATTGTAGGCGAAGGGGATGACGAGCCCAATGATTTCTTCTTAGAGCAATTGGTGGCTAATGCTGAAGCTGCAATTGATTACATTGTAAGCACGGGTATTGGAGATAGAAATAGAATTGCAGTGGGAGGACACTCTTACGGTGCATTCATGACAGCTAATTTACTTTCCCATTCGAATTTATTCGCAGCTGGGATTGCTCGAAGTGGTGCTTATAACCGAACCCTGACTCCATTTGGATTCCAATATGAGCAGCGTACCATTTGGGAAGCTCCGGAGGTGTATAGCAACATGTCTCCATTTATGCATGCAAATAAAGTGAAAACTCCAATTTTATTGATTCATGGAGAGGCAGATAATAACTCAGGAACCTTCCCAATCCAATCTGAGCGTTACTACAATGCTTTGAAAGGACATGGAGCGACAACCCGTTTGGTGTTTTTACCGCATGAAAGCCATGGGTATGCTGCCAAAGAATCTATTTTGCATACCCTATGGGAGCAGCATGAGTGGTTGGAGAAATATGTGAAGAATAGACAATAAGAGATTAGATGCGAGAAGCGAGAGTTTAGACTTTTTTGATATATGTAAAATCCTAAGGATATCGCTTGATTTGGGAATCCATGTAATCAAGAAAAAGAGTATAGAGTCGAGTCGCTTGAAATTAGACCTTTGGGGTGCTGAGCCCTGAAGGTCTTTTTTATTGTTCAAAAAATAAAAAACCACCGATTGATTCAATCGGCGGTTAGTTTCGTTCACCCTTATGCAATTTTTTAACCGTAGGCTAAACCTTTTGGGTAATTGTAACATGGTATCCACGGGCCTTTGATTGTAATTTTAGCTTTTTAGTTGGTTTACTTGCAAATGTATTATAGCTTTACTAAAAACTTAAACAGTATGCGGTTTTCAAAATATGTATTGGGATTTTTAGGCGTCTTTTTGTTCGGATGCATGGACCGTCAGGATGATTCTTTGCCTCTCAATCAATTTAATCTTACCGTTGACGGTGTAACGGTTAGGCTTCCTGAAAGCGCAATAGTCGCCAATGAAAACTGTGAAAGTATATTTTTGAGTTTGGATTACCTCGATAAGGATAGAAAAGAATACAAGTTACGGTTAAACTTGACCAAGGAAGGTTATTTAAAGGAAGTATATTTCATAGGGAATGATTATTCGTTAAACAGTTCAAATCCAAAAATGTACTGGCCGCAAACCTTCAGCCCGGCTTCAACATTTGAGATTAAAAACTTTTCATACAATCCTCAACTAGGCACACTGGTTTTTGGATTCGAAGGAAGGCTTTTTGAAGAGTTTAATAATGCTGATTCCATTGAGCTAAATGCTGATATTTCTATAGAAAATCTTTCTACAATTCCTTGTAGTTTTGTTCCTAATCGAATGTATGTTCGCACAGATGATTTTTATTTTGTAAACATTAAAAATCATTGGAGCCAAAATGATAGTAAGGTACAGCATCATTGGTTCCATTCAAATAATGGTTACCGCATTTTATTTAGAACTGCAGATAATATTTGGGATTATCCTATCGGTCGAATTACATTTTCCGATACCGATTTGTTGGATAAAGTTGCCTTACGAAAGTTTATTGGACCCTTTAGGGCAGATCAACGACCATTTGAAATAGAAGAAGAATGGCTCGAGTTTCAAACAAGCGGGACTTTCACAATTGATCGGAAGTTTTTGCTGAATGAAAGACAGGTAATTGAAGGAAGTATAGACTTCATAGCCATGAATCATGAAGGTGAAGTTATCCACAAAATTGAAGGTATGAGATTTCGTCTTGCCCGCTAGAGAATTTACATGCATAATCCCTATATCATAAATCTCTCACTTCAAGTGAAGCTTTAAGATGTAACTATGGGCTGTTAGATAGATGGCTTTTTCGTCTGTGGATAAGTCGCAATTAGAAGTAGCCTCTCCTGTCCTCAACCTTGCCAAAACAGTCCCATCTGCATCAAAAACCCATGCACCTCCAGGACCTGTGGCGAAAATCACTCCAGAACTGTGAACTTTCAGTCCATCAGGAAGTCCCTTGAAATCTGGTTTGCCTACATACTCACTTGCATCAAAAAATACGCTTCTATTGTGGATAAGTCCATCATCACTTACGTCGTAGCGATACCAAACCGCATGCTTAGGGTCCGAGTTAGCCACATACAGAACCTTCCCATCAGGACTAAAAGCTAGACCATTAGGTCTTGAAATGCTGTCCAAAAGAATTAATTCCCCAGATTTTTTGAAGCAATAGATTCCATGAAAGTTTAATTCTTTGTTGGGGTCAACTTCACCCAATTCCAGCCCATAAGGTGGGTCCGTGAAATATAAGTTTCCATCCTTGCCGTACACAGCATCATTGGGGCTATTAAGTCTCTTGTCATCAAAGTTATCCACAAGCGTTTCGAAGATGGGCTGTGGTGTTTGGATTGGACCGACCATGCGGGCCATCCTCCTATCCCCATGTTGACAAAGCACCAACTTTCCTTCAGGGTCAAGAAGCAGTCCATTGGAGCCAGTCTCCCCTCCTCTTACATCCGAACCTGTATAACCGGATGGATTCAGGTAGAGGCTTAATGCTCCCTTGTTGTCTATTTTGAAAATGGAGTTTTGGGGAATGTCGGAAAAAATCAGCGCTTGCTCACTTTCCATCCAAAGTGGACCTTCCGTCCAAGAGAAGCCTTCAGCGAGAATTTCAAATCTAGCTGTGCTGTCTACCAGTGCCAATGTACGATCATCGAAGATCTCAATAAAGGCATTTTCCTTTATTTGTTTTGGTGAAGTGGTGCAACCCACCATCAAAAGTGGAAGAACGATGATAAAAGGGATAATTCTGTGCATGTTCTGCTACTGTTTTCAACGAATTTAAATATTATTGTATAGAATCAGTCATCAACCGTTCATTTGATTGGTGATGGATAGGTATATTTTATTGTAATTGATGAATTCCCAAGCTCGGCACATTTGTTTTTTGGATATTGAAGTAGATCCACAAAGTGGAAAACTCTTAGACTTTGGTGCTATCCATGGAGATGGAAGTGCTTTTCATGGAAGTAATATCCACAAGTTCCAGGAGTTTGTAGGAAATCCAACCTTTGTCTGTGGACACAACATCCTAACACATGACCTTCCGTATCTTCAAAAAAAGGGTTTACATTTTACCCACGTAATCGATACACTCTACCTTTCTCCCTTACTTTTCCCACGCAAGCCCTATCACAAGCTTGTCAAGGACGACAAGCTTCAATCCGATAGTTTGAGTAATCCACTGAACGATGCCATCAAAGCGAAAGATTTATTCCACGATGAGGAAGGCGCTTTCCTGGCTTTAGATCCTGTGATGCAGACGATATTTTATGGGTTACTTCACCAAACGACTGCTTTCCGAGGATTTTTTCAATACATGGGATTCCACCTGTTGAACCAACCTTTGGAGGAACTTATCCACACTCATTTTCATGGGAAAATTTGCTCCCATGCTGCTATTGAGCACTTTACTCAGGATAAACCAATTGCCTTGGCCTATGCACTGGCCTTGATTCATGCCAACGATCGCCACAGCATCACCCCTCCTTGGGTACTTCAACAGTATCCGGATACTGATCGCCTGATGACCTTATTGAAGGGTAGGCCTTGTTTGCAAGGATGTCCCCATTGTGCCCAAGAGTTTGATATCCATGCAGGGCTCAAACGTGTGTTTGGTTTTGAGAAGTTTAGAACTTATGGTGAAGAACCTCTCCAAGAACAAGCTGTGCAAGCAGCTGTGAATGGAAAATCACTACTATGCATTTTCCCAACAGGTGGAGGAAAATCCATCACCTTTCAATTACCGGCTTTGATGGCAGGGGAACGGGAAAAAGCATTGACCCTTGTGATTTCACCCTTGCAATCCCTGATGAAAGATCAGGTGGATAACTTGGAGAAAATTGGCATCACCGAAGCGGTGACCATCAATGGACTACTCGACCCCATCGAACGTGCCAAATCATTTGAGCGGGTGGAAGAAGGTGCTGCCTCCTTGCTCTACATTTCTCCTGAATCACTCCGCTCCAAAAGCATTGAAAAAATACTGCTGGGAAGAAAAATCAATCGGGTAGTTATCGATGAGGCGCATTGCTTTTCTTCTTGGGGACAGGATTTTAGAATCGATTACTTGTACATAGCAGACTTTATTAAACGCTTGCAGGCGCTAAAGAATCTTGCGGAACCCATTCCTGTTTCCTGCTTCACGGCTACTGCCAAGCAAAAGGTCATAGAAGATATCCGAACATATTTTCGGGAGAAACTTGGCTTGCATTTGGAGCTTTTTCAATCGGGTGTTTCCCGTACCAACCTTCACTTTGAAGTGGTCGAGCGCAGCAAAGAGGAGGACAAGTATGGTGCTTTGCGTGATTTGTTGGAAGCCAAAGCCTGTCCAAGTATTGTGTATGTGTCTCGAACGCGCAAGGCCTTTGAACTATCCAAACGACTCAGTGCGGATGGCTTCCCAGCCAAAGCCTATCACGGCAAGATGGACAAAATGGAGAAAAGCCAAAATCAGGATGCTTTCATTGCCGGGGAAGTGAATATCATGGTAGCTACTTCTGCCTTTGGCATGGGTGTGGATAAAAAAGATGTTGGCTTGGTCGTCCATTATGAAATTTCAGATTCCTTGGAAAATTATGTTCAAGAAGCAGGGCGTGCAGGTCGGGATGAATCCATTGAAGCGGAATGTTTTGTGCTCTTTGATGAGGAGGATTTGAGCAAACACTTTATCCTGCTCAATCAGACCAAAATCACCCTCAAGGAAATTCAGCAAGTATGGAAAGCAGTTAAAAGCCTCACCAAATACCGCAGTCAGGTTTCCAATTCGGCCTTGGAAATTGCCCGACAAGCTGGTTGGGATGATTCTATTCGCGAAATAGAAACACGGGTGACCACGGCGATTGCAGCTTTGGAAGATGCGGGTTATCTCAAGAGAGGCCAAAATATGCCCAGAATTTTTGCCAGCAGCATTCAGGTTACCAATGCTCAGGATGCTATTGAACGCATTGAAAATTCCCCAAGGTTTTCTGTCCAACAAAAAGTTCAGGCAGTTAGAATCATCAAAAAGCTTTTTTCTTCTAAAAGCAGGCAAAAGAATGCTGCCGATGAGGCAGAAGCACGGATTGATTACATCGCAGATCATCTAGCCATGGTCAAAGAGGAGGTGATTGCGATCATTCACCTGTTGCGGGAAGAAGGAATTCTGGCAGACTCCAAAGACCTGCAAGCATTTGTGCGAAGGTCTGAATCCATGCAAAAGCCTATGGAACAGGTTGAAAGCCTTGCCTTGTTGGAAAATTTTATACTCAAACAACTGCAAACACAACCCAAGGATTTTCAAATCAAGAGTTTGAATGAAGCGTCCGCTTTGGAGGGCTTCAAGCAAATCACCCCTGCCAAAATTCGTTCGATTATCAACTATTGGGCGATCAAAAACTGGGTCCATAAAAAATATGCTGCCAATTCCAATAATCATGTATCACTGAAAGCCAATCAGCCGCTCGAGGACTTAAAAGAAAAATTTCATAAAAGACATGAGCTTGCCCGCTTCATAGTGGAATACCTCTTCCAAAAATCTGCTCAATCTCTACCTGATTTGCCCTTGTTTTCGGCCGAAGCTCCGGTAGATTTTTCAGTCTTGGAGTTGAAAGAGGCCTATGAGTCTGGTTCGGGACTTTTTCAACGTACTTGCAGTGCTGCGGAAGTAGAAGATGCTTTGTTTTACCTTTCCAGAATGGATGTGTTGAAAATTGAAGGTGGCTTTTTGGTCCTCTATAACCGGCTGACTATTGAGCGCATCAACAATGATAATAAGGTGCGCTACAAGCAAGAGGATTATCAGAAGTTGGAGCGATTTTATGAAAACAAGGTGCAGCAAATCCATATTGTTGGTGAATATGCCAAAAAGATGATTTCAGATTACAAGGACGCCTTGCAGTTTGTGGAGGATTACTTCCAAATGAACTATGGGGCATTTTTGAACAAGTACTTCAAAGGCAATCGCCAAAAAGAAATCAGCCGTAACATCACTCCCGCTAAGTTTAGGCAGCTTTTTGGTGAACTCTCACCCGCTCAATTGAAGATTATCAATGACCAGGATTCTAGGTACATCGTGGTTGCTGCTGGACCTGGTAGTGGAAAGACACGGATTTTGGTCCATAAGTTAGCGGCCTTGCTCTTGATGGAGGATGTAAAGCATGAGCAGTTATTGATGCTGACCTTTTCGAGGGCTGCAGCCACGGAGTTTAAAAAGCGTTTGATAGAGTTGATTGGCAATGCTGCGCTTTTTGTGGATATCATGACCTTTCATAGCTACAGTTTCAACCTCCTTGGCAAAGTTGGGAATTTGGAAAAGGCGGATGATGTGATTGCACAGGCTACGCAGATGATCAAAGACAATAAAGTGGAACCTAAGGATATCACCCGCACCGTGTTGGTGATTGATGAGGCACAGGACATTAGTGCGGAGGAGTTTGCGTTGATTGAGGCATTGATGGAGCAAAATGAAGACATGCGCGTCATTGCTGTGGGAGACGATGATCAGAATATCTATGAGTTTAGAGGCTCGAGTTCGGAATATTTGCAACGCTTCATTTCCGAAAAGAAGGCCATCAAGTATGAACTGGTGGAAAATTATAGAAGTCGGGCAAACTTGGTAACGTTTAGCAATCAATGGGCAGATACCATCACCCCACGGTTAAAAAGCATGCCTATTATACCGCATGACCCATCCATGGGAACTCTACGTTTGCATCAGCACCAAGGGAAACATTTGATGCATGCTTTGGTGGAGGAGATTGCCAAAGGAGAACTCAAAGGCAGTACAGGTCTTCTTTGCCGTACAAATGAGGAGGCATTGGCTTTGATGAGTAAGCTTTTACAAAAAAATGTTCCCGCCAAATTGATCCAAAGCAATGATCAGTTTCATTTGTTGCAGCTGTTTGAGCTCCGCTTTTTTATGAATTCACTCTCATTGGCACCCGGTCAGTTTACAATTCCGGAGGATAAATGGAAGCGATCCCGCATGCAGTTGGAAAATGCTTTTGGCAAAAGCTCCCAATGGGAATTGGTCCAACGGCTATTGAATGATTTTGAAATTATCTATCCCAAAACAAGATACCGGAGCGATTTGGAGGAGTTTATCCGTGAATCCAAGGTGGAGGATTTTGCAGGCCATGAACTGCGAACAGTGGTAGTGTCGACGATTCACAAGGCCAAAGGAAAGGAGTTTGATCAAGTGTATATGCTGCTGGCACAGACAGATTGTAGCCATGATCAGGATCGCCGTTTGCTCTATGTGGGGATGACTCGAGCAAAAAACCTGCTTTCCATTCATCACAGGGGAGCATATTTGGAAGCCATTACTGCTCCAAAAATGAAGAAAGTGATTCAAGCTCCTGTAGAGGAAGATTCCAACATGCTTGTTTTACAATTGGGTTTGAAAGATATCAACTTAGGATTTTGTGCATTTAAGCAAAAAGCCATTCATCAATTACGAACAGGGGATGTGTTGAAGGTGGATGGAATGGACTTTATGAATCAACAGGGTCAGGCTGTTCTTCGTTTTTCGCAGGCTTTCCAGCAGGTGTTGAAGGGTTTTGAAGAAAAGGGTTTTACTATTCAGGAGGCAACAGTCAATTGGTTGGTTTACTGGTACAATCCTGAGACTGAAAAAGACGTATTGGTGGTCTTGCCGGAGTTGGTGTTAACTAATTAGAGTTAATTTTTTTTGGTAAAATTTAAGCTCCCTTTCTTGGAAAATATTCTCATTTCAGGCAACTTACTTTATCGATGGCCTAAACTTTTATCCAACCTCCGATAGATTTTTTCAGTATATAATAAACAACCCACTTTAACCACATGATACATTCAGCTATTCTCCAAGATAATCCCAAACTGGCTATTTTTTTACCGATTTACTATACCCTTTGGGCAGATAGTGTGTTGACAACGACCGAAATTACGGAGGTAGAAGCACTTATCCACAGGCAAGACTGGCTGAGTGTGGCCGAAAAAGACTGGCTTTTGGAGCAATTTAATCCAGTGAATCCGCCAAAACCAAAGGTATTGAAATCACTTCGAAAAGAAATCAGGTCTTTGGAAATAAACCATGATACCTTGACAGGCATTGGAATTTCATTGGCAAATAAATTACAGTCAGATATAAGTTATCCACAAACGGTTATAGATGATTTTGAAAAGACAGAGTTGGCTCTGGGTCTTTTAGGAAAAGAAGCAGGCTTTGCATTTAAATCAGGTCATCAGACGATTTCCAGTGAACATCATTCGGAACAAAATTTTAATGTCTCCGAGTTGATAAAGATGTTGGATGGTACACAGGGGGATTTGATTTCAAAAGTAAAAAAGGTCATAGCTGACCCTGCATTTGCGTATAGGGAGTTTGAAAGCCTACAAGATCAGCGAGAGCAAACACTTCTTTGGTGTCAGGAGCTTGCCAAACAGGGTTTTGGCGCTTGGGCATTTCCGAAGTTTGCGGATGGAAAGGATGATATGGAGGGGTATTTTGCCATTATGGAAACGCTCTCCTACCATGATTTGAGCATGGTGATCAAATTTGGGGTGCAGTTTGGCTTGTGGGGAATGAGTATTTTCTTTTTGGGCACTGAAAAGCACCATCGAAAGTATCTGAAAGATGTGGGAAGTCTCAAACTACCAGGTTGCTTTGCCATGACAGAGACTGGTCACGGTTCGAATGTGAGAGGCTTGGAAACTACCGCAACCTATAATCATGATACAAAAACCTTTACCATTCACACCCCCAACCCCGATGCACGAAAGGAATACATCGGCAATGCAGCATTGCATGGTCAGATGGCTACTGTTTTTGCCAAACTGATCATCGATGGAGAGGACTTTGGAGTGAATGCCTTTATTGTTCCTTTGAGAAATGCGGAAGGAAAACTACATGATGGTGTTCGCATTGAGGACTGCGGACGAAAGATGGGGCTCAATGGGGTAGATAATGGAGTGATTTATTTTGATCAGGTTGAAATCCCGAAGGAAAATATGTTGGATAAATTTTCTTCTGTTAATGAGTCAGGGGAATTTGAAAGTCCAATCAGCTCTGACAATCGACGGTTTTTCACCATGTTGGGAACCTTGGTTGGCGGTAGAATTGGAATCCCACGATCTGCCTTGTCTGCTACTAAAACAGGTTTGACAATAGCCATCCGTCACGGTGAAAAGCGAAAGCAGTTTGGGCCTGAAGGAGGAGAAGAGGTGTCTATTTTGAACTATCGCATGCATCAGCGTAGATTGATGCCGCCTTTGGCCACTAGTTATGCGCTTCATTTTGCTCTGAGGTATCTGACGGACCGTTTTATGAAACGTGAGGAGGAAGATGCGCAGGAGATCGAGGCCTTGGCTGCTGGATTGAAGGCTTATACTACCTGGTTTACCACAGCCACTTTGCAGGAGTGCAGAGAGACCTGTGGAGGTAAAGGGTATCTATCAGAAAATAGGATTGATGCGCTCAAAAATGATACAGATGTGTATACCACCTTTGAAGGTGATAATGTAGTCTTGATGCAATTGGTAGCTAAAAATAGATTGACTGAATTCAGACAGGAGTTCAGTGATATGAATTTGTTTACGGTTTTCAATTATGTGAGCAAACAGGCGAAAACGAGTATTACGGAAAAGAATCCACTGATTATTAGAAGTACTGAAAAAACACATTTGTTGGATTTCGATTTTCATCTCAGTGCCTTCCGCTATCGGGAGCGGGCAATTTTAGCAAGTGCTGCCAAACGAATCAAAAGGCATATTGATGAAGGAATGGACTCCTTTGATGCCTTCAATGTCGTGCAGCACCACCTAGTCAATGTGGGTCAGGCATATATTGAGCGTGTCATTTTAGAGGAGTTTCAAAAAGCGGTGATCGGAGCGCATGACAAAGGTGTGCAAGATGCCTTGACGCAGCTTTGTCAATTATACGCTTTGCATACCTTTGAGAAAAACAGAGGTTGGTACTTGGAACAGGGCTATATGGAAGGTGTTAAAACCAAGGCTATCCGGAAGGAAGTCAATCAGCTTTGTTGGGAGATCAGAAAAAATGCCTTAGCCCTTACCGATGCTTTTGACATTCCCGAAAGTTGCATCGCCGCTCCTATTGCTCACAGAAAACACAGAAGCCACGGAAGTGTTATTAAAGCCACTGATTAACACAGATTTTTTTGCTGACGCAAATTGGTAGGTTAAGCACTATCCAATATTTCCCTTTGTTTCAAGATTATTTCCACTTTATTTCGCTCAACCGCTAAGAAGCCAAGTTCACGCAAAGCACCCAAAGTTTTGCTACATCCTCGGTGCCCTCAGCGTCAATCTTTGTGTCCTCTGCGGTTAGCCTGCGACGAATAAGCATTTATTCTTCATTAAAACATTTGTCTCAGTAGTGCTGGAATTTCATCCTTCATCCCTCATCCTTCATTTCCACCATATTCCAATTCAGCCGATAATCATACTATCCACTAATATCCCAATATCTCAATATCCCAATATCCCAATATCTCAATATCTCAATATCAACAAATATCCCTACCTATTGATGATGATAAGGCTCATTTCTTAAGATGGTATGTGCCCGGTAGATTTGTTCCACGAAAAATAGGCGGACCATCTGATGTGAGAAGGTCATGGCTGAAAGTGAAAGTTTGCCGTTGGCACGTTTATAAACCTCATCCGAAAAACCATATGGACCTCCAATGACAAAAATTAAGTTCTTTAATCCAGCATTCATTTTTTTTTGAAGGTATTCCGAGAATGCAACGGAACTGTACTGCTTGCCCTGCTCATCAAGTAAAATCAAGTCATCGGATTGCTGTACCTTTTTGAGGATAAGCTCTCCTTCTTTTTCTTTTTGAGCAGCCTCGCTTAGGTTTTTGGAGTTTTTAATATCAGGAATGATATCCAACTCAAACTTCGTGTAGAAGCCCAAACGCTTGACATATTCCTGAATCAATTGTTCCAGTGCTTTACTGTCTGTTTTCCCGATGGCGATCAGCTTGATGTGCATGCTACAAAGGTACAACTTACCAATCATATAAAAAGAAAACCCAAAGGGGTACATCAACCCGTCTATTTTGACAACCAACGGTCTACATGCGTCAATAAATTATAAACTGCTCATATTCATCACTTTTATGTAAACAAAAGTCTAGTTTATCGTCTTGTAACGGTACTAACCAAATCTATATTTAACATGAAAAAATTATTGTCTTTCGTGGCTCTAGTTACATTTTTTGTGACTTCCGCATTTACGCTTAACAACAACTCAGAAATCTATGCTGATGAAGACATCGTAGATTTAGCGGTAAAAACTGAGTTTCTTTCTACATTGGTAGCAGCTGTGCAAGCTGGTGAACTAGTAGACGTTTTGAAAAGTGATGGTCCTTTCACTGTGTTTGCTCCCACTAACGAGGCTTTTGCAAAATTGCCTGCTGGTACTGTAGAAAACTTGTTAAAGCCTGAAAACAAAGCTCAATTACAAGCGGTATTAACTTTTCACGTAGTACCTGGAAAAGTATATGCTAAAGATCTTTCAGATGGAATGACTGCTAAAACAGCTCAGGGTTCTGAAGTAACTTTTAAAGTGTATGATGGTAAAGTGAAGGTGAACGGAGCAAAAGTTACAACAGCTGATATCGAAGCGAAAAATGGTGTTGTGCATGTGATCGATACAGTGATCCTGCCTGGAATGTAATTAGTTGTCTGTCTATTTTGAATCTAAAGCCTCAGAAGTTTTTTGGGGCTTTTTTTAATGTCCACGAATGGCGCCAATTTCACGAATCTTAATTCTACCTTCTAAAAATCAATAAGTTCACAGATTTACACTGATGAGTCTTGTTTATTCCCTCCGTTCACCTTCATTCTAAATACTCTTCCCCTGCATACAGCAGGCAAGTCTCGCTTCTCATTTCTAAAAAAAGTCCCTCCATTTCTGAAGGGACTTTTCTTGCAATCTTACTTGATAAATCCTTTTCGCTTCAGGATTGTTTCGACAAACTTGATGTCATTGTCGGAATAAAAAATCGTGAAAGGGAGGTAGATGAACTGTGCTTTTGATATGGTTAATACATAAGCATCTTTTTTTATTTCGGCAGTTTTGATCATACCCCAGTTGATAGGCATTCCTTGTTTAGCATTAAGCTTCATCAATACCTGTCTGCTATCAATTTCATAAGCCATTTTTTCAAAGATCACTTTGTTTTGTTCCATTTGGGAAACACCTGCAAATTGAATTACCCAGAAAAGAAGGTACAGCACATAAGCCAAGATAGCCATGCTGATCCACCACCAAGAAGGAATCCAAAAATAACCGCAGGCAATTGCTACAGCAATCAAGACTACCCACCACTGCTCTTTCAGCACATTTACAAGACCCATTTTGATATAGGTACCAGTGTCTAATTTGTATTTTTTCGTTTTAACTATCATTCGCTTGATTTTTCAGGACGCAAATATCCGATTATAAGTCCTATTTCACAAATTCTTAGGTTTTTTGCTCCAGATTTCAACAAAAAAAAATAAAGGATGTTAAAAAAATTGACATGCTTTTCAAATGTTGTTAAATTAAAGCAAATTTCAGAATATGAGTAGTTTAGTAGTAGACTTGATGTTATGCGGAATGGCCTATGTGGTGTTGATATACTTCATCGCTACGCTAACAAAGGCAAGAATCCCTCGCAATAGAGATAATGGGGATGACGGAGATGGAGGTGTAGAAGATCTGACTCCTCCCAAAATCGATTTGCCTCCTGGAGTTATTTGGCCTGCTGATGGTCCCGTTAAGCGTATCAAAGACCCGGTTGACGCGTAGTCTAAGTTTAATTACATTTATCGCAAACCCCTTGGACCAATAGAGAAATCTCTTTTTTTGAATAACCTTTGGGTAATTCTATAGATGGTAAGCTAATTTCATCAATACAAGTAGTATCTCCACACTTTTCACACTTGAAATGCACGTGTTCATGATGATGAGGTGTCTTATCTTCATGGGAATGTGTGCACAAGGCATATTTGGTTGCCCCGCTGTCATCTAATACTTTATGCACGAGATCTGAATCCAGAAAAGTTTTTAGCGTACGATAGATGGTCACCCTGTCGAAATCATCCTTTAATTTTTCTTCTAGGTCAGCATGTGTCAATGCCACCTGTCTATCCAAAAAAGTTTTTAATACATCCTTTCTGCACTTTGTGACACGTAACTGATGCTGCTGTAAGAGTTGAAGTGGAGTTTTTCCCATGGGTTCATTGTGATTACTGCGCATTCAAAAATAGGAAAGAAAATCAGGGAAGACAAAAAAGCCGGCTCAATTGTGAGCCGGCTATAATCCTTATTTGGGATCTAAGATTTTTTTGATCCTTGCAAGTGCATCTTCCAAATGCAATCTGCTAGCTCGATCAGACGTTCTTCCGATAGCAGCAGAGATCTGTCTCTCCAAGGTTTTCAGTTCACCACGTGCCATAGGACGGATGTCTGATTGGGAAGCGTTGATTTGAGGTCCGGCAAATGCTCTAAAATTAGCCGGCAAGTTTGGTTCATTGCCTGTTAACAACAGTTCTAAGCGCTCGATGTGCGCACGCTGTAAGCTTCTTCTATGAACATCGATGGTTCTTCCGCTGCTTAGTTCGGTCCAAATGCCTGCTCTCAAGTCATCAAATAGCTCGAACATGGTGTATGCGTCCTTACCGTTGAGCGCTTCATTTTCGATCATACGACCTAAGCGACCCCACTCTAATATGCCATTTAAGGTTCCTACTTGTACACCACGGATTCTTTCTAAGGCCCCAAAATCACCTGTTCTGGAGATAATTTTCTCATCCATCAACCAGGTCGGTGTAGCAAAAAGCTCTTTGTTGATAAACTGAACAGCACTTTTTTGCTTGGCTTTGTCCACATGTACATATACTTCTTCTCCTTGACCGGCAGATTTATAGTATTCGTAAACCCCACCTACATTGGTACGTACGTGACCCATGTAACGGTTGTACTGACCGATTACCTGACCGTACATTTCATTTAGGTCAGCATAATCTTTGAATGGCTTATCTTCTTCTGCTGTCCACTCCATCAAATTAGGAAGGATGATTTTCAAGTTTTTGATACCATAGTCCGAAGCTTTCATCGCATCATCTCCTAAGTCTTCGCTCTGTGTACTTGGATCATAATTATTTCCCTGTCTACCAAATCTGTAAACCGGATCACCAGCCTTTTCCAAAATCCATTGATTCAAGATTGGTTGCTCATCTTCTGGGGTTTTGGCATCTAATATTGGCTTATATCCCCACATAATGGAGTATTTATCATATGGACCTACATCCGGCATCAAACTTACATCCTTATCACCTGGCTGAGCGATGTAATTGAAGCGAGCATAATCCATAATAGATGGAGCTGTTCCAAATTCCTTAGTAAAAGTTGCAGAGCGCAAAGAGTCCACAGGATAAGCATGCGAAGAAGCAAAATTATGTGGTAAGCCCAAGGTGTGCCCTACTTCGTGCGCAGACACAAATCGGATTAATCGACCCATTACTTCCTCTCTGAATTTTACACCTCTAGCCTCAGGATTGACTGCTGCAGTTTGAATGAAGAACCAGTTTCTCAACAAGTTCATCACATTGTGATACCATCCGATGTCAGATTCGATGATTTCACCGGAACGTGGATCAGATACGTGTGGTCCGTATGCGTTCTGTATGTCAGAAGCAAAGTAACGAATTACTGAATACCGGGCATCTTCCGGACTCCAGTCAGGGTCTTCTTCAGGACTTGGAGGATCCATTGCAATGATGGCGTTTTTAAATCCGGCTTCTTCAAAAGCTGTCTGCCAGTCTTCTACACCCTGCTTCAAGTATGGTCTCCATCTGTCTGGAGTTGCAGGGTCAATATAAAATACGATTGGTTTTTTAGGTTCTACTAATTCACCTCTTCTGAACTTATCATAATCCTCTTCTTTCACTTCCAATCTCCATCGGTCCAAGAAAGTTCTTCTAGTCGCCTTTTGTTCATCCAATCCATAATCCACTACAGATCTACTAAACCAACCTACACGTCTGTCTGATAAACGTTGCATCATAGGCTCTTTTGGAAGAAGTACCATGGAGGAGTTCATTTCCAAAGTAATCAACCCTGTACTTGAATTGGAAGGAGGGTTAGTCGCCGCATAGGTCATTACATAGCGGGCTTCGATATTAATTGGATAAGGAGAGATTCTATCGATGTAAGAACGCTCATTGTCTAATCTTGTGACACGAAACTGTTCTCTTCTATTTCTCGGAAGTCCGATGGCTTGTACATCTTTAGAAAACAAATCCGTCACTTCTATTACCACACCATTTCCATCTTTGGCTTTTGCTTTAATATCAAATTTTTGAAGGATAGGCTCCAAGTTGGAGGCCTTTACAGCTGTGAAAATAGGTAGTGAGTCAGCAGCAGTATTGCTGTAAGAAACCACCTTTAGAAGGACATCATTCATGTTTTTATCCCATCTCACCAAAAGTGTATTGGTACGCTCCCCTCCGTAACCAATGCCATCAGCAGTTTTGGCAATGGTGGTTACGATTAGCATTTCCCTTCCCAATAAGGAATCAGGGATTTCGTAGAAATACTTGCTGTCAATTTCGTGAACCTTGAATAGACCTTCTTTGGTCTTGGCTTTGTCAGTAATGACTTCGCCATAAGGTTTTGGCCCAGGTCTGTTTGCCTGAGGTCTTGGGGCAGGCGCTGCCGCAGGTGCCGCTGCCGGAGTATTTTTGGCATCCTTTTTCTTTCGTTGAGCAAAAGCATCCTCTGCAAAGAAGAATGCTGTCAGCACAAGAAGTAAAGAAAGCCCCTTTCGGCAATAATCGATTGTAAACTTCTTCATGTAAATTTTGGTTGACTAGATAATAAGCTTTGAATTAACTCACTTCGGAGCTATTTTCTTAAATTTCCTCCATACAATTTTACAAGCGGTTACACATACAAATAAAAGGTTCAACAAAACGATGCAGTACAGGGATATAATCATCATTGGCGGAGGATTGGGAGGGTTGATAGCTGCATGCATGTTGGCAAAAAAACAACGACAGGTTTTGGTAATTGAGAAAAAGGCCTATCCTTTTCATAGGGTCTGTGGGGAGTATATTTCCAATGAAGTAAGGGCTTTTCTTCAGCGTGAAGGGTTATTTCCCGCTCATCTGGAACCGGCTGAGATCAACACCTTTCAATTGTCTTCCATTGATGGAAGTCTTGCTGAGTTGAAACTTGGACTTGGTGGATTTGGAATCAGTCGCTATGCTTTGGATTTGTTTTTGTATGAAAAAGCCAAGTCCTTGGGAGTGGAGTTTCTCTTACAAACTCAGGCAGAGGAACTTGTTTTTAATGCAAAAGAAAATAGCTTTACTATACACCTGCAGCATGGACAAGTATTCACTGCTACTCATGTAGTAGGAGCATTTGGAAAGCGCTCTAAAATTGATAAAGCGATGAGCCGGGAATTTATGAATCAACGCTCTCCTTACATAGGTGTAAAGTATCATATCCGTACAGATTTTGATCCTCATACAGTAGCTTTACATAATTTTGAAGGAGGATATTGTGGTGTCAATAGGGTTGAAAATGATGTTTATAATTTGTGTTACTTAGGTTCTAGGGATTCGCTAAAGAAGTATGGAAACATCCCCGATATGGAAGCAGCTGTCTTGCATCAAAACCCACATCTTAAAAGGATTTTTAGCGAATCTGAATTTTTATTTGACAAAGCAGAGGTCATCAATGAAATCAATTTTGAACCGAAATTACCCGTGGAAGGGCATGTTTTGATGGTAGGAGACGCTGCAGGCTTGATAACGCCTCTGTGTGGTAACGGAATGGCTATTGCCATGCATACAGGAAAGTTGGCTGCTGAGCAAATTATTCACGGAGGAGCAAGAGTAGTGATTGAACAGAATTATTCGAATGCTTGGAATGGCTTGTTTAAGCAACGATTATGGGTTGGTAGGACCGTTCAAAAGCTATTTGGTGCCCGTTGGGTTTCTTCGCTTGCGGTAGGTCTAATAAATAGTTCCAGGTTTTTGGGCAATCAGATTGTCAAGCAGACACACGGCAGACCCTTTTAATCAATAGAACACTTGCATGATTTGGGTATTTTCGAGAAAGTACCAAATGAAAAAAGTATTTAATGCAATGCCTGAAATTCTGTTCATCCACATGGCCCAATCGTAGTTGATGTATTTTTCTGGGGATTTTTTGGCAAACATGAACCAAACCAAGAAATATACCATCACCGGAGCTAAAGCCCCTAAGAAAACAAAGAAAGCCTGATCTTGATTTCTGCTCAAGAAGTACCAGCCAAAGGAGGCGCCGGCTATCAAAAACCAAATCGCTGAGAAAGCAAAGGTTCCTTGTATACCTAATTTTAAACTGAGGGTTTGGTCTCCTCTTTTGGCATCTTCTTCATGTTGATAGATTTGTGTCAAAGGATAGGAGCCCCAAAGCATTACCGAAGTCAACATTCCCGGAATCAAAACATGACTTTTGGTGAAAATATCCCAACCAAAATCACTTAAGCCAGCATAAGCCATGCAAAAGGTAAAACAGCCCTGAAAGAATCCTGCAATTATCCAGCTTCCGTAGGCATACTTTTTCAAACGGATGGAAGGATGGGAATAAGCCATGGAAACTAAGCTGTAGACCAATAGCATGCTGGCAAACTGCCAATTGATCATTGCTCCCAACCCAATTGCTATGGCAGTAAAGATTAAGGATAAAAAGTATAGGCCTTTGCTAACTTTTGGGGGATTTCTTAAGCCCCCGATACTTTTTTCATCTTTATCAAAATAGGAGTTATATCCATTGCTTGCGGGATATAAAAACAAGTGTAAGCCAATGAATACCAGCAGTAATCGCTCGGGATTATGGTTTGGGGTAAGAGCCAAGGCGAAAAAAAATACAGGCATTAAGTAGAAGGAAAAAGGAATGCGGAGATGTTTCCAGCTTGCTAAAGTGAACATAAATCTATTTTTATTCTTAACTTTTGTCCGATGCTCTTGTTTTAACTGAGTTGTCGAAGATAGCGATAAAAAACGATTTTAAATGAATAATAGCATAGTGAGCATAGGTACGGCGAATCCAGGCTCTGGAATTCCCCAAATGAGGATAGCCGATTTTATGAAAATGGCTCACCGGTTAGATGACTTGGATGCTCGAAAGCTGCAATTTGTATACAGACAATCTGGGATTGAGAAAAGACACAGCGTACTAGAGGATTTTAATTATTCAGATCCACAAAAGTTTACCTTTTTTCCATCCAATGAATCTTTGACCCCCTTCCCAAGCACAAAAGCTCGGATGGAAGTTTTTCGTCAAGAGGCACTTCCTTTGGCAAAAAAGGCTGTTGCAGAATGCCTGATTGGAGGGGAAACTTATCCTAATGAAGTTACGCATTTGATACTGGTTTCCTGTACTGGGATGTATGCACCGGGTTTGGAAATTGATATTATCCAAGAGCTTGGACTCCATTCATCTGTGGAGCGATATGCCATTCATTTTATGGGCTGTTACGCGGCCTTCAATGCCATACGATTAGCGGACCGTTTGTGTGATGCTAGCTCGGATGCTAAAGTATTGATTGTCTCTGTGGAATTATGCACCATTCATTTCCAGCGGGAGTTTACGGAAGACAATCTATTGGCTAATGCTATATTCGCAGATGGAGCAGCTGCGGCATTAGTGTCCAAAACAAACGAAGGATTGAAAATTAAGGACTTTGATTCTAAATTATTTCCAGAGGGTGCCTCCGATATGGCTTGGTCTATTGGAGACTTTGGATTTGAGATGCGCTTAAGTAAATATGTTCCCGAGCTACTGAGTAAAGGGCTTCAACAAATCAACGATTATTTGGAAAGTACCTTTAAACTCTCATCCATTCGCCATTTTGCCATCCACCCTGGAGGCAAACAAATCCTTCAAAAAGTTGAGGAGGCTTTTGGTATTGAGGTATCTCAGGATAAGTTTTCTCATGAAGTTTTGAAAGAATTTGGAAACATGTCATCCACCACCATTTTATTTGTTTTGAACAAATGGTTATTGGATGAAAAATCCGAAGGAGATATTTTAGCCATGGGTTTTGGACCTGGATTGACTTTGGAAACCTTATTGCTGGAAAAATGAAACATGATTTCAAGCATAGAAGTACCGAAAAAGAAATCATGGATGACCTAGCGGTCGGTGGAGAGGTGCTGGATCAAACACTTCATGAGCTTCGGGTGATCAATAGACTTTTGGGAGGCAACTATGTTAGCACTTCTGGCTTGGAAAAGTTAATGAAACAGGTACCCCAACCACATTATTCCATTGCCGACTTGGGTTGTGGAGGAGGAGATATGATTCGGGTAATGCATAATTGGGCAAAACTAAATAAATTAAACTGCTCATTTATTGGGATTGACGCCAATCCCCATACCATTGCATTTGCAAAGGAGAACCTCAAAGATCTCAAAGGAGTAGATTTTGAGGTGATGAATGTGTTTGATGAAAGTTTTTCTGATGGACAAGTAGATATCATTACCTGTACCCTTTTTACCCATCATTTCACCGATGAGGAACTAATTTCAATTTTTAAGGCTTGTAAAAAGAAAGCAAAAATTGGTCTAGTAATCAATGACTTGCATCGTCATCCGCTTGCTTTTTACAGTATTTCTTTACTGACCCGGTGGTTTTCAAAATCACCCATGGTTAAAAATGATGGCCCCCTTTCTGTCAAAAGATCCTTTAAAAAGAAGGATTGGGAACGGGTTTTGCATGCTTCCGATATATCAAATTTTACCTTATCTTGGCATTGGGCTTTTCGCTGGAGAGTGATTATCCCGATTATCCAATAATTTTATAACCATTAAATTTTATAAGCTACTATGGAAACAATAGATCTGCAAGAAATCAATGTTTGGAAAGATAAAGCCATAGATATGGCCTTTCAGTTGGGCCCTGTTTTACTGAAAGCAACAATCCTGCTTTTGATTGGTAGATGGGTTATTCGGTTTTTACTAAATATGCTAGGAAGAACTTTAGATAAATACGAAATCGATGCATCCCTAGCTACCTTCTTTAAAAGCTTTTTATCTGCTGTTTTATGGGTGGTTTTGTTGATAAGTGTAGCCACTACCTTGGGTATGCAAATGACTTCCTTTGTTGCTATTCTTGGTGCAGCAGGTTTGGCTGTTGGTTTGGCCTTGCAAGGCTCCCTTTCAAATTTTGCCGGAGGAGTGTTGATACTAGTTTTCAAACCCTTTAGAGTTGGAGATGCTATAGAGGCTCAAGGACACTTGGGAGCTGTGGAAAGTATAGATATCCTCTACACCAAAATCAGAAATTTTGATAATCGCGTGGTAACCGTTCCTAATGGGGCATTGGCTAATAACAGTATTGTTAATCTTTCACAAAAGCCAACAAGACGTGTGGAAATGAAAGTTGGCGTAGCTTATGGTACTGATTTAACAAAAACAAGAGAGGTTATTTTGAATGTCTTGAAAAAGGATGATCGCATACATGAAGATCCCGCTCCTAGTGTTCATTTCATGAGTTTTGGGGATAGTTCATTAGACCTGACGATTCGTTGTTGGGCGGATGCTGCAGATTTATGGCCTGTGTATTGGGATAGCATGGAAGCAATTAAGATTGCCTTTGAAGAGCATGCTATTGAAATTCCTTTCCCACAAAGAGATGTCAATCACTATTACCCGGAGGGGAAAAAATAAAAAAAGGGAGCAATTTGCTCCCTTTTTTTATTCTGCTTCTTTCCACTTTTTCTCTTGTGCTTTCGACTTTGTGTTTGAAGCACAACCAATATTCTTGGTCAATGATATGTCCGAAGGCAAACCGCCAAAATCAAAGGTGATTTCCTCTTCAAGGGAAGAGTTTTGTTCACTGTTTTTCGGAGGGTTTTTTTTCTTGGATTCCATATCAGTTTACGAATTCAGCATCTACAAGGATAAAGTTTAGCTCTTCAATATCTTCTTCGTTGAGTTTGAGCTTTCCTCTGATTTTTACAATTTCATCTGTCTTGAAACGCTTGTTGGGTTTGTTTTTTAAGTAACCTACTACAATACTTTCAGGACCTGCACCACCACAGAAAAAGCACTCTGCCATCGGGAATTTAGATACAATGGCTATATTCGAATTATTCATATCCAATGGAATATAAAAGCCTGATACCGTAACCGTTTTTCCTTCAATTTCTTTTAACTCATCCGGGAATCGTGGATACAGGAAATACATACCAAACTCCCGATTAAGTTTTTCGACGAAACGTGTTTTGGAAAAGAGTGCCCACATATCCGGGTCCTGATTTACCGTCGCTCCCATTAATAAGACAGAAGCCAAAGCCGCAACTAGTAATTTTCTCATCATTTTCAGTTTAATGAATAAAGACTCCGCAATATACGGAGTCTTCTTGTCAACCACCATCATTCAGATGAAGAGAACACTACATGAATGAGATAGTTCAAAGCTAGCTGTAAATTTTAATAAATGCAATAATGTTGCATAAAAATTAACTAGATGCCGTCGAGGGATGCTTATCTTTGTACCATGATTTCATCTTTTGATTCTGCGTATCTCCGTTCCTTAAAGAAAAAAAGCAACCAAAAAATAGCATTCTTGGCCATTTTGAGATTGTTGTTCTTTATTTTACTTATCACATTCTTGATTTTAGCATTTGCTGAGCACCCGTTGTACATCTTGGCGGTATTGGCGACTTCTTTTGGATTTGCCTACCTCATTAAGTTATTCAATAGCGAGCAGGACCTGCAAGGCCTGATTCGAGCATTGTTACAGATGCAGGAAGAACGTGTATTGAGGGCAGCACGCGATCTTTCCAGCTTGGATGCTGGGGAAGAGTTTACAGATAAGGAGCACCCTTTTGCAAGTGATTTGGATTTGTTTGGTAAGCATTCTCTTTTTCAATTGTTAAATCACACCGTGACCAAAGGAGCAAGACAACTCCTCGCGAGCCGCTTACGCATGCAGCAACCGGATTCTGATTCCTTGTCAATTCAGCAGGCTATTCCCGAATTAAGTCAGAAGTCAAACTTTCTCCAATTATTTGAAGGCTTGGGAAAAGCACATCACCAAGATGCGCGTGATTTTCAGCTTTTTGAAAAGTGGTTAGGTAAAGAAGAGCATTGGAAGGCCTTTTATTGGCTACCCATGGTACTTGGTCCGCTTGGTGGAGTTGCTGTATTGCTTGCAGCGGTTTTTGGTTGGATGCCGCCTGCCTTAGTGGGAATATGGATTCTGCTTGGTGTAGCTATGATGGGGGTTTCGCATAGCTATTTGAAGGAGGTTGCAGCGTTACTGCCAAGTTTTTCACAGACAAAAATGTATCGCTTATGGGCTGAGCAAATTCACCAAGAGCCGTTCACAGACTCCTACTTAGTAAACCTTTCTCAAGAATACAGAGCCAAAAAAAATCCGATATCCAAAGGACTTTATTCCTTGGAACAGTTGACATTTTTGATTCAAAACCGCTTCAATTTGATGTACATTGTACTCAATGCTTTTTTTTGGTTGGATTTTATTTTGGTCAGGAGGATTTTTAATTGGAAGCAAGTTTTTGCTTCTGGCTTGGGTGGGCTCAGGGAAAACCTGGATCGTTGGCAATTATTGGTTTCCTATGCCATTTTTGTTAACGAAGAAGGCCTGACTTGTTTTCCTACATGGATTAATGAATCAAGTTTACAGGTCACTCAATTGAAACATCCATTGATTGGAAAAGATGTTGCAGTGGGCAACGATTTTTCTATAGATTCGAGCACCCGGACCATCTTACTTACCGGAGCCAATATGTCCGGGAAAACCACCTTTATGCGAACCATAGGTATCAACTTGGTCTTGGCTAATCAAGGTTTACCTGTTTTTGCCTCCTCATTTCAAGCCTATCCTTTTCAACTGTTTACCAGTATGCGCAATTCTGATAATTTAGGAGAAAGTGTCAGTTCTTTTTATGCAGAGCTTGCACGGATCAAAAAGATTCTATCTGAAAGTGAACGGGCTAAACCTGTATTTTTCCTGATGGATGAAATCCTAAAAGGGACCAACACCACCGATCGAATTATGGGTTCTGAAGCGTTGATTGAACAGCTCGCAGCCACTTCCGCCAAAGGTATTATTTCTACCCATGACATAGAATTGAGTGCTTTGGAAGAAAAACATTCGTATTTAAAGAATTTCAGTTTTCACAGCGATATTCAAGATAATTCCATTCATTTTGACTATACGATCAAAATGGGTCCATGTCCTGCCTTCAATGC
Source organism: Mongoliitalea sp. (assembly GCF_054166905.1). Lineage (NCBI taxonomy): Bacteria > Pseudomonadati > Bacteroidota > Cytophagia > Cytophagales > Cyclobacteriaceae > Mongoliitalea > Mongoliitalea sp. The sequence goes on along the minus strand of NZ_JBSZCK010000028.1, from coordinate 43,081 downwards.
TAAAAAACTGATGCAATTGATGGGGATACGACTGTGAGGCTGAGTTCTGAATTTTTATCGTATTTTTGAGCTTTCAAACCTGTCCATGAACCAGCAAAACTATCAGCAGCAGACCTTAGGTATTCTTGGCGGAGGCCAATTGGGACGCATGGTGATCCAATCTGCCATTTCTTATAATATCGATGTACACATCTTAGACCCAGATGAAAATGCACCTTGCAAAACCATTTGCCAAAAGTTTGTACATGGGAATTTGAAGGACTTCGATACGGTCTATGCATTTGGTAAGGATTGCGATGTGATAACCATTGAAATCGAGCATGTCAATACGGAAGCATTGGAAAAGCTGGCTGCCGAAGGCAAAAAAGTGTATCCACAACCGGATTTGATTCGGTTGATCCAAGATAAGCGAGTTCAAAAGACCTTCTATCGGGCGAATGGTATTCCCACCGCTGATTTTATCCTGACAGACTCTAAGGAGCAGGTTTTGGCAAATGCAGATTTCTTACCAGCAGTCAATAAATTAGGTAAAGAGGGCTACGATGGTCGTGGTGTGCAAATTTTACGTTCATCGGAAGATTTACAGAAGGCATTTGAAGCACCTAGCCTATTGGAAAAGTTGATTCCTTTTGAGCAGGAGTTGGCAGTAATCGTTGCAAGAAACGAACGAGGGGAATTGAAGGCTTACCCACCTGTGGAATGTGCCTTTCATCCAACAGCAAATCTTGTTGAGTTTTTATTTGCTCCCGCCGCTGTATCGGATGTGATTGCAGAAAAGGCAAAACAGGTAGCCATACAGGTGATAGAAGCGCTGGGCCTTATCGGGATTTTAGCAGTGGAGCTTTTTGTTACCAAAGAAGGAGAAGTACTTGTCAATGAAATAGCTCCCCGCCCACACAATAGCGGACACCATACCATTGAGGCCAACTTTACCTCACAGTTTGAGCAGCACATGCGTGCAGTGATGAACATGCCATTGGGAAATACTGAATTACGAATGCCTGCTGCCATGGTCAACCTATTGGGAGAAGAGGGTTTTTCAGGAGATGTTTTGGTAGAGGGTCTGGATGAGGCAATGGCAGAGAAGGGAGTGTATGTGCATTTATATGGTAAAAAGACCACCAAGCCATTTCGTAAAATGGGCCATGTGACCGTTTTGGATGAAGAAGTGGATCAACTCAAACCACGTGCATTGGCAATTAAAAATCTCATAAAAATAAAATCTACAAAAGCATGAACCCTCAGGTTGGAATCATCATGGGCAGTCAGTCAGACTTGCCGGTAATGGCCGAAGCGGCTGCATTTTTGGAAGAAATAGGCGTTCCATTTGAATTGACAGTGGTATCTGCCCACAGAACCCCGGAGCGTATGGTGGATTATGCTACTACTGCTCGTGAAAGAGGTTTGAAGGTAATCATCGCCGGAGCGGGAGGAGCAGCACATTTGCCTGGAATGGTAGCATCCATGACTTCATTGCCGGTGATCGGTGTTCCTGTCAAATCATCCAATTCCATTGATGGTTGGGACAGTATTCTATCCATCTTACAAATGCCTTCGGGGATACCTGTAGCAACGGTAGCATTGAATGGAGCGAAAAATGCTGGAATTTTGGCTGCTTCTATCGTAGGTGCTTATGATCAGGAAGTTGGCAAAAGGATGGATGATTTTAAAGCAGGACTCAAGAAAAAAGTTGAGGATTCCGCTGAAGAAATTGAAACTAAAGGCTGGAAGGCCTCGTTAAAAAAGTAAGATTGTAAAGAAAGTTTACTAGATTGATTGGTGGGGCGGATCTCTTCGGAGGTCCGCTTTTTTTATGAAAGTGTGTACCTTTGGGAAAAAGACAGATGGACTTAAAGAAGAATATTAAATTCAAAATAGGATCTGAGGATTGGGAGATGCCCCTAGGAACATTACTTTTGCTAGGTGGCATCACTTTATTGCTGATGATTGGAGGTGGCTATATGGGTTTCAAGTTAGGTCAAAGCCTTCAACCTTAATCCTCAAATATTCCCCAACCATCGGGATATTTTTCGAACTGTTCAAAACTTTTAACCCAAGGCAAAAATAAGAGCCTGATTTCTTCTATTCCATCCCGCAATAACTCCAAATGATCTTCGGTATCTGTTTTATTCAATACTAGTTTGAACGATGTTGCATACATTTTTTTAGCAGTGATTTTAAAAAGCACAGCATAGTCCATTTTTTCCACAAAGTTTTCATTGGCCTCTACTTCATGATAGGTTTTTTCCAAGGTATCACAGCAGTCTAGGAGTTCTATTCCATAGAGTTCTCTGCGCGCTTTATCCAAAAGGCTCACCAAAAACTTGGTGAGTATTTTAACCTCTTGGATTTTTGCTGGAAGTGGATTCATAGGCACTCCTTGTACAGGGTCCACAGAAATTGGAGTTGTTGCTCGTTGTTCCGAAGGGCTAATTCTTTCTTCCATAAAAACTAAAATTTAAACAATACAGGGATTCAATTAGAGATAAAATGAGGGCTTAGCCTTTGACTACATGTTAGAAAGGTAACACGTCGTCTGCACTATCATCCGAGAAGGATGTCACGTCAGGACCACTACTTTTGGTAGCATTCACAGCCTGTTGTTGGGCAGATCCTTTCTGCACTTTCCATGCTTTCACATCGGTGTACCACTTACCATTATACTCTCTACTTTCTACATCAATAGAAATAGTCACTTGCTCGCCATTTTGTAATGAAAACGAATCAATATTATCTCCCCATACAGTTACACATACTTTTTTAGGATATTGTGCATTGGTTTCCAGAATGTAGTCTTGTTTCTTCCAAACTCCATTTTTCCCATTACCGCTCTGTAAGGGCATAATTTGAATGATTTTTCCGCTTAGTTCCATTGAATGTTTTTATTTATCTACGAAATTAATAAAAAATTCGCTGAACTATTGCACGTAGACAAGGGATTCAATACATTTGGTTTTAATCTTTTCATCTTTCACACAAACAATATACTATGGCATAAACCTCTACGTTATTTAACAGTCATTAAATATGAATAAGAGGATTAGTCCCAAAGACTCTGACCTAATCAGACAGTATAGAAGCGGTTCTGAACACGCATTTGAACAATTAGTAAACAAGTATAAGTCAAGAGTGTATACTACAATCTATCTGATTGTCAAAGATCAGGCGATTGCAGAAGATTTACTTCAGGATGTATTTGTTAAGGTAGTTCAGACCTTAAATGCAGACGGATATAACGAGGAGGGGAAATTTCAGCCATGGTTGATGCGGATTGCACATAATCTAGCTATTGATCATTTCCGAAAACGTAAACGCTACCCTACCATTTTGATGGAAGATGGCAGCAATGTTTTCAATACCATGGAGTTTGCCGAACGAACCATTGAGGAAATCCGTATCCAAGAAGATACGACCCAGTTGGTACGTAGACTCATTGATGAATTACCTGAAACGCAAAAAGAGGTATTGATCATGAGACATTACATGGATATGAGTTTTCAAGAGATTGCCGAGCAAACCGGCGTCAGCATCAACACAGCATTGGGCAGAATGCGTTATGCTTTGATGAACTTGAGGAAAATGATGAAACAATTAAATGTTGCCTATGATAAAACCTTTTACCCCAAATGACCTGGTACGATACATCTATCAGGAAATGAGCGAGGGAGAAACAGAATTGCTAGTGCAGGCCTTACACAGAGATGAAGTACTGATGGAAGCGTATATGGAATTGCTGAGCACGATGCAACATCTCGATCAAGCCATGATTACTCCCTCGGACGTTGTAGTAAAGAGCATTCTCAGGAAAGCTAAATCTACCGGACTTGAAAAAGTTTAATGTAATTTAAACATGGTAAGGAGCAGATAACCTCCTTAAAATCAAAGGCCAATCTGAAAAACAGATTGGCTTTTTCTTTTATGATTTTAACCTCTCCTTCGTCTTTTCATGTAGATAAAATCTCTAGTCCTAGGCTTGTTGGTAACACTGAAATAAATTAATGGTCCAATTACCGGCACCGCAAGTATTACCCAAAACCAATAGAATTCATGCTTGCCTAAGTTCCCGTGTTTGATGGCTAACCATAGATGACCAATTCCATACAAAGTGGCAGAGATGTAAAGGGTCAAGATAAACAATTCTGTAATCATGGTATATGCTGTTTAATAAATGCTTCAGTATCTCTCAAGAGCTCAAGATACGTTTGATCACTGAATCCATGACCCTTGCCAGGGAAATATTGTACGAGTTTGGAAACGTTATTTTCACCAAGTACCCGCTCCAATTCTTGACTTTGGGATACAGGGACAACCGTGTCAACCGTGCCATGAAAAAAAGCTGTTGGCACTGAATTGTTGGTTATAAAATTAAGCGGGGAGCTGTTGATATACAATTGTTGTTGGGTATTTATATCTCCAATCATACTGTTAAATAATATTCCTGCAAAAGCATTGGTCTGAGCTAGCATGATCAAATCTGTCGGTGGAAAAAGTGCTACGCATACGTCTACAAAGCTGTTATCATTTTTATAACTATGTAGCAAAGCTAAATGACCGCCAGCACTGGCACCTGCCAAGACTACCTTGTCAGATAGATTCCATTCCCTCAATTTGGATTTGATAAAATTGATGGCAGCTTTCACATCTTCTTCCTGAGCGGGAAATCTATTGATATTTCCAATCAAATTGAACAGGCGATAATTGATAGCGATGTAGGCATAATCCTCCTGTACGGATTCAAACAATGGTTTGAAGTCTCTAAATTCTGCTTTGTCACCATCGATCCATGCACCTCCATGAATCCAAATCAGCACTTTGGTTCTGTCTTGTGAGCGATTGGCAGGCAAATACACATCCATCTTTTGGCGATCAGCCATCCCATAAGCTAAATCTGATAGTTCTATCGCTACCGATGGGTCCAATACAGGCTCAGAATCTTGTTGACAACTACTGAATACAAAAGCTATCAAAAAGCCAGCAAACAGAGATCGAGTGAAGAATTTTTTCATGAACAAAGAATTTAAAAACCACAATTTACAAACGTTGCTGAGAAAAACTTGTTATTAAATTGATAATTTGCTTTCCAAAATAACTGAGTAGCCCATGCTGAAGAAAGAACGATACGCCGCCTTTATCAATTATTTTTCTGAAAATATGCCCGTTGCAGAAACTGAATTGGAATATGACGATCCATTTCAGCTGTTGGTAGCCGTCGTCTTGAGTGCACAATGCACCGATAAGCGAGTGAATATTGTCACTAGGAAACTCTTTCCGGCTTTTCCCACACCGGAACATTTGGCTTCATCCAATTTTGATGAACTATTTCCATACATTCGATCGGTCTCCTATCCAAATAACAAAACCAAGCATCTCCTGGGTCTAGGGAAAATGTTGGTGGAGGATTTCAACTCGGAAGTACCATCAACTGTGGAGGACCTTATCAAATTACCGGGGGTGGGGAGAAAAACAGCTAATGTAATTACTTCGGTTGTTTGGAACCAACCCAACATGGCGGTAGATACACATGTGTTTCGCGTTTCTAAGCGCTTGGGATTGGTACCTCAAAAATCCAAAACCCCGCTTGAAGTAGAAAAACAGTTGGTGAAATTTATTCCTAAGCAGCACATTCATGTAGCACATCATTGGTTGATTTTGCAAGGACGTTATGTTTGCCTTGCCCGAAGACCTAAATGTGAGGAATGTAAAATCACACACTTCTGCAGGCATTTTGAGAAAAATGTACAGCCCAAAATGCTAGAAAATCCAGAAAACCAGGGTTGAGATGTGTGGGATTAATCTGCTCATTCGAAAAAATAATCTGACAGAAGGTATTCAACACATGATGCAGGCCACAGCTCATCGTGGTCCTGACCATTCCGCATTTCATGTGCATGCGCAACAATTAGCTTTCGCAGGTAATCGCCTGAAAATATTGGATATGAGCGATGCTTCCAATCAACCTTTTTGGTCGGAAGATCGACAGCAGGTGTTGATTTGGAACGGTGCTTTGTATAATTACCAAGATCTAAGGAATCTTTTACTGGAAGCAGGGTATACATTCAAAACCAACTCTGATACAGAAGTACTGCTCTATTGGTTGAGCTTCAAAGGAGTAGATGGATTGAAGGCCTGCAAAGGGATGTTTGCACTAGCATTTATTGATTTTCGTTCTCAGCAAGTGATTATCTTACGGGACTTTTCGGGTGAAAAACCACTATACTATTGGAATGAAAGGGACGAGTGGATTTTTTCATCGGAGCAAAGAGGGATTGTAGCTGCACTCACAGAGCAGCCGACAATTGCTTTGGATCAATTGGAGGCATTCTTTACTTTGAGGCACACAATTCCTAATCAAGGGTTTTTTAAAGGAATTGCTCAGGTATTGCCTGGTCATGGATTGGTATTGGATTTTGATGGCAAAGTCATTCAATCGGTACAACTCCCCTTACCTACCTTTGAAGGTCAACGAACACAAGAGAATTTTGAAGAGCTACTAAAAGATGCCGTTCTTCACAATTTTCATACAGAGCGAGCCGTGGGAATGGTGTTAAGTGGAGGAGTAGATTCATCCTTGCTCTATGCACTGTGGTATGAGGAAACCATGCAACCCATGCCGACATTTACCGCTACTTTTGAGAAGCGATACCAAAAAAAATATACGGATCCAGGTTTTGTAGAAAAATTGCAAGGGCTGTATCCCAGTCTCCATCATCCAGTTTTTATTTCATTATCAAAGGTTCAGGAATCGTGGGATCAATATATCGAAGATTTGGATATGCCAATTGGGGACAGTGCAAGTTTCCTTACTTGGATGATAGCCAAGGAAGCCAAACAAGAAGTTCAGGTGCTCATATCTGGAGCTGGAGCAGATGAATTATTTGGTGGTTACAATCGACATGCTGCTTATGCAAAATATCTAAGAAACTCTTCATTTTATAGCTCTTTGAAATGGACACGTCCACTTTTGGGAAAAATTCCTTCGGTACACAAATTTCTTTCAGCTGTAGATTCAAACCCTTCTAAAACTTTCCTGCGAATGGCTGCTTTAGAAAATCCAACAGCTGATTTTGAGGATAGGTTATTGGAATTTTATCCCAAAGAAATGAGTCCATATAAGGCAGCCTTGGAATGGGATCGAACGGTTTATCTAGTGAATGATATTTTAAAAATTCACGATAATGCCTGCATGGCCCATGGCATCGAAGGAAGAGCTCCATATCTTTCTCAAGACTTGATTGCCTTAAGTCAACGAATGAATGAAGAAGAGCATTTGAGGCTCTTAGGCAAGCAGTGGTTAAAAGAAGCATTGATCAAACGAGGGTTAGGAAGGACTGCTAGGCGGAAAAAACTGGGTTTTGGCCTTCCTTTGCAGGAATGGCTGCAAGAGGGGGAGTTTAGAAATTGGGTATTTTCTGAAATTAAAAGATTGGCCCCAGCTTGGGAAGCGCATTTTCCTGAACAAATTCGTAGGTTTGTACATGAACCGGAGCGAATAGCAAACAGGCAGTTTTTGCAGGTTTGGAATTTGTTCTTGATCCTTTCATGGCTTGAAAAACACAGCTAATTATGCGTATTTTCTATATCCACCAGTATTTTGTGACTCCTAAACAAGGGGGAGCTACCCGCTCTTTCCACCTTGCTAAAGGTATGGTGCAGCATGGTTTGGATGTGGAAATGATTACCTCCCATTCGGAAGATTTTTATGATTTTAAAATCATTGATGGGATCAAAGTTCATTACCTTCCAGTGGCTTATTCCCAAAAAATGGGGTTTGTTAAACGAATATGGGCATTTCTAGGATTTGTTCGTCAAGTCAAAAAGTTGATTTTAAAGATTCCGCGTCCAGACTATTTGTATGTCACCTCTACTCCGCTGACTACTGGTTTGATTGGATTGTGGGCCAAACAAAGACTAGCCATTCCTTACATCTTTGAAGTACGGGACCTTTGGCCAGATGCTCCTATTCAGGTGGGTGTTATTAAAAATCCTTTTCTGAAAAGGTATCTATGGGCCTTGGAGAAAAAAATCTATCGACAAGCACTAAGGATTGTGGCATTGTCTCCAGGAATAGCTAACGCTATTCGTGGAAAAGTTCCCTCAGCAGAGGTTTCAATTATTCCCAATTTTGCAGATTTATCCATTTTCCAAGTAGCTTCCAAAGCACCGGAGATTCTTCAAAAATTTGATATACAGGATCAATTGACCATCATCTATGCAGGCGCCATTGGTAAAGTAAATGCCTTGCCTGAATTATTGGAGTTAGCCTCCCGCACTCCCCATCAATTTCTGATCATGGGCGAAGGTTCAGAGTTAAACTCCCTGAAGCAACAAGCAGCCAATAGAGGCCTGAAAAACGTCCGTTTCTTCCCCTTTGGATCCAAGCAGGAAGTGCAGGAATTGATGACCTGTGCAGATGTTGCCTTTATTTCATTTGAGAGATTGCCTATATTTAAAACCAATAGCCCGAACAAATTTTTTGATGCCTTGGCTATGGGAAAAGCCATGTTGATCAATCAAAAAGGTTGGGTGTGGGAATTGGTCAAAAACCAAGAGCTAGGCTTTTATCATGACGCTGACAACCTTGATAAAACAATCCGCCAATTGGAAGAATTATCCCAAAACCCTGCTTTGTTAAAGAATATGCAAAGGAATGCCCGGCAGTTGGCGGAGGCTTACTTTAATTCGGATATAGCTATTGCAAAGGTCTTGCACGTCATTGACTCGCAACAGTTCCCGGCATCTTTCAACGACGAGGTTTATATCCGGACTGCCTGAAAATCTTATTTTTGTCAGACTCTCGCATCAGGTCTGGTAAAGACAACTTATTATTGAAGCGGTAATCATCTACAATATTCCAGCCTAGCCAACGTCCGATTCTTCCGGGTGCATCTGGACTGATTTCATCAGTGAAAGGAGCCTCACCTGTATATTTTCTGATTTCAAATGGATTGGTTTCAAAGAATAAGTCATTCTCTACAAAATGCGCCCAAATAAATTCTTCATTTGCCCAACACGCGGCAATTTCCTCAGGTGTGTAGCCAATGATATAATCATCTGATGTACAGGGCAATATGCTTTTGGTAAAATGATAGGCTTTGCCATAGAAAATCATTTCAGCCAAAAGAGAATTTTGGCTCATGTCTGTCTCATTGAAAAAGGAAGAAATTGCTGTGACAATGTTAGGAATGATATATTCTTTTTGGTAACGCTTACTGATATATTGGGGTAAATCTGGTGGTTGGAATCTATGGGTAAATGGTAAATAATAATCCAAACCAATGACCAAAAGATCATCCGTAACTACCAAATCTGAGCTGAATCCACTTACAAAGGTGTATACTTTTGGGATTTTGAATTCGGGGAAATAAAAGCTGATGTATGCAAATGCTTTCTCCAATTCACTTTCTAGATCCTCAATGTCTCCAAACTCCTGTTGTACTTCCTCATACAGCTCCATCATCAAGGAGTCCTGATGAATCATCCACAGTTCGGCAGCTAACTCCTCTTTGGAATTGTAACTATTGATTAGCAAATATTTTTCGGCGAATAAAGGATGTTCTTCCAGTAGGTATAGCAACTCGGCCTCATCTTTTGCTTGAAAAAAGGAATTTTCCAAGCGTTCGATCATGATGGAAGGCTTGACAGCCAAAATTTCTGCATCAAGCTCACAAGATTTCTGTCCTTGTTTGCAGGAAAAGAGTAAGAAAAAAAACAATGCCCAAATCCAAGTTTTTCCCATGTTTTGTGGTTTTTGCCTTCAAATCTACACTTTAACGATGATAAATCAGCAATAAGTTTAGGAGTGTACAATTTTCTCACGAGATTTGTTACCTTCAACCATTGGGTAATTGATCATGTTCATGCGTTTTTCCGCTGCCTTTATTCGCTTTACGGGCCTTTTCTTGGTAATTAGCATGCTTTTTTCATGCTACAATGAAGACCTGCCACCAACTCAGGAAGGCTCGCTTTGGGAAATTATAGAAGTTGATCCAGAATTTTCTTTGTTGCGGACGGCTGTAATTCGTGCTGGCTTGGATTCAGCTTTGAGAGCTGTTGGTCCGATTACATTATTTGCTCCTGATAATGCTGCCATGCAACAAACTTTGCAAGAACTGGGTGTGCCATCCATCAACTTGGTACCAATTGATTTTCTGCAAGCAGTTTTATTGTACCATTTGATTCCAGGGAGGAATTTAAGAGCACAACTTAACACTGGTCCGAGGGAAACATTTCTGCCTGGCTTTGTTTTGAATATTCGTGTGGAGGGCTCTGCGATTACCTTGAATGGGGAATACCAGGTAACTACTCCTAATCTTGATGCAAGGAATGGGGTCATGCATGTGATCGACCGAATGATGATTCCGCCTACCAATACGCTTTTAGATGTAGCTCAGGATAATGGTTATACAGCTTTTATTGCAGCAGTAGTAGCAGCAGGTTTGGAAGATCAGCTGGTACAAGGGGGACCATTTACCGTCATGGTACCTACCAATACGGCAATTAATGCATACTTGGCAGCCAATGACCTGACTATAGAGGAGTTTCTAAGTTCTCCTCAGCTCCAATCTATTATAGGCTATCATGTGATTCCGGGTCTTCTGCAATCTTCTGCTTTCCAGCGAGGACAGCGCAATACCCTGACGGATATACCTCTTTATTTTAGTCAAGCTCCAAATGGAAACTTTTTCTTGAATGGAAACAGTCGCATAGTTCGTACCAATTTGACGGCGGACAATGGCATCATCCATGAAATAGATCAAGTGCTTACAAGTCCTACACAAAATATTGCGGAAATTTTGGAGTCAAGTGCAACTGCCGCTAACGCAGAGTTCACCTTATTGCGAAGAGCAATTTTTCATGCAGGACTTTTGGAAGCTTTTCAGGGTAGGTTTGAGGATAATCTGACTGTTTTTGCTCCAACGGATGAGGCTTTTGAGACCTTATTGGAAGAGCTAAACCTGCCAACTGTGGAAGATATTCCCTTGGAGACGCTTACTTCGGTCTTGTTGTATCATGTGATAAATGAGCGCATTTTTACCCCCGATCTGCGGGAAGCATCCAGTATCTCCACCTTATTGGAAGGGGAATCAGTACTCGTTAATTTGGCAAATAACCAGATCAATGACGCTTTACTTATTCCAAACAAGCGCAATATTTTGGCTCAAAATGGTGTTATTCATGGAATAGATCAAGTGCTTATCCCAGAGTAGTATGCAATTGTCCAAGAAAAGAGTTCAATGGTTGGGGTACTGGCAGCACCTAAGTTTTTCCAAAGTATGGAACCTTAGTCAGCTCTACCTTTCTTTTCAAGTTTCCCGCTTGCTTCAAAAACCTATCATGTGGGGAAGGCCTGCAACCTTATCCATTGAGCCTACGACAAGTTGCAACCTTCGCTGCCCGGAATGCCCAAGTGGTCTGAGGAGTTTTACCCGTCCTACCGGAATGATTCACATAGATTTATTTGAGAAAATCATTCGAGAAAATCACCCCCATCTACACTATTTGCATGTTTATTTCCAAGGAGAGCCTTTTTTACATCCTCATTTTACCAAACTAATTGAAATTGCCCACACGTATCAAGTGTATACGGCAACTTCCACCAATGCCCATTATTTGACAGCAGCCAATGTAGATAAAACCTTAGATTCAGGGTTGAGGCAATTGATAGTTTCGGTGGATGGGATTACTCAGGAAATTTATGAAAACTACCGTGTAGGAGGGAAACTTGATAAAGTGGAGCAAGGAATCCGACGGTTGATTCAAACCAGAAATGAGCGGAATCTTCGCTACCCCTATGTCATTCTTCAATTTTTGGTGACTGGGGTCAATGAACATCAGATTCCTGCTTTACAAGAATGGTGTGAAAATTTGCAGGTGGACGAGTTACAGTTAAAGTCAACGCAAATTTATAATTATGAAGAAGGGTCTCCCCTTATTCCCAACAACTTGGAATATTCCCGATATTTACCAGATGGCAAAGGAAAGTGGAAATTAAAAAAACAACCCGAAAATAAATGTTGGAGAATGTGGCAAGGCTCGGTGATCACTTGGGATGGGCGTGTAGTTCCCTGCTGTTTTGACAAGGATGCTTCTCATGTTTTTGGATCTATAAAAGAAGATTCTTTGGCATCCATTTGGAGGAATACCACCTATCAGGCATTCAGAGGACAGTTGTTATCAGATCGGACACAGATAGAAATTTGCAGCAATTGTACCGAATAGACGGACAGTTGATGGACATTTCCAAGATAAAGAGGCATTTTTGACCAAGTATGCAGGCTTATCTTTATATTTACGGCTGTTTTAAGAGGTTTTTTTCGGAATTTAGCCTTAAACTGGATTCTGAAACGCTTTTTCATCAGCGTTTTGCTGAGAAAGCGACGAATCATCTGATCGATCCATAGAATTAATATGTTCATGCATTTGAATAAACTACTACTTTCCCTTTTATTTTTGATTGCGTCAAGTTTGTTTGCCCCTCAGGTTGTGCAGGCACAGTCCATGAATGATATTGCTAACATCAAGGTGGATGAATTGTCGGATGATCAGCTACAGGAACTCATTCGCAGAGCTTCTGAAGCAGGGCTTTCAGAAGCACAATTACTTCAAATGGCTAGACTACGAGGTGTTCCAGCAGGGGAATTGGAAAAATTACGCAATCGTTTAGAGCAGTTGGATGGAGCCGGATCCGTAAGAACAGGCGCAACCGCATCCAAAAGAGATCCTCGTAGACAAATGGATTTTAATGAAATTTCCCAAGGTCTATTTAAATTTCAAGAAGACATTGATGGGTTGACAGCTGAGTCGCTTTCTTCATTGATTTTTGGAATGGATTTGTTTTATAATCGAAACCGCAAATTGACTTTTGAGCCGAATATCAATCTCCCTACTCCAAAATCATACATATTGGGGCCTGGAGATATGATTTACATAGATATTTATGGGCAGTCCGAACAATATTATGAGGCTACTGTAAATCCTGATGGATTTGTTTTATTGGATAATATCGGACCCATTAATGTTTCTGGAAAAACAATTGAAGAAGCCACAGGAATAATCAGAAACCGGGTAGCTAACTTTTATACAGGTTTGAGAGGAAGCAATCCCAATACTTTTTTACAAATTACTTTGGGGAATGTCCGCACAATCAAAGTTCATTTGGTGGGTGAGTTACGATTACCGGGGACATTTACATTGAGTGCCTTTTCATCAGTTTTCAATGCGCTCTATGCTGCTGGCGGTCCTAGCGAAAATGGCACCTTCAGAAACATCAAGGTGATGCGTAATGGGAGGCAGGTTGCGGGAATAGATGTGTATGATTTTTTGGTTAATGGAAAAGCTAATTTGGATTTTCAATTGCAAGATCAGGATGTAGTTTTGGTTGAGCCTTTCCTAGCAAGAGTACAAGTAAATGGAGAAGTAAAAAGGCCAAAAATTTTTGAAATCAAAGATGGAGAAACCTTTGAGGATGTATTGAAATTTGCAGGTGGTTTTACGGATGAAGCGTATAAGGATAGAATTGCCGTTAGCAGGGTTTCAGGAAAAGAGCGTGCTGTCTCTGATATATTTTCGAATCAGTTGAACATGTTTATTGCCAAAGGTGGTGACGAATATGAAGTAGGAAGAATATTGGCCAGATATCAAAATCGCGTCCAAATCAAAGGAGCTGTTTTCAGAGAGGGAAATTTTGCACTTCAGGAAGGAATGACCTTGAAGCAATTAATTTCCTTGGCCGATGGACTCAGAGGAGATGCTTTTATTGGCAGAGCGAGTATTTTACGGACTTTTGACGACTTGAGCACAGAGGTGTTGACCGTAGATTTGCAAGGTATTATGGCTGGAAGTGCTTCTGACATTCCATTAAAAAGAGAGGATGTTATCAGGATTTCTTCCGTTTATGATTTGCAAGATGAGTTTTATGTACAGATCAATGGGGAGGTAAAAAATCCGGGCACTTATCCCTATTCCAAGCATATGAGTGTGGAAGAATTGATTTTGATGGCGGGTGGCCTGCGAGAAGCTGCAAATTTGAATGCAGTAGAAATTGCCCGTCGATCCGAGCAAACTGGCACGGGTACTTTTGCTGACTTGATCCAAGTGCAAGTTACACCTAATCTTTCCATAGCTCCGGATGGAGAAGTGCTACAACCATTTGATCGGGTGATTGTCAGAAGGAAACCCAATTTTAATTTGGATAAGGTGGTACAAGTGGAAGGTCAGGTGAATTCACCAGGATACTTCGCTGTACAGTCAGCTGAAGAGCGGATCTCTGATTTGGTGAGAAGAGCTGGAGGCCTTACGCCCTTTGCCTATGCTGAAGGCGCTACCTTAATTCGTCGAACGGAGTTTTTTGAAACAGAATCCGAGCAAATAAGAAGGAACCGTAATCTGCAGGATTTACAAGACCGATTGCTGGCAGATCCTTCTAATACAGAAGCACAGGAATTATTAATAGATCGTCTATTTAGAGATTTGGGGAATAGACCTGTGGATTTGACTGAGGGCAGTAGAGCCGCTGAATCTAAACGTGAATCCATTACTTCGATTACTGAAACCAAAGCAGATATTGCACCTATCCGAATTAGACAGACGGAAGCAGTGGCGATTGATTTGGCCGCAATCATGCGTAACCCGTATTCAGATGTAGATTTGATTTTGGAAGAAGGCGATATTTTGTCTATTCCTAAGCAATTGCAAACGGTACGTATGAGAGGAGATGTGGTATACCCTGCCACCGTAAGGTACCAAAGTGACCGTGGGGCAAGTTATTACATCAACAGGGCTGGAGGTTTTGATATTAGAGCCAATAGAAAACGAACGTATGTTGTCTATGCTAATGGTGAAGTGGCCCGAACCAAAAACTTCTTGGGTATTCGAGCCTATCCACAGGTGCGTCCAGGTGCTGAAATCATTGTACCTACCAAAGGACCACGTGTTCCCGTAAGGCCAGGTGAATTGGTTGGGATTGCTACAGGGTTAGCTACATTAGTATTGGTGGTCACTCAAATCAATCCTTGATATGGCAAGTAATAATCACTTTGTGGACGATAAAATTACCTTTCGGGAATTGATTTTACGCTTCCAGTTTTGGATAGGGTACTTCATGGGCCAATGGAAAATTCTTTTATTGGCAGGAGTAATTGGAGGCTGCTTGGGGGTGCTCGCTTCCATTATCAAGAAGCCGGTATTCCACGCAAGCACCTCTTTTGTGCTGGAAGAATCGGACATGTCTGGAATCGGTCAAATGTCTGGTTTGGCTTCTTTGGTTGGTGTAAATTTGGGTTCGTTGGGAGGCTCATCCGGGCTTTTTCAAGGGGATAATATCATGGAGTTGTACAAGTCTGACAATATGCTAGCCAAGACGCTCTTGAGCCCTTTTGATGATGAGCAGCTGCTAATTGATCGATTTATTGAATTCAATGAGTTGCAAGACAAGTGGAGAAAAAAAGTGGATCTTAGCCAGCTTGATTTTACGATACCCAGAGAGACTTTTACGATACAGCAGGATTCTGTGGTGAAGGAGGTTGCCCAATTGATTCGAAAGAAGCAGCTATCTATAGAAAAGCCTAATCGAAAGTTGACGATCATCCAGGTAAACGTATCGTCAAAGGATGAAAAGTTTGCTAAAGTCTTTAATGAGCACTTAGTAGAAAACGTCAATAGTTTTTACTTTGAAACCAAGACTAAGAAGACTGCGGAAAACCTTCAGATATTGCAAGCGCAGGCTGACTCTGTACGGAAAATTTTAGATGAAAGCTTGGTTCAATTTGCTTCCTTTTCAGATCGTGTGCCCAATGCTAATCCTTTGATGCAAACAGGTACAGTTGAAGGCCGAAAGAGACAAATTGATATTCAGGCGACCTCTGCGGTATACTCTGAAGTGGTCAAAAACCTCGAAATAGCAAAAGTTAATCATCGGAACAATTCTCCTCTGATCCAACTGGTAGATGCGGCAAGTTACCCGATTCCTAGATCGGAGTTGAAATTAAGTAAGGGCATCGTATTGGGAGGCTTGATTGCTTTGTTTTTGGTCTTCATTTTGCTGTATGTGCGTAAAATCTATGAATTGCATGTGCAACATGGATGAACCCGATAACCTATAAGCATGCTGGAGAAACTTTCTTCCTTTCCTGTAGGGTCTTATATCCGCAATAAATCCATTCAGAATTTTATTTTTCTGGTGGTGATCCAAGCATCCAATATGTTGATCTCCATCATGTCTATGCCCCTATTATTGAGGTCCATAGGTGTAGATCAATTTGGTTTGGTCAATCTGGCATTATCGGTAATCATTTTCACGAATATTATTGTTGGTTTTGGGTTTAATATCAGTGCTCCGCGTGAGATTGCTATTTTTCATGATCAATCTAAGAAATTATCGCGAATAGCCTCTCAAGTGCTGTTTACTCGTCTGGCATTGGCTGCTTTTACAGCTTTGTTCCTTTGGATTGCCGCTTATGCTTTCAACTTCTTCAGGGATTATAAAGAAATCCTGATGTTTTCTACTATTCTGCTTTTTTCTGAAGCCACCCTACCATTGTGGTTTTTTCAGGGTATGGAAAAAATGAAATTGATTTCGGTGACCAACATTTTCAGTAAGCTACTATTTTTATTTGGCATCGTATTATTTATCCATGCGCCCGAACAAGCGAAGTGGGTAAACTTTATACTCGGCTCTTCTGCGCTACTTTTGAATATTTTTTTGTTACTATACATGCGTTATGCCATGCATATCCATTTTTTCTGGCCCACAATCAAGGCTATTTGGCATTCCTTGCGGGATAATGTTTATCTTTTTCTGTCGAATATTGCTGCACATATATCTGTAAATGGAGGCTTAATCATATTAAGTTTCTTTGGAAATGACACCACCTTGGGGATGTTTAGCTTGGCTGAAAAAATCACCATGGTCCTGAGAATGTTTCCTACCTTGATCATACAGGCAATTTATCCCAATGCTTCAAAGCTCTATCAAACGGATCAGCAGGCATTTATTCGATTTGTTTCAAAAACCTATCTGATAGGAATGTCATTGGGATTGATGGTCTCTGTTGTTACGTTTATTTCTGCGGGGTTTGTTGTGGAGTTATTAGCAAAAAACCGGCTGGAAGAGTCTATCATATATCTTAAAATTTTGGCCTTTATTCCTTTTTTAGCTTCGTTAAACATAATTAATGGGGTTGTTCTTTTCGTAGCTAATCAAAAAGAGTTGCTCTTTAAAGCTTCCTGGCTAATGTGTGTGTATGTGGTTGTGGTGGCTTCATTGTTGACTGCCTACTATGGTGGTATTGGTCTTTGTTTTGCACTCTTATCCTCAGAAGTTATTATTTTCATCATATATTCTTATCTCATCTATACCCGTAATCAATCTTTAGTACATGCCTTTGCACAACGAATCTTCCGTCGCGATCATCATTCTTAATTGGAATGGATATGAGCATTCGCGGAACTGTCTAGATTCCTTGGCTAAGCTCAACTATTCTAACTATCAAATTATACTAGTGGATAATGCTTCTGAGGATCGCTCTGGATGGCGCCTGAAAGAAGAATTTCCATGGATTGTCCTACTTCAAAATGACCAGAATCTGGGATTCACAGGTGGAAATAATGTTGGCATAAGTTATGCGTTGGCAAATGGGTTTACGTATGTGATGCTTTTGAACAATGATACTTTAGTGTCATCTGATTTTTTAACACCAATGGTGAATATGTTAGACAATGATGCGACGGTTGGGATTGTGCAGCCTTTAATTTTATTGCTAGAAGATCATAAAAAGATCTGGAGTGCAGGAGGTAAGTTTAATTCTTGGCTTGGGATTTCTACGACCCGAGGAGATCGAGCGACTTTGGCCTCATACACCTTTGGCTCCCATGCTTTGGATTGGGTAACGGGATGTTGTATGTTATTGCCAAGTAAGGTTATCCAAGAGCTTGGACCTTTGCAGGCTTCCTTTTTTGCTTATTTCGAAGATGTGGACTGGTCATTGAGAATACGGAAAGCAGGTTATAAGCTCCTGTTATCCAAGGAAAGTGTCATTTACCATGAAGGAAATGCATCCTCCAAAAAAGAAAGCAAAGAAGGAACACTTAGTCCTACCGTTTTTTACCTACATACCAGAAATCAGTTGTTTTTAATTAAAAAGCATCTTTCGTATCCAGCTTTTCTACTTGCTTTCGGTTATCATTTGAGCAAGTATTTTGCTTGGATAGTGTATTTTTGTCTTAGAGGTAGATTCCAAAAAGCCAAAGCTGTTAGTAAAGGCATTAATGATGGATTGGTTTTGGATCATCACATTAATCGACCACTATGTCCTTGATTATTTTTATTCTACTGGCTATTTTGACCGTTATCCTGACTACATGGGTAATGCGAAAGATCGTATTGGAAGGGAAATATGAGTACGCTATCTTTTTTGTCTTGTATTATTTGCCTTTTTATGTGACGGGCTTAGGGATAGTGTATTTGGCCACACAGTCTATTCTAATCGTAAATATTTTTCAGTATCTGAAAGAATTGGTGCTATTCACGGCAGTATTGAGTTTCGTATGCTACCAAAAGAGTCTTTTAAATTATTCTTTTCGGTTACACAAAGTTGACATACTGTTCTTGGCGTTTACAGGCTTGGGATTTTTATATATCCTCTTGCCCTTGGGTGAAGCGAGTGCATTAGCTAAAGCTGTGTATTTTAAAAACATGCTTATGCCCTCATTAGTATATTTTCTTGCGAGAAATACAGAAGTTGACTCCATTAATATCTCGGCTTTATTTAAGGGAATATTTATTATAGCTATTCTAGCATTTGTTGTAAATGTTGGAGAGAAGATGGTAGGAACCCACCTCCAATCGCACACGGGTTTTGCACTATTTTTTCAGGAAGTGCGTGATATTGAGCCTACGGGTCACTACGATTTAGCCTGGACATTTGAGACCCAATCTACTAGCCGTCGATTGGCATCTTTTTTTGCAGATCCTTTAGAATTGGCAAGCTCAGTTTTGTTAGGCTTTTCTGCGGGATTGATTTGGTATTTGACGAGTAAGCGAGAAGATTGGACCTTATATGGGATTGTGATGGGAGCGTCTTTTGCTAGCTTATTGTTTTCTGCATCAAGAGCTGCTTTTGCTTCTTTTTTTGTGATGATTTTCTTTATTGCCGTTATTTTCCGTTTGTATCGCTTGATCTTGGTTGGTGCATTTTTGTTCTTACTCTTTGTGATATTTGTACTATTTTTTGCGACCGAAGACTTCTACTTTTTTGTTGTTGATACAATTACTTTTGAAAACACTTCTTCCGTGGGTCACTTGGTAGAGTGGTTGCTGGCGTTGGAGTCCATGGTTGCCAATCCTTTGGGTATCGGTTTAGCCATGAGTGGAAATGTGGGGGTGGTAGATGAGGAACTCCGGGTAGGTGGAGAAAATCAGTACCTGATTTATGGGGTGCAGTTGGGTTGGATTGGAATGTTTTTGTATATCTTGATCTTAGCCTATGGTATCAAAACATGCATTCAGGTGTTCCGACAGTCCGATAATGTTATGACGGCTCGTATTGCTTTTGTTGGCGCGACGGTGAAGGTGGGCCTTTTATTGCCTTTGTTCACAGCCAACGCTGAGTTGTATAGCTATGTAGCATGGATGTCTTGGTGGATGGTTGGTTATTCCGTCAATGCATTTCAACGAATCCGATATCCTAAACCTGTGGCCGCATGAAAAAAAAGGTATATGTGGATTTATTCTATTTGAATACAGCTTTGACTGGAATCAAAACCTATATGCTGGAGTTTGTAGCCTCCGTGAAGACTTATCCACATCCTAATATTGAGTTTATTTTTTCTCATGATCCTGATCAACAATCGCAAAAGAATTTTTTTCGTGGGAAGCAACCCAAATGGAAAACATTATTGTATCATGTGTACTACTTTTTATGGAAGCAAATTCTATTACCTTGGAAGGCTTGGATCTCGGGTGCTGATTGCATCATCAATTTTGATTTTGTTGGACCTGCTTTGACAAGTAAAAAAAACTTTACGGTGATCCATGATGCATTTTTTTGGCAAATGCCCCAAAATTATAGCTCTTGGTGGAGAAAGTACTTTATCCACATGATTTATGGTGGGTTGAAAAAGCAAGATGTGATAATTACAACCTCAGAAGTTGCTAAAAAAGCCATTCAAACATATACGTTGATTGGACAAATACCACATGTAATCTATCAATGTCCTAATTTATATGAAGGTAATGGTGACGAAAAAATTTTATCCCAATTTGGCTTAAAAGAAAACGGCTTCTTTTTTCACTTAGGCAGTTTTGACAAGCGTAAAAACCTTCCAATACTGATCCATGCATTTGCACAATTCTTGAGAGAAAATTCTTCAGAAATAAAATTAGTGTTAGCGGGTGAGAGAGGGTTGGGAAAAACCGTAGATGATTGGGAAACTGTGGAGGACACTATTCGATCATATGGTTTAGAAAATAAGGTGATCTTGCCTGGATTTATTTCTGATGCAGCTGCAAAAACACTCTATGAGACTGCCTTGGTCTATGTATTTCCCTCTCAAAATGAGGGATTTGGAATTCCTGTGATTGAGTCGATGCGTTTAAATACTCCAGTGCTAATTTCTTCTCAAGAAGCCTTGGTTGAAATCGCTGGAGGAGCTGCCTTGATACATCAAACAGGAAATGCTGTGGATTTAAAAGAAAAAATGGAATCTTTGTATCGCGACCCTGAACTGAGAAAGCAATTGATTGAGCTGGGTAAGGCCCGAAAAGAGGTCTTTGGCAGAAAAGCTTTTGCAGATGCCTATCATCGCTTGATACTAACCAACTAATGCTATGAGGCAGCAGCAGTGCCCCAATTGTACAACACCCCAAAAGAGTCATGAGCATTTGACAAAAGTGCACTGTGTCACCTGTGGGATTGAATGGACTTATCTTTCCGAGGATATTCAAGCAGAAGTGCTTTACGAGGATGAGGTTTATGCAGTTGTGGATAACCGTAAATCTGTCTTTGAACGCATTATTTTTTCAGAAGCAAGCAAAGTTATCCACACAGCCCAACAACTGTTAGGTCTTTCAGAAAACGTATCTGTCTTGGATTTTGGTTGTGGAAAAGGGCAGTTTTTAGCCCGAGCAAAAGAACAAGGTTGGAAAACTGTTGGGGTTGAAACTGCTCAGGCACGAGCTACTTTTGCCAAAGAAAAATACGGGATTGAAGTTATTAATGAGTATTACAAGGGAGGGAAGGTTTCAAAAGGCTCTTTTCAGGTAATTACGCTTCTACATGTCTTGGAGCATTTGCCCCAGCCTATGCAACTATTGAGTGAATTGGTTGACTCCAATCTTGAAGAAGGTGGTGTTGTTGTCATCGAGGTTCCCAATGCTGCTAGTTGGCAGGCCCAACTAGCCGGAGATGACTGGATGCATTGGGATATACCCAAGCACCTGAGTCATTGGAATGAAAACAGCTTAACTCTTGCCCTTAAAAAGATTGGATTAACTACAGCAAAGACTCAATATTACTCCCTTCACTTGGGTGTTTTGGGGATGCTGCGTGCCCTTATGGGTAAGGTTGGCTATCGCGGAAATATCATCGTAGACTTGAAGGGGAAGAAAAAGATTGGGACTTTAGTGATGGTAGCTGCATTATTACCATTGGCGTGGATATGGGAGATATTGGCAGTTGGCTTTAAAAAGGGTGGGGTTTTGAGGATGTATTTGAAAAAGGAGCATGGATAAGAAGGGGACGATTGTTTTTTTGCATAGTTCTTCGGAGCTTTATGGAGCTTCCAAGATATTAATTTTTGTATTGGAGATAGTTCGTAAAATGGGCTTTTCCACAGTGGTAGTTTTACCAGGAGATGGTCCATTAAGAGAGGAGATGGAATCGTTAGGGATGGATGTGCGGATCATGAATTTGGGCATTCTTCGTAGAAAGTATTTTTCACCATTGGGTATCATCAACCGGGGAAAACGCTTGTTGAAGGCTTATCAATTTTTGAAAGAATTGCATCAGCAAGAAGAAATTGTACTCATTTACTCCAACACCTTAGCAGTTATTATTGGGGCAATTTTTGCTCGGAAGAACAAGATCAAACACGTATGGCATATCCATGAAATCTTACCTGGGCCAGAGTTTTTGATCAAGTTTTTGGCTAGGCAATTGGACCAAAGTACCCCACATCCCTTGGTTGTATCTAAGGCAGTGGCTCAACATTGGATGCCGCATTTGAAAGTAGCGCAGCCAAAGGTTATCCACAATGGGATGGATTATCAGGAGTTTATTAACGCTGATAGGCAATTAAGGGCTCAATTCGGAGTCCAAGATCATCAGCGTATCATTACCATGGTGGGAAGAATCAATCCAGGTAAAGGGCAGCTGTTTTTTCTTCAAATGGCTCAATCTTTAGTCAAGACTTATCCACATACAATATTTTGGATGGTGGGAGACCCGTATCCAGGCTATGAACCTATTCAGGAAGAGTTACATGCTTTTATAGCGCATCATGGATTGTCCAATCATGTTGTGGACTTAGGATTTCGAAGAGATATCCCAGCAATATTGAAGGCTTCGGACATTTTTGTTCTTCCTTCTATTCTGCCAGATTCCTTTCCTACTGTAATTTTAGAAGCTATGGCAGCTGGATTACCAGTGATAGCTTCTGATTCGGGTGGAGCAAGGGAGATGGTTGTTCATAATCAAACAGGTTATATTTTTCCTATCGGAGATGAAAAAAAGGGTGTTTTGTATCTCAGCAAATTACTAGATAACCCTGATCAAGCGGTCCAAATTGGATTGGCTGGCCAAAAAAGAGTGCTTGATTCATTTTCTTACCAACAGTTTTCCACATCAATAGAAGCATTTTTATGGGAGCAGATCAATTGAAAGTAGCCATTTTAGGAGCCAAAGGCTATCCTTATGTGTATGGAGGCTATGATACCATGGTCCGGGAATTGGGAGAGCGTTTGCAAAAAAAAGGTGTTCAAGTGACCGTGTACTGTCACAGTGCATTGTTCAAAGAAAAACCAGAGATTGTCAATGGTATCCGTTTGGTTTATTTGCCGGCGATTGAAAAAAAGAGCTTGACTCAACTGACGCATTCTTTTCTCTCCATGATTCATGCCTGTTTTTCAGATGCGGATGTGATTTTTGTAGTCAATAGTGGCAACGGCCCATTTGGAGTTATTTCTAGACTTTTACGCAAACCAACAGCTATCAATGTAGATGGTTTGGAGTGGTTGAGGCCCAAATGGAAAGGTTTTGGTTCTAAATATTTCAAATGGTCCTCTCGGATGGCAACTCGCTGGTTTGATAGAATTATCAATGATTCCGATGAAATGAGGAGGGTGTACTTAGAAGAATTTCATACAGATTCCACAGTAATAGCCTACGGAGCAAATCCTTCTAAAGGTGCAGATGATTCCCTCTTAGCAAAATGGGATTTAAAACCTCAGTCTTATTTTTTGATTGTGGGAAGATTGGTGCCTGATAATAATGCCGATTTGATCATTTCAGGTTTTCTTAAATCAAATTCTCAAAGACGATTGGTAATTGTAGGAGATGTTCCTTTCCAAGACGCTTACGCCGAAGGTTTGAAAAACCTAAAAGATCCACGTTTGTTGTTTACAGGATATGTGACTGACCCAGAAGAGTTGAAGTCATTGTATCATCATTGTTATGCTTATTTTCATGGACATGAATATGGGGGCACCAACCCGGCCATGTTGAAAGCATTAGGTTATGGCTGTGCTATTTTGGCTTTGGATACGCCTTTTAATCAAGAAATGCTTCAGCAAGGAAAGCATGGGTGGTATTTTGAAAAAAATGATGAATCCGTCGCTCAAGTTGTGGATAAGTCTGAGGCAGAAGAATCTCAAATGGAGCAATTGAGACAGACTGCATACGCAGGATTGACTCAACGCTACAACTGGGATTTTGTGACAGAACAGTATTTACAGGTATTTTTAGAATTAAAACAGGAAAAAAAAGGTGCGATAAATGCAATTGCCTCAGGGTTAAAAAGTTGATAAACAAACTAAGGAAGAGGAGCTATAAATTATTTATTCAGTACTATTCGCATGTAATGGAAACTTATTGATGACCACCCATCTGCCCTCAATTCGCTTGAGTAAGGCAGCCTCTTTTACTAGAAAGGGATGATTAAATGACTGTTTTTTAATAAAGCTCCAATAATCGTCAAACTTGGGGATTTTGAGATCTTTGAAGGCGATGGTCATGTGTGGATGGAAAGATGTGTCGCTGAGCTCCAAAGGTAGCTTTAAGATAAGCTTTGAAAATGAGCCTAGCTCTTGTTGTAGTTTTTCAAGTTTTTCGGAGGGTTTTACTGCGATAAAAATGACTCTCTTGCCAAAGCGATCAAAGCCTTTAAGCCGAAGATCAAACGACTGTTTGTTTTTAAAAAAGTCCCCTAGAAGCAAAGCTAACTTGTCTTCTTTCAACTCATTCCAATTGAAGGGCATTTTAATTGTAATATGCGCCGGAGACTTGAGCGCATACTTGATTTTAAAGCTTTCCTTAAGGACTTCTTTTATTTGGGTAGCTTCTTCCTGTATGGTTCCTTCTGGGACAAGCGCAATAAAATACTTAGCGATTGATTTTGCCATTTGACACAAATATATTGGTTTTTGTAGGATGAAATGTTTTTCTTAGTGTCAACAAACAAAAATGAGTCTTCTTTTTTTGGATGTTTTTTAATTTGTAAATTGAGACTGAATTCAGAAATAACAGCATATGAAGAATTTTGAAAGGGCTATGGTTGGCCTTGATTTATCAGAGATGGATGAAATCATCCTTCCGAAAGTTTTTGCATTAGCCAATTTGCTAGGCCTAAAGAAATTGTATTTCGTTCACATAGCAAAGGACTTTGTCATCCCTGAAGAAATCAAAAAGAATTATCCAAATCTAGCGGTTCCTGTGGATGAGACTTTGGAAAAAGAAATACAGCAGTCATTAAAGTCTTTTTCTATTCCCGAAGGATTAGAATATGAGATTATAATTTTGGAAGGTAAGGCCATGTTAAACGTCCTAAAGACGGCATCAAATAAGGACGTGGATTTGATCATCATGGGGAGAAAGGAACGCTTGGCAGGCTCTGGATCATTGGCAAAAAGTATGGCTCAAAAAGCACCATGCTCTGTATTGTTTTTGACAGAGGATACTAATGTTGATGTGCCTAAGAAGATTTTGATACCAATGGATTTTTCATCCCACTCGATCCTCACCTTGCAGTTTGCAGAGCGGGTATCTAGTGAACTAGGCGCTGCTGTGCTTGGACTTCATATCTATGAAGTGCCTATCGGTTACTACAAAACAGGGAAATCTTTTGAGGAGTTTGCTCAGCTCATGAAAAAACATGCTGAAGATGATTTTCAAGCCTTCTTAAAGAGAAATAATCATCCAGCCATAGATTGTGTTTTTGAGTTGAAAACGAACATTGGTAGAGCAGAGTTGATTATTCAATCAGCAAAAAACAACAACGCAGATATGGTGATGATGGGTAGTAGAGGTAGGACAGGATCTGCTGCGGTGCTTTTAGGAAGTGTTTCCGAAGACCTAGTCCAAAAAAACAATCAACTACCAATGTTGATCGTCAAGAAAAAAGGCGAAACTATGGGCTTTTTAGATGCTTTGTCTAGGATCTAGGGTAGCTTTCTGAGATAAAAGCAAGCTTGGTCGCCTTTGTTTTGTTTGTTATACAGAAGAGCTTTTTTCTTAAAATGAGAAAGCTCTTCTTTTGTAAATACCTTTTGTGGGTCAGATTGATTTAGAGGGATACCCTTTTTATAAAGTTCTGTACCCCAAAACTGGAATTCACTGCTATCAAATACAACAGTAGTAACCTCGAATCCTAATTTTTTGGATAAGCTTTTTAGTCCATTGACACTTGGTATATGGAGGTGTCTTGGCGCATCAAGTTGTACCCAGTTTACTCCTTCTTCTTTCCATACACTAGCGTCAGCTACGGGTATTCTGATGAGCAACTGTCCATTAGGCTGGAGGAGTTGAAGCACTTGATTCAACACTTGTGCTGGGTTTGGCATGTGTTCAAGAGCGTGATGAAACATAATCAGATCAAATTTACTGCTGATGTCACCAATTTCTTTTTTTTGAAGTGAAAGACCTTCATCCACTCTTTCTTCACTCATAAATGGATCAAAACCCCAAAGGTTGGTATATCCTGCCGCATGAAGTTCATAAAGAAGCTGCCCATTTCCACAGCCTATATCTGCTATTTTGGCATTTTTGCTTGGCTGCAATACTTGCCACCAATCCCCATAAATGGGCTTAAATAGCCTGTAATTACTTAAGCGAAAGATTGTCTCTCGTACTTTTTTGAGCATTGTTTTCCACGATGGACTGCTTACCAAAGGGCTCAAACTATAATAATCTGATGCATAGTAATTACCTAGATCCTGAGGGACCTTTTCCAAAAACAGACTATGGCATTGATTGCAAGAGCTGTAGGTAAACTCTTCTTTTGTACCAAACATCATCTCCCGGGCTGTATACCTTTTGTTGTCTGGAGAGGAAAAACCGCAATAGGGGCAAGCTGGATTTGGATTAATAGGCATTTTCCCGATTGTGTATCAATTCATATACCGTACGGAAACAAATGCTCAAATCCATCCAGATAGACCAGTTTTGGATATAAAAATAATCAAGTTTAACTCGAGACCTGATTTGGTACGGGTTTTCGATTTCACCTCTAAAGCCTTTAACTTGAGCAAGACCAGTGATGCCTGGTTTGATTTTGTGTCTGGAATTATACTTTTCAATTTGGGTTTTAAAAACCTGATTCATAGGGATTGTATGTGGTCTTGGACCTACGATTGACATATCTCCCATCAGTACATTTAAAAATTGTGGCATCTCATCCAAAGAAGTATTTCTCAGAAATGCACCGATTTTGGTAACTCTAGGATCATTTTTTGTTGCCTGATGTGTGTCGGCATAATCATTGGGTGTCATAGAGCGAAACTTCAAACACTTGAATACCTGATTATTCACACCATTTCTCTCTTGAATAAAGAAAACAGGTCCTTTGGACTCTAGTTTGATAAGAAGGCCCACCAAGGGAATAAGCCAACTCAGGATAAATACAGTCACAAAAAGTGAAAAAACAAGATCAAACGTTCGCTTAAAGAAACGGTTGAGTAAGCTATCCAAGGGGATTTCGTTGACGTTGATTACAAAGAAATCACCATAGCGGGAGAAAGATAGATTCTTTTCCAGTTGAAGATTCCCTCCTGGGATTATTTTCACTTTAATATAGTGCTCATCTGCGTAATTGATGATTTTTTGTACCAGACTTTCTTTTAGACTTTCATTGATGTAAATGACGTCTAAGTCCAGATTGCTTGCATCATTAAAAAATGCTTCGACGGTTCCTTTGGTTTGATTACAGGTCGATAGGTCATCATAGTATCCAAGAAACTGAATACCAAAATCTTTCCGTAAACTGAACATACTTTCCAATTTGGAGCTGCTGTTGCCTTTTCCGATGATGACTGCTTTTCGATTGTTGAAACCAAAAGTTCGGGTTTTTCTTAAAATCAAGTGTACCCCAATACGGTAGGAACCTATAAATAGGAACAAAGCACTTGCCAATGTTATGAAATATACTAATCGAAGTGCATCAGAATACACCGGCATCCACACAATAGCAACAATGGCCAGGAACCATACCAAAGAGCCAAGTAATTTATTAAGGGTTTGTTGTGCCTCACTTGTCCTACCGTAGCGATAATCTTTCCTCAGAATGGTGATGACCAACCAAACCATAATAAATATGGAAAAAGTAGAAAATTCAGGATGGGATACAGCGCCGTATTCTTGCAATAGTGTTCCTGTCAAGAAAAAAGAAAGTACTACTACTGCAACATCGCCTACGACAAAAAACCAGGGGAAGTATTGATCAAATTTTTTTTCCATAAAAATCAATTTCAGCTTATATACGTAACGACCATCTAATCAGGATGAATCTTTCTAAATTTTTTTACGATAAACAGCTAAATTTTAAATTGTTCGTAAAATTACGAAAGAATCCCAATGGTCTATTAATTTTGTCGGATTAAATTTGATTTTGTACCAAAGCTGTAACTAGCTCAGCCCTAATGATAAATTTCTTCCAAGCCTTATTAGCTTCTTCTGACCAACCTCATTCCTTAGGCTACAAATTGCGAAATAAGCGTTTTGTAGACTTCGTAAACTTACTCAACAAACATTTTGCCAAAAGTCAGACGATTAGAATTCTAGATGTAGGTGGAACTGCTTATTTTTGGGAGGATAAAGAAATTTTCCAATCAGGAAGATTAGAAATCACCCTGCTCAACCTTTCAGAAGAGAAAAACCTTCCGAAAGGAATGAGGAGTGTCGCCGGCGATGCCACTCAAATGCCAGAGTTTGATACCAATAGTTTTGATTTAGTCTTTTCCAATTCTGTAATCGAGCATTTATACACTTGGGAAAATCAGCAGAAGATGGCTAAGGAGTGCATGCGGGTAGGAAAATACTATTTTATCCAAACCCCCAATAAGCATTTTCCTGTAGAAGCTCACTATGTGCTGCCATTCGTTCAATACATACCAAAATCTTGGACCTTTACTGTATTAACTAAAACGAAGTTGAGCAGAGGCATGCAATGGAAAGCGGCTGACGCAAAGCAATACTTGGATGAAATTCGTCTTCTTTCTTTGCCTGAAATGAAGGCGTTATTTCCTGGAAGCGCAATTTATTTGGAAAAATTTTTCGGTCTGAATAAGTCCCTTACCGCCCATAACTTGTGATGGCCATTTTGAAAACCTTGCGGATCGATTGATCTACGATGATGTTGAATTAGAAGTACGTTTGGTTGCAACAGCTTCCTGAAAAACCATTCTTTTTTAAATTCTAAAATCAGTTCTTGGAGTCCCCTTCGTTAGGCTATAGTGAAGGGGACTCTTTTTTTTGTAAAATATGTTAACGAAACATCAAAAAGCCCCATTGTTTAGTAATTTAGCCTTATGGAGTATAAATGGATGATTCGAGAGAAGGCCGACGAGTCGGTCGTTCAATCCTTGAGTAAAGATATCAATGTCAACCCAACTTTGGCCAATATGTTGGCCAATAGGGGGGTGCATAATTTTCAATTGGCGAAAGAGTTTTTTAGACCTGACCTTGATAAGCTCCATGATCCGTTTTTGATGAAAGACATGGATCGAGCGGTAGAAAGACTTCAGCAAGCCATTACGAAAAGGGAAAAGATTTTGGTATATGGAGATTATGATGTAGATGGGACGACTTCTGTCGCACTGATGTATGGTTTTTTAAATCGTTTTTATTCCCGCTTGGAGTTTTATATTCCCGATCGATACAAGGAAGGTTATGGTATTAGTGAGCGCGGTGTGCGCTACGCTGCCGAGAATGGATTTACCTTGATCATATCTCTCGACTGTGGTATAAAGGCGATACAGAAGGTGGCCCTGGGCAAGGAGCTTGGGGTAGAATTTATCATCTGTGACCACCACACCCCAGGGGAAGAACTTCCAGCGGCAGTCGCTATTTTGGATCCAAAGCGAAAAGATTGTGCCTATCCATATAAAGAGCTTAGCGGCTGTGGTGTTGGCTTCAAGTTGATTCAGGCTTTTAGTATGGTCAATAATTTAGAAGTGGCCGAAGTCATGAGTTATCTGGATTTATTGGCAATCAGTATTGCGGCGGATATTGTTCCTATTACAGGTGAAAATAGAATTTTGGCCTATTACGGCCTAGAACGTCTCAATAATAATCCTCGCCCGGGAATCAAGGCTCTGATGATCAAGAGCAACATCGAAAAAGAGATGGGTATTGGCGATATTGTTTTCAAGATTGGTCCTCGGATCAACGCTTCGGGACGCTTAGAGCATGCCAAAGCTTCTGTTGAGTTGCTGCTCTCCAAAAATCTGGATGACGCTATACAAAGGGCTGAACTTGTTGATACGGTCAATTCAGCACGTAAGAATTTCGATGAAAATATTACCAAAGAGGCTATTTCCATGATTGAAGAAATGGAAACTGTGCGAGAAATGAAGTCCACGGTACTCTTCAAAGAAGATTGGCACAAAGGGGTAATCGGTATTGTGGCATCGAGATGCATAGAAAAGTACTACCGACCTACGATCATATTGACGGAATCCAACAATAAAGCTACTGGGTCGGCCCGATCAGTCTATGATTTTGATATTTACGAAGCTATTGCCGAATGCAGTGATTTGTTGGAGCAGTTTGGAGGACATAAATATGCTGCCGGATTGACCATGTCTGTGGATAAAGTAATGGCTTTCCAAGCAAAGTTTGAGGAAGTAGTCTCCAGTAGAATTACTGATATTCACATGAAGCCAGTGTTGGAAATTGATGATGAAATTTTGCTGGATCAGATCAATTATAAGTTTTATAATATTTTAAAGCAGATGGCACCTTTTGGTCCGGGCAACCCTGAACCTATTTTCACCGTCTCTCAAGTGTATGCCGAAGAAGTGCGGATTTTGAAAGATAAACATTTACGATTCAATGTGGTCCAAGACGGTCAGGTCACTAAGCCAGTATGTATAGCTTTTGGGATGGCAGATAAGTCAGTATATCCGGATGAAATTATTTACAAAATGCTCAATAGAAAAATGCGATTTGATTTGGCTTTTGAGATCAGAGAAAATACTTTTAGAAACAACAGTAGCTTGCAGCTATATGTAAAAGACATCAAATTTGATTAAGATGAAATTACGAGCCGAACATTTGGTCAAAATATACAAAGGAAGAAGGGTGGTCAATGACATCTCTGTAGAGGTCGAGCAAGGTGAAATTGTAGGTTTACTTGGCCCTAATGGTGCAGGGAAGACCACTTCATTTTATATGATCGTAGGGTTGATTCAGCCTAACGAAGGTGAAATCTACTTGGAAGATCAAAATATTACCAAACTCCCCATGTATAAGCGGGCCAAATTGGGTTTAGGCTATTTGGCACAGGAAGCCTCAGTTTTCAGAAAGCTGTCAGTAGAAGAAAATATCATGGCTGTTTTGGAAATGACCAATAAAAACAAAGCTGAGCGCAAAGAGAAAGTAGAAAGCTTATTGGAAGAGTTTAGCTTGACACATGTTCGCAAAAATTTAGGAATGGTCCTTTCCGGTGGAGAGCGAAGAAGAACAGAGATTGCGAGAGCTTTGGCAGTTGATCCTAAGTTTGTGTTGCTCGATGAGCCATTTGCAGGTGTAGATCCGATAGCGGTAGAAGAAATACAGACAATCGTAGCCAAGTTGAAAAACAAGAATATCGGCATCTTGATTACCGATCATAATGTGAACGAAACCTTATCGATTACTGATCGGGCTTATTTGATGTTTGAAGGAAAATTATTGAAAGCAGGGACAGCGGAGGAATTAGCAGCAGATGAGCAAGTTCGAAGAGTGTACCTTGGTCAACATTTTGAACTCAAACGAAAAACTTTTAGCTAATGGAAGTTATCAACTCCTTTATGACCTGGATACTCAAGTACCGCATAGGTCAGATTGAAAATTTCAAAAAAAACCCCATTGCAGTGCAGCAAGACTTGTTAGAGGATTTACTCGATAAAGCTAAGCGTACCAGTTTTGGAAAAAAGTATGGGTTTGCCGACATCACCTCTTATGAGGAGTTTGACAAGCAGGTTCCCGTGGCGGATTATGAAAAGTATCAACCAACCTTTGAGCGGATACTGAAAGGTGAACAGGAACTCCTGTGGCCTACTGACATAGAGTGGTTTTCCAAGTCCTCCGGTACTACATCAAGCAGAAGCAAATACATACCTGTATCTCAAGAAGCATTGGAAGAGTGTCACTTCAAGGCAGGAAAGGATATGTTGTCCCTTTATATCAACAATTATCCCGATACAAAACTTTTTACAGGAAAGAGCCTCAGCATAGGCGGAAGCTTAAGTAAAAATCCCATGGATGCTGCTAGCTCCATACAAGTAGGAGATATCTCTGCGGTAATTATGGAGAATTTGCCTCTATGGGTGCAATTTGCCCGTACGCCAAGCTTGGATGTTGCGCTTATGTCCGAGTGGGAGGCCAAAATCGAGGCAATGGCTAAGGAGTGCATGCAAGAAAATGTCACAAGCATTGCCGGCGTGCCTACCTGGACTATTGTATTGATCAAAAAGATTCTAGAGCTATCTGGAAAATCTAATATTTTGGAAGTCTGGCCAAATTTGGAAGTTTTCTTTCACGGAGCAGTGGCATTTGGACCGTATCGCAAACTTTTTGAATCCTTGATTCCATCTCCAAAAATGAGATATATGGAGACCTATAATGCCTCCGAAGGCTTCTTTGCTATACAGGATCAAAAAAACTCTGAAGAGCTCCTATTGATGTTGGATTATGGGATTTTCTATGAATTTATTCCTATGGAAGAATGGGAAAAAGAAAATCCTACCTTGATACCATTGGAAGGTGTGGAAATTGGTAAAAATTATGCGGTAGTCATCACTACCAATGCAGGACTATGGCGCTACAAAATTGGTGATACAGTCAAATTCACCAGTATTGCTCCTTATCGCCTGAAAATTTCCGGGCGCACAAAACACTACATCAATGCTTTTGGGGAAGAGGTAATTGTAGAGAACGCAGAGCAAGCGGTGGCTAAGGCGTCCGATTTGACAAATGCGATTATCAAGAATTTTTCAGCAGCGCCCGTATATTTTGGAGATTCCCAAGAACAGGCGGCTCATGAGTGGATCATTGAATTTGAGCAAATGCCTGATTCTAAGGAAAGATTTGCAGAGATCTTGGATCAAACCTTACGAGAGATTAATTCTGATTATGATGCAAAGCGATATAAAGATCTAGCACTAGTTCGTCCCAAGATTCATTTTGTGGAGGAAGGTCTTTTTGAAAAATGGCTAAAATCCAAAGGTAAATTGGGCGGACAAAATAAGGTGCCTCGTTTGTCCAATACACGTGAGCACTTAGATGAACTTCTTCAATTGATTTAATCAAAAAGCCGTCGGAAGACCAAATTCAAAATGGTTTCCAACGGCTAGTATTCGTTAATTCAAGTGGGGATTAACCAACCTCTGGTGCCAAGCCAACGCGCTCAGGAGACCTCCATAGCGCAGAAAGCAATAACTCTCTCATAAATAGAAACTCTTTTGGTATCTTGTCATAGGACTGTTCGAATAGCTCACTGTGTCCAAGCAGTTCTTTTTTCCAAGGTTCACGTTCAATCACCATGATGCTATCAAAGTCTTCTTTCGGGAAGTCCAATCCAGACCAATCCATGTCTTTGTAGCGTGGTCTCCAGCCAATCGGACATTCTACAGCAGATATTTTACCTTTGCATCGGCCGATAATCCATTTCAAAACACGCATATTGTCTCCGAATCCAGGCCAGATAAAGTTTCCATCTTTATCTTTTCTAAACCAGTTGACACCGAATATCCTTGGAGCATTTTGAAGGTCTCTGCCAAACTGTAGCCAATGATTGAAGTAATCACCCATATGATAGCCCATGAACGGAAGCATGGCAAATGGATCTCTTCGTACCTTTCCAACTTCACCAAAGGCTGCTGCGGTCATTTCTGAACCCATTGTGGCCGCCATGTATACACCAAAGTTCCAATTAAAGGCTTGGTATACCAAAGGAACGGCCGTACTTCTTCTACCTCCAAAGATAAATGCTAAGATTGGAACACCCTCTGGGTTTTCCCATTCAGAATCAATCACTGGGTTTTGCTCAGCAGGTGCAGTGAATCTAGAGTTTGGATGGGCAGCAGGTTTACCTGAATTTTTGTCGTAAGGTTTACCATGCCAGTCGATCAATCCGTCTGGAACTTCCTTGCTCATGCCTTCCCACCATACATCTCCATCTGGTGTAATGGCTACATTGGTGAAGATGGTATTTTCTTTCACACTTTCCATAGCTGATGGATTCGTGTGGTAGTTGGTTCCAGGCGCTACTCCAAAATATCCCGCTTCTGGATTAATCGCATGTAGTTTTCCATCTTTTCCTTTATGAATCCATGCGATATCATCTCCGATTGTTGTGATTTTCCAGCCTCCCATTTCTTTTGGTGGAAGCATCATGGCAAAATTGGTTTTTCCACAAGCACTTGGGAATGCAGCTGCTACATAACTTTTATCACCTTCTGGGCTTTCTACACCCATGATGAGCATATGTTCCGCTAACCACCCCTCTTCTCGTGCCATGGAGGAGGCAATTCTTAGTGCAAAACATTTTTTACCCAACAAGGCATTACCTCCATATCCAGAACCATAAGAAATAATTAATTTATCTTCCGGGAAGTGAGAGATGTATTTTACAGTTGGATTACATGGCCACTTGACGTCTTCTTGTCCTTCTTCCAAAGGAGCGCCCAACGTATGTATACACTTAACAGTGTTATCATCCAAATATGGAAGTACTTGATTACCAATGCGGGTCATTATTTTCATGTTGACCACTACGTATTCGGAATCTGTGATTTCTATGCCATATCTCGATAAAGGAGATCCAACAGGGCCCATACAGAAAGGAATCACATACATGGTGCGTCCTTTCATGCTTCCTGCTGTCAAGCCATCCAAGATTTCTTTCATTTCCGCAGGGGCCATCCAATTGTTGGTGGGACCTGCATCTTCTTTTCTTCTGCTACAGATATACGTTCTATCTTCTACCCTTGCTACATCTGAAGGATCAGAGAAGCAGGCAAAGCTGTTTGGTCTTTTTTCAGGATTTAACTTGATAAATGTACCTTTATCAACAAGCATCTGACACATATTGTCATACTCTTCTTGGGTGCCATCACACCAGTGTACTGCGTTTGGTTGGAAGTGAGCGGCCATTGCATCAACCCAGGCCTTTAATTCGGTTTTTACTTCAGCTATCATGGCTATCAGTTTATAATGAAACAAAAGTTAGTTCAATAGTTTCTTTCATCAATGAAATCTCTCAATAAACCAATGGCTTATTGACTTTTCATCATCAAAATTAACTTTTTAATCTAGGAAAATAGGCTTAGGCTTGATGATATAAATTTGAACAAAAGATGATTATTCTCATAGGATTTTTGCAAAAAGGTTGTTAAAAATCTATAGCTGGCCAATGAAATGGTTTCAATGAAGCCGTAGGTTCTTGATGTAGTAGTTCTAGAGCTATTGCCTCTCCCAATCCGGCGGAATGCTTAAAACCGTGTCCGCTGCATGCAGAGGCCACTATTACCTCCGGAAAGTCAGGCAAGCGATCTACAATAAAATAAGAATCGGGGGTTACCGTGTAAAGACAGGTTTTGGATCGCAAGACACCTCTTTTAAGCCCATTGAATTTTCCTTGAAGCTTATCTTTTATGAAAGCATTTTGCTCTTCTTCGGAAATTATCCTGTGGACTGTGTCTGCATGATGGCTTGCAATAAAGGATTCAGAGGCCATTTTTACAGATGAGCCATCTAAGGAAGGAAAACCATAAATGAAGTCTTCGGGATTGGGGCCAAACCCCCACATATAGACAGGGCAAGCTCCTGTTTTATAATAGCCTGAATCAATTGGCAGCCAATGAAGGATTTGTCGACAAATTTTGAAGTGGGATTTATAGAAACTGGGTATAAAATCCTTAACCCAAGCTCCTGCACTAATACTTACCTGCCCTGCTTCTATTATTCCATGATTGGTTTCGATGAGTACCCCCCCACCTGGAATTGGTTTCAATCCAAGTACTTTTGTGTGGGTTTTGATGGCAGCCCCATACTTGGTAGCTAAAGCTAATTGGGTTGAGACCGCGAGCTCAGGTAGAACATATCCTGCTGATGGTTCATAGTAAACTTGTCCAGTACTCTCCAAGTTGAATTCCTCGAATCGTTTTTTTAATTCCTTAGCATCAAAGACTTCGTGTGGCACACCGGATTCGATTGCAAAATTGACAGTTCGATCAAAAAAACCTTCCGACCCGTGTTTAGCCCATGCTTCATTGCCCGAATCCATCAAAATGCCTCCAACTTGGTAGAAAAGTTTTTCCCCAGTAGCTTGGTAGATTTCATCCCAAATCTCGTGTGATCGCCTTACAAAAGGAATGAAATCAAATCCTTCACCGACTGCCAATCTACTGATACGGGTTTCTCCATGGGTGGACCCCATGTCATGAGGAGGTGAAAATTGATCAATTCCCAAGATCTTTTTTCCATGTTTACTGAGTTGATATAAGGTAGCGGCACCTATGGCTCCGAGACCTATGACAGCGATGTCTACGTTTGTTCGATTCATGGATCATAAGATAAAAATAATTGGTACAATCTTGTTGAGAAAAGGGCATAAAAAAAAACCGGCCTCGTCTTCACCCTGAACCCAGCCGGTTTTAAAAAAATAAAGGAAACAAAGAATAACCTTATTTCAATCCAAAGATAAAAACA
Source organism: Mongoliitalea sp. (assembly GCF_054166905.1). NCBI lineage: Bacteria > Pseudomonadati > Bacteroidota > Cytophagia > Cytophagales > Cyclobacteriaceae > Mongoliitalea > Mongoliitalea sp. The sequence goes on along the minus strand of NZ_JBSZCK010000028.1, from coordinate 6,683 downwards.
AAAAAAATAAGAAAATGGCAAATTGAGTAAGTGTAGAAAATTAGCATAAAAGTGTCGATTTTTGTAAATAAGCGTTCAGCAACCTTGCTATTTTTGGGTGTATTTCTGCATAGGACCATGTGTACTGACGGGGATTTTCACCCGAATTGTGGTCCCCATACCTTCCTCACTTTGAATGGAAATTGCATCGGGAAGTGCATTGGGTAATAAGGAAATCCTTTCAGCAACAAGTTCGAGACCCCTGCTTCTATGGGACTTATTGGCCTTTACAGATATGCCAATTCCATTATCAGAAATCAAACAGCTTATATTCCCTTGCTCTATAGCCTCAAATAAAACTGTAATTCTTGGTTCATTTATTGACGAAGGAAATGCATGTACAAATGCATTCTCAATAAAGGGTTGAATAAACATGGGAGGTATTTCAATAAACTCAGGATCTAAACTCGAGTCTAATCTCACATCCCATTGTACCCTGTTGGCCATTCGTTCGTTTTCTACGGCCATGTATGTCCGCAAGTACTCTGCTTCTTGTGATAGTTTGATGCTGTTGCTTTTGGAGTTATCCAGTGTTTTGCGGATTAGCTTAGAAAACTTTGATAAAAACTGTACTGCTCTATCGGTATCGTTTTTTAAAATAAAGTATTGGATAGAATTGATAGCGTTGAATATAAAATGAGGATTCATTTGGCTTCTCAAGGCCTCTAGTTTTGTTTCTGCGATTTTTCTTTCTACTGCCTCAGCTTCTTTGATTTGGTTAATGCGTAACCTGAAAGTGCTAAAGATGATGATAACGGCTAGGAAAACAGCAACTATGATAAACCAATTCTGTAAATAGACTGGAGGTAGTACTTTTATCTCCAAGAGATTGAAGTATTCCGTTTTTCCAGAATGCAAGTCAAAGACCTCCACTTCCAGGGTATAATCACCATAATTTAGATAAGATAAATAGATTTCGTTATCTGTGCTAAAAGGTGTCCAATCCTGGTCTTCGCTCAAGCGATACCTGTACTGAAGTTTTTCTGGATACAAGAGACGACTTGGTTGTAATTGTATGAGAAGGGATGAAGGGGATTTTTTGAGAATGATTTTTTCAGGAATATAGCTTAGCCACTCCATTTCATCCCTATTGTAAGGCTTAAAATCTACTAAGAGCTTGGTGATTTTCAATTGATAAGATTGATAGGCATCACTTAATATAGATGGCAGATCGATTTTAATGTAAGCGTCTTCGTAACCTAAGTATAGATCCTCTCCGATGATTTTGTAACTCTTGATGATTGTTTTTCTTAGACCTTGTTCTGCATCAATCAACTTGATGTTTCCATCTTGGTAAATGTTGAGACCTTTTTCTGTTATGATGAGAATAGCATCTCTAAATGCTTTTACACCTATTATAGAGCTGCCATAAATAGAGCTTTTAGAAATTTTCAAGACTTCCTTAAATACTTCCTCGTCCTCGATTAAAAAAACATCTCCAAACTCTGCACCTACAATTAGCTGATTTCCTCCGGTAGGATAGATGCTTTTGATTTTTTCTACACTCCAAGTTCCTGATTCTTTGAATGAAAAAAACCCATTTTCATCTAATCGAAACAAGCCTGAGAAAACAGATGAAAAGTATGTCTTAGTATTTTTACTGACAATTTGGGAAAGCATATCAGGTGTTTCCGGAACCTCATGATTGTAATACTGGTAATTTTTAGGGGTGGATAGATCGGGATAAATCCGCAATCCACCGTAAGGGTTACTCTCAATAAGGTAGCCTTCTGGGGTAAATCCTATGACAAAGCTATGAAGTGGGAGATAGCACATGATATCCCCTGTTATTGATACCTGAAAAATACCAATATTGCTATTTATCCAAAAAGTGTTTTCATGCTTAATAAGTCTATAAAAAATGATTTCATCTTCAGTTAAACGTGGATTAAATTCATAAAAATCATCTTCCAGTCGAGGTATCCAAGCATTAGGATTATTAAAATATCGCTGTTGAACAGTTTTAAACGCATTTAATGAAAGTTTTTTGGATAGTAAAGGTAAGTGTAAACCATCGCTTCTAAGTATGGCTTCCAACTCATCGTCTCCGCAAAATCCTAAGACTTCTACTCCCTGCGTATCAAATAGAAGAATTCTATCCGAAAGATTGACTTCATATAGACCCTTGTCCAAACTACCTAGGTATAAGGTTGTAGAGGAAGTATGATATGCCATCGACCAAAGGTTTTTGCTATCTATCTGAAAGCGCTTGTTGAGGGAAATCAAGTTATTCGGTGAAACTTCAAAAATTCCACCATTAGGACTGTAAAGACCAGTAGCAGTACCAACTAGACCATAAGCCGTTTCTTGGAAATTGTAAAAATTAGAACTTGCCTCTACTCTGTCAGGTTCAGGATTCTTGGAAATAAGGACCTCAAGATTGAAATGTAATAATTCTTCTCTTCCTGATATAACAATATGATTTTCCTGCTGATGAAGGCTGTAGATGTATTCCAATTCATTGACTTTTTCAGCAGTATATGTATCTCCTGAAATTTTCACTTCAAATATTCCGTTCCTATAAGTCGTATAAAACAAACGATTTTGAAACGTGAAGAAACCTGAGATGAAATTGCATGCCTCATTTCCTTGGCTGCCTTGGACTTTTAACACCGAAAGATTTTTACTATCAATAAGGTTAAGTCCATTCGTTGTGCCGACCAAAACATAATCATCAACAATATGTAATGTTCTGATAAAAGGGTTGTACAATCCTTCTTGGATCTTGTGGAAGCTTTTACCATCAAACATGCTAACCCCTCCCCCGTAACTGCCAAACCACATCTTTCCTTCTTGGTCTTCTGTAATTGCCCAACAGGAATTAAATGCTAGACCGTCTTCCGTAAAGAAGCTTAAAAATTCCTGATTACGCTTGATTGCAATCCCGTTTTCGGTTCCAATCCAAAGCAGTTCTCTGGAGTCTACATAGAGAGATCTGATGGAATTATTAGGCAGGCCATCTGCAATCGAATATTTTTTTGTGATTTGTTGCTGCGCCGGTGTAGCTGCAGTATGACCTATCCAACAGGCAATACTCATGAGTAGCCGGACGATAACTTTCAAAGGTCTTGATGCCTTACTCAAAGTTAAAAAGGAGATTTTTTCGTCGAATAGATACATTCAATTCCTTTCCTGATCGTAGCACAAGTTTATTTTCAGTTCGAATGTAACGTTGAATTTCTTTGAGATTTACCAAATAAGACTGATGCACACGTGCAAAGACTTCTTTTGGCAAAATTTCCTCCACAGCTCCCAATGTTTTGGTCAACGTAATATATTCTCCACTCAATTTATACACAATGGTATAATTTTTCTTTGCTTCACAATACGAGATTTCATCATGTTTGATAAACTCCAACCCGTAAATTGTTGCAAAGGCGCTTACATTGAGCAACTCAGACTGTTTGGATATTTTTTTCTCCGAGCTTTGTCTACTAAGGAACTTGAAAATTGTTTTCTGAAACTCCACGCCATCAAGTGGTTTGAGCAAATAATCAAAAGCATCTTTTTTGATGGCTTCTATCGCGTAATCTTCATGAGCAGTAGTGAAAATTACCTCAAATGATCGCTCTCCTATGATGTCTAATAATTCTATACCCGTTTGGTCGGGCATTTGTACATCTAAAAAAACTAAATCAGGTTCTTCTTTGTGAATAGCTGTTAAGCCCTCTTCTACGTTGGAGCATTTGGCGACGACTTTCACAATTTTACTGAAATGCTTACTAATAAACATTTCCAAGTTCTCTTGTGCATGGAATTCATCATCTATAATGATGGCTTTAATCATGGTGACTGGAATTGGGTGGGTGACTTTAACGATTTAAAATTACATTAGCTCCAGACAGCAAAAAATACCCTGTTTTGGGTATTTTTTGCCCTTTTTTCACTAATAAGTTAGCCAACAAAGCGTTTTTTATAATTTTTTCAATATGAAAAAAAAATAAGATTGAAAAATTCATAAAATCAAACCAGCGTTTGCTTCCTGAGATTTTAATTTTCCGTTGGAGTTGTTTGATGTAACTAAAAATATTTTTAGTTTTAGAGAAGCCTTTTAGGACACATGAAAAACCTAACTTATTTACTCTGTTCGCTTGCATTGTTGCTAGCTTGCAATTCTGCCACCAAAGACAATATACAAGGAGATTTTTCTTCATTTAATCTTGCGATAGATACCGTTCTTGTAGACTCCAAAGACGAAATCCTCATGGCGGCTGTCAATGCCTTTTCCCACGCTTATACTGAGGATTCCAAAACATTGATTAATTGGTCTTTTGATGCAGGTGAACTGGAAATAGTGGACTTGGATAAAATGGAATTGGTCAAAAAGATACCCATAGAAAAAGAAGGTCCTGATGGTGTCGGGCAAAATGCCTATCAATTCCAGCTGCTATCGGATGGACGAATGGCTTTTATCGGTTGGGATGATAAAATAGTGATCACAAACTCAGAAGGAAAAGTGCTTGAGCGATTGAGTTTGGATAAGCCATGGATGTTGGAGCAAAAGGGTGAAAAAGAATCGCTTTCTTTTTTGGGATTTTCTGAAGATGGAAATACGATTTATTGCAAGTTTTTAAACTTTGAAACGCTTAATCCGGATGTGTTAGTATTGGATTTGGTCAATGAAAGTAGCCGAATCATCCCAATGCCTGCCTTCCAAATGATGGATAAATACAAAGTGAAGTGGACCTCAGATGATGGCAGAAGCATGTCCATGTGGCATCCCTCCCATGATATGCTTCCTTGGAAAAGTGAGCTGTTATTTTTTACCAATGCAATGAACGGAGTATATAAATATACAGTAGCATCTGACTCTTTGCGGTTATTGTCATACAACAATCAGCTGACCGCTAGCAGCAAGACGGGCTCCTACAAAAATGAGACTTCAAGCATAGAAGAAATGAGGGCTGAAACAGCAAAAATCTATCAGGAAGTTACTTTTACGCAACCGCTGTGGGATGAGCAAAAGCAGGTGTTTTACAGAATTAGCTATATGGACCTTCCCAAAGTAGGAGAGGAACCAATAAAAAAGCGAGTCTTCCTAAGCGTGTTGAGTGCTAACTTTGAACTATTGGGAGAAAAAGAGCTGACCATGGGTTCATTTGATAAGACTCCTTCACCCAAGTTTGTAAAGGATGGAAAGCTGCATTTGTTTCTCAACTTAGACGATGAATTAGCGTATATGCGCTTGTCTATCAATCAGTAATCTTATAAACTAACCTTCTACCATATGAACAAGTTTTTCAAATCTCTTTTCTTCCTTCTAGTGCTAGGATTCCTAGCTTTTGCTTGCAATACCAGTGAGCAACGGGGCGAGCAAGCATTGGCTGAATTGACTTTTAGCATGGATACAGTCATGGTCGATCCGGGAGATGATGTTATTTACCTCAATGATAATTTATTCCTATCGGATGTATCCCCCGATGGGAAGTTTTTATACAACTTTAACAGGCGGGAGAATATCCTAGAAACCATAGATTTGGAAAAACTAGGCTTGCTTGGAAAAACCACCTTTGAAAAAGAAGGGCCCAATGGCATAGGCGCTTTTCTAAGTGGGTTTTCCGCAATAGGAAAAGGTAACCTGCTGCTATGGAGCTATGGACTGACAGCTGAATTTTCGGATGATGCCGTAAAAGTGAAGGATTTCCCCTTGTTAAAGGCTTTAGGTATTTCAGAGGACGACCGCTCTGTCTATCCCACAAAATTGTTGAAAGTAAGTGGGTCTGAAGATAGAGTGATTGGCATGTTTATAGAGTGGAGTACTCAACGGTACTTTTTGGTGGATTTGGACGGCGAAAATGCCGAAGTAATCGAGTTGCCTGCACTCAATAAGCTGAAAGAAGTATCAACAGACATTTTATATGATGGGCAATGGATGGGAAGTTTTGGGTCTGGTGTGGTTTCTTCTGTTCAGGGGGATAAACTGTTGATTGGCAACACGGTTTTCAATGAATTGTATATCTATGACCCTGCCTCACGTACACTAGTCGAAAAATCTTGGGATGGCCCAATAGTTGGTAAGCAGCGGACGTATATGGGGCCCAAAAGTGTAGAAGGTGAAAGCCCGCAGCAATACGAGGAAATGAAAAAAGTAGAGGAGGATTTTACTTTTTTGAGTTTCCATTGGGATGCTCAGCATGAGCGGTACTATCGTTTTGTATACAAAAAGACCTTTGGAGAAGAAAAGGAAGAATGGGGTTCGTATAAAGCGACTGGGATGAAGCTATACCTGAGTGTGTTTGATAAGAATTTTGAATTGCTAGGAGAAACGTTGGTACCCCTTTCCCTTAATAGGTTAAGTAAGGTATTTGTGAAGGATGGACAGATTTGGATCTATCAAAATATGGAGGATGAGTTGGGTTTTGTGAGGGTGAAGGTGGGCATGTAACTTTAACCGCAGAGGTCGCTAAGTTTTTTCGCAGAGCTCGCAAAGGCGAAATTATGTCTTTCTTAGAGTTCTTTGGGTAACTTTTGGATCTTGGTGGTGGAGGTTAACCGTGGAGTTTGCTAAGTTTTTTCGCAGAGTTCTCAGAGTTGGAATTGCGTCTTTTTTAGGGTTCCTAGGGTAACCTTTAGATCTTGGCGATGAAGATAAACCTCAGAGTACGCTAAGTTTTTTCGGAGAGTTCGCAGAGGTGGAATTGTGT
>NZ_JBSZCK010000027.1:0-194974 GCF_054166905.1 Mongoliitalea sp. | reverse complement strand
TTGATGAAGTTTACAATATTCATGGTCAAAACCGTTTATTTTGACCTAATTTAGATACATTGAATGATCACAAATAGCAATTGTCACTAACTGTCATTATATATTTATTTGGCTACTGGTGTAATTACGGATATACATATTAATTAATTGTCGGAAAGGTCTATTTAATAAATAAAACAATTATATTTTAGCTATATTCCTCAAACACTTTATCCAAATCCAACGTAAAGCCTTCAACGGCTTTTGATCTGACTGTATCTCCAAAGGTCAGTAATTTGGAACTTTGATAACGTCCATTGACTAAGGTGTAAACGAATAGCGTACATTCATTAGGGTGGATAAGCCAATATTCCTTTACACCCGCCGCCTCGTATACTTCGTATTTGTAGGTGATTTCTTTTTTGTTATTACCTGGAGAGAGAATCTCAATGATCAAATCCGGTGGACCAATACACCCTAACTCGTCGATTTTTTCAGGATCACATACTACACAGATATCAGGCTGCACAACTGTGTCTATATCTTCATTTTTCCTGGATTTAACAGGTAGGCGCACGTCGAAGGGTGCAGCAAAAACTTCACATTTTTTTCCTTGTAAGAAACTATAAAGAGTTCCCGATAGCTTCATAGAAATTCGTTGATGGTTGACCCTAGGAGCAGCGACTTGTTTGAATATTCTTCCCTTAATCAGTTCAATCATGCCTTCAAACTCCCATGTCAAGTAATCTGCATAGGTATAATGACCGTAATCTGAAACCGGTTCTGCTACTTTTTTATCGGTGAGGTCTTTTTCCATAGTTATAAAAATAATAAAAACGCAGCACTAAGTACATAGGTTTTCATAAAATTAAGTAAAAAGTAGAGAAGCTTTTATGGAATTAATGATCTGAAATTCAATCAGCTATTATTGGTATTTATCTGGGCCCACTTGAATGTCAAAAAGGAAAGCTCCATTTCTATCATGGTAACGATAAGCCATAGTCACTTCTCTGTCACGGAATACTTGAAGCTGTTCGTTTTTTACCACTTGACGGGTGATTTGAGGTTCTAAAATCTCCTTAATCCCCTCTATATTGACTCCCTCCGCTACCATGTTGACTAAGGTGTAATTGTATTGGAAAATATTACCTGGGAGCGATTCTGCCCCATCCAATCGTGTTTCCTGATCGACCATCATGGGACATGATTTATTCACCTCTGTTGCTGCTTGCTGAAGGTAATCCTCAGCACTAGGCTCTTGGAAAAAGAAATATTGGATTAAAAAAAAGGTGGCCGCAAATGCAACAGCGTACGCAGCAATTGTTGTAATGTTTGGTTTGGGAGATTTTTCCATGAATTTATATGTCCTATATCTCCAAAAGTAGGAAAATAAATTGGCTTAATACACTTAGACGTTTTTAAATATGTCCTGCTTTTCCTGATGCTATCTCATACAAAAGCTCTCGCGACCGGTGCAGTTGTGCCTTGACAGTTCCAAGCGGCTTTTCCAATTCCACAGCGATTTCTTCGTAAGAAAGTTCATCGAAATAGCGTAGTTGAACTAGCTTTCTGTACTTGGCAGGCAACTTATCTACAAAAATCCGCACCATTTCCTTGCGCTGGGACTTGATGTACTCGTCTTGTGGATTGTTGTCATCATCTTCCACATCGATAGTCACGGCATTGCCACCATCATCACTCAGCGTGGTGTTTAGGCTCATGGTTTTGAGCTTTTTCTTTCGGATGAAGTCGATGGTGTTATTGGTAGCAATTCGAAATAGCCAAGTGGAAAAGGTATAGTCTTTCTTAAACTTGTGGAGGTTTCTAAAGGCCTTGGCAAATGCTTCCATGGTCAGGTCCTCTGCATCATCTGCATCCCGGATCATTTTTAGGATCATGAAATACACTGCTTTTTTATAGCGCTTCATCAAAGTTGCAAAAGCTTGTTGATCCTTGTCATTGACAGCCCGATCAATAAGCTCAAAGTCTTGAAGTGCCTTGCTAGAAAAACCTCTTTCGTTTATTTCCATCTAACTTTTCTTGATTGATAACCAATTGTTCCTAAAATCCAGAAATACCCGATATATAGCAGGTCAAAAAAGCCCGTCCAAAACAGTTTGTTTATTCCGGTCAATTTCTTTCTGGCCGATGTGAATACTGAAGTCAGCAGAATCGATCGGACAGTAATTATACCCAAAATAACAGCAAAATGTTCCCAATTTTGTTCAATACCTGAATAAATCATCAAAGCAGTTCCCAAAAGCCAAAAAATCAGGTGTGTAAAGGCATAGATTCCTATTTTTTGTTTGTCTTTGGCCTTGTAATATTTTCCGACGTGTAGATGCCTTTTCTTTTGGATGAAATACTCCTTCCAAGTTTTCTTCGGTTCAGAAATTGTAATACTTTTTGGATCAATTACAATTGCGGTGTTTTTACTGTTGGCATATCGATTGACTAATAAGTCATCATCACCTCCTTCGATATGCCAAAAACCCTTGAAAGCTTTTTGTTCCATAAAGAAACTTCTGCGATAACATATATTTCTTCCTACGCCCATGAACGGTGCTTTCCACAAAGTAAATGAAGCATAAAGCAAAGCTGTCCAAAAAGTTTCAAATTGAATCCAATGATTTAATAGTCCTTTGTTGCTCTTGTAGGGGGAAAAGCCTAAAGCAAAAATTTTCCCTTCATTGCGTACGGGGGCAGTCATCAGACGGATCCAATCTTCTGATTGAGGGATACAATCAGCGTCCGTTAACAGCAATACATCGTTTTTAACTACTTTTATCCCCAATGTAAGCGCATATTTTTTAGCCGTCACATGATCAGGGGTATATTTGATGGTTACGGTTCGCAACTTTGGGAATTCCGACATTAGCTGCTCCAAAAGTGCTTTTGTACCATCATGCGAACGGTCATTAATGACCATGACATCAAAATTAGGATAATTTTGATTGCAAATAAGGGGTATAAGTTTGGCTAGGTTTTCTTTTTCATTACGTGCGGCAATGACGACAGTTACCCCCTCGTATGTTTCAGATGTTGACTGTTTGGATTTGCTTCTATAGAAAAAAGAAGCCCGGCCAAATATCACCAGAATATAAAAGAATTGTGTAGCAGCAACAACCAAAAAAAGAACCAGTAAAATCTCTGTAAGCATTTCCATTGTATATGAGGGGCAAATATAAAATACATTTGAGCATTCAATTAAGAATAAGCTTATATTTTTGTGGGATTAAATTTTATCCCCTAGCTATACAGGTTTTCGCTAGCGGAGGTAATGGACTCAATACATGAAATTTAAGTTAGAACATCAAGATACTAAAAGTAAAGCCCGTGCCGGCGTTGTGACAACGGACCACGGTGATATTCAAACACCTATTTTTATGCCCGTAGGTACAGCAGGCTCTGTGAAGGCTGTACATCAGCGTGAACTGACCTACGATGTCAAAGCCCAAATTATCCTTGGGAATACCTATCACCTTTACCTACGTCCGGGCTTAGATGTCCTGGAGAAAGCCGGAGGCTTACATAAGTTCAATGGTTGGAATAAACCTATTTTGACAGATTCCGGAGGATATCAGGTCTTTTCCTTGGCCAATAATCGAAAATTGACCGAAGAAGGGGCCGTCTTCAAGTCTCATATTGATGGTTCCAAACATTTATTTAGCCCTGAGCGGGTAATGGACATTCAGCGGATCATCGGTGCCGATATTATCATGGCCTTTGATGAATGCCCCCCATACCCTTGCGATTATGGGTATGCGCGGAAGTCAATGGACCTGACTCATCGTTGGTTAAAGCGATGCATCGAGCGATTTGACAGCACCGAAGGAAAGTATGGTTATAGCCAAACTCTTTTTCCGATTGTGCAGGGGAGTGTATACCCCGAATTGCGGAAGCAATCAGCTGAATTTATTGCTTCTTGTGAAAGAGAAGGAAATGCTATTGGTGGACTTTCTGTGGGTGAACCCGTAGAAGAAATGTATGCCATGACTGATATGGTGACGGATATTTTGCCCGCAGACAAACCACGTTATCTGATGGGTGTGGGAACACCTGCCAATATTTTGGAGGGGATTGCGTTGGGGGTAGATATGTTTGACTGTGTCATGCCTACCAGAAATGCCCGCAATGGCATGCTGTTCACTTCCGAGGGAATCATCAATATCCGGAATGAAAAGTGGAAAGATGACTTTAGCCCGATCGATCCACATATCAATTCCTACGTAAGTTCGTTTTACTCTAAAGCATATCTAAGACATTTAGTGATTGCCAAAGAAATATTGGCCGCACAAATTGCCAGTATCCATAACCTTAGCTTTTATCTGTGGTTAGTAGGTCAGGCACGTGAACATATCATTGCCGGAGATTTTGCAACTTGGAAAAATCAAATGGTAGAAAAAGTAAGTAGACGATTGTAATGAAGTTATTGGATAAACTCATCATCAAGGATTTTCTCAAGACCTATTTCTTTGTGGTCTTGATGTTGATATTGGTTGTCTTGGTACTGGATTTTACCGAGAAGAATGATAAGTTTATCCGTAATCAGGTGCCCGCTTCCGAGATTTTGATTTACCTAGGAAATTATGGGCTGTATTTGAATAACCTGCTAACCCCTATCACGGTATTCATTGCAGTGATTTTCATTACCTCCAAAATGGCAGGCCGTACTGAGATTATTGCCATTCTGAGCAGTGGGACAAGCTTCATTCGCATGTTGGTTCCCTATTTCATCGCCGCTTCTTTGATCGGTGTTGCCAGTTTCTTCCTCAATGGTTGGGTCTTACCAGGTGCTACGGCTGGGGTGACGGAATTTAAGTCTCAATGGCTGGACGAGGATAAGTTTTTTACCCAAAGTAATATTCATATTAAAGTTGCTCCTGATGCGTATGCATATATTTCAAGATATTATACGTCTGGGAATACGGGGTATAATTTTACATTAGAACAGATCCGTGACGGAGAGTTGATAGCCAAACTTTCAGGTGATCGAATCGTATGGGATACCGCCATTAATTCATGGTCTGTAAAAAATTGGAAGTTACGGGTACTAAGGGAAGATGGGGAGGATTACACCAAAGGAGAGTCGTTGGATACGCTTCTTTCCATTACTCCTAACGACTTTGATTTGCCTACCAATCACCATGAGACATTGAAACTGCCGGACCTTACCCGACAAATACAGATCTTGGAAGATAGGGGAGCAGATAATGTGAATTTTTATATTATTGAGCGCTATGTTCGCTTTATGTCTCCTTTTGCAGCGATCATCTTAACCTTCATAGGAGTGATTGTCTCTTCGCGCAAGACTAGAGGTGGATCGGGCTTTCAAATAGCCTTAGGGTTTCTACTTGCCTTTATCTACATTATTATGTTCTTACTTGCCCGGACATTTGCAGAAGCAGGTACATCCCAGCCCTTATTAGCCATTTGGATTCCTAATATTGTTTTTGCACTCACTGGTTTGGCCTTGTATAAAACCGTTCCTCGCTAATGTCGACTCACAGTCCTGTCAAAGATTACACTATGCTCCATTTCATTGTGATGATTTGGGGTTTTACGGCCATTTTGGGTTTGTTGATCAGCTTACCATCGTTGGAAGTGGTTTTTTATCGAACCTTAATTGCTTCCTTATTGATTGGGTTGGGATTTGCCTGGAAGAAATCCTCTTTAAGGGTCAGCCGAGAGGAGCTGTTTAAAATAATGGGGACAGGCGTGATAGTCGCCTTGCATTGGATTTTGTTTTTTGGCGCAGCGAGGGTTTCCACGGCTTCGGTATGCTTGGCAGGAATGGCCACAACCTCCCTATGGACGGCTTTCGTAGAGCCCCTAGCCAATAAGAAGGCAGTGAAGCCTTTCGAAATTTTCTTGGGTTTGATGGTACTTTCAGGCTTGTATGTGATATTTAGATTTGAATTGGATTATTGGCTGGGCTTATTAATGGCAGTAGCATCCGCTTTTCTGAGTGCAGTATTTACGGTAATCAATGGCAGATTGACACAGCGGCATGAGCCTTTTGTGTTGACTTTTTATGAAATGTTGGGAGCCTGCCTTTTTGCAGGTTTGTTACTTCCATTAGTTGGTTTCGTATTCCCTGGGGAGTCCGTGCAGTTGATCCCGCAAGGGTTGGATTGGTTATGGTTACTGATCCTGAGTGGAGTATGTACAGTGTATGCATTTTCAGTATCTGTGGAACTGATGCGCAGGATTTCAGCCTTTGCAGTAAACCTGACTATTAATCTGGAGCCGGTCTATGGAATTATTTTGGCAGTTGTCATCTTTGGTGAAAAGGAACAGATGACAGGAGGGTTTTACTTGGGGACGCTAATTATTTTGATTTCGGTGTTGATTTACCCGGTGTATAATTTCTATTCAAAGAGGAAAGCGAGGGTGAATTCCACGTTGCAACCCTAAGATCAGAGCGTTCATGATCGTAGGTTATGATACTTTTTGTCACTGATTCGATTGGTAAAAGTATTGACTCTACCCTAATCAAAAATCCTTTTTTGATTCTTGGAATTTAAGTTAAGTTTTAGGTGATCTATGGTCCATTTGCTGAATCCACCGTTCAAAAAATACATCATAAACCTCATATTTAGTATCTCCATTCATATCATGCGTTTTGAATATCATATCTTTTTCCAATAATGCATCTATAGATTTGAAAACTGTAGCAGCACTTCCTAATGTATGTTTATGTATAAAATTTTTTGATGTAGGCTCGGAAACTTGTCCATCTCGAGCAATTGCTACAAGAAGTTTCCATTGTTGTTTGCTTAATAACGTTCGGTAGTGGATAAAGAAAACTTGCTGTTCTTGAATGATTTCTTGAGCACATTTTTGCCAATCTTGACGTGCGAAGCTCTCTGTAGAAACCTGAAAAAGTTTGTTACATAAATGCTGGACATAATACGTGTAACATTTTGTCCAATCCAGTATCTCATCTACTAAGTCTTCGGAAATCAGTTTTTTGGCACTATTGAAATGATTGAGGATAAATGCCCTATAAACCTTCTTGTTTATCTTTTCAATTTTAATGGGAGAGGCGCTTTTGAAAAATGGTTTTGATGGATTGCTGAATAAATCACTTAAGATGCTCTGCTGGCTTCCTGAAAAAATAAAGCGAACATTAGTAAGCTGTTGTATGATAGATCTTAACCAAGCGTCGGTATTTTTTTCAGGGTACTGATTGATTTGTTGGAATTCATCTATAGCAACTATCACCATTTGGTCAATTGTCGTCAGAAAAGAAAAAATATCTTTAATTGGTTGTTGAGAATATTGACTTGAAAAGCTTACTTGAGGAATGCCACTATATTGGTCAAAGCTAATTGTCGGTTGTAAACCTTTTATAAAATCCCAAATTTTTCTTCCAATAGTGCTTTTTTCATTATAGCTATTCAATAGAGCAGAGCCCAACGTATTAAGTAGTTCTTTTTCATTCTCTGTTGCCAATATATCTAAGTAGATGAAAACCCATTTTTTGGGTAGTTTTTCTTTCACGTGATGAATTAAAGCAGTCTTTCCAAGTCTACGGTTTCCCATAAGGATGCATGATTGACCATTTAGAAGTAATTCACAAATTTTTTTTGTTTCATCCTCACGGTCACAAAAATACGTTGGCCCATAATAGCCCGTAGTAGGAAATGGATTTATGATTTCAAGATTTTTCATCGATTATGACCCAATATTAGTATTTTACCAAAGGTAATTTACTTTTAGTAAATTACAAAAGGTAAATTCAAAATCGTGTGTATGACCGTTTTAGAAGTAAATTATAACAATTTTATTGTTTCTATGCTTTACTCTTTTTTTATCTCCCCAACTCATACACTACCATTCCAGGATCTTCATCAGCAGTAATCCCAAAAACTTTCCTGTTTTGCTCATCTATGGTAAATGCATATAGGGGATAATCCAGTCGATAGTTATTCAATAAGGTACCATTATAGTCAAACTCGAAGATTCTGTTGAGGTTAGTAGTTTCACTGATTTGTCGGAAGCTTTTACCGGAATAGAGTACGAAAAATGAGTCTTCTCCTGCATACACATCTAAGTATTTGTTGGTCAGTGTACGAATGTCAAAGGCTGCTATATCATAGCCCATGCTTTCTGAAATAGAGAACTTTGGACTTTCGTTTACAGGACCTCTTAATGTCAGGACAGCTTCATTTTCCCAATCTATAATGTCAATAAAATCAGTATGGATACCAACCTTCACAAACTTTGTTTTGGAAGGATTACCCTTCATTTCCCCCGAAAATATCGATGCTGCCACATTCGGAGCAATATGCTCTTCTTTGATACCATCTGGGAGTTCTATAAGCGGGAGCATCTCTCTCCAATCCCCCAGACTTTTCAAGGTGTCTTTTTCAATGCTTACCTCATAATATTTTTTCCAGCCGTCTACCATTTCCACGAGAAAGGAGTTTTTGCTAAGCCAAGCTGCTTTGGTGGCATAAAAGGGCACGTCTAGTGCTTTGAATTCCTCTACTGCGAGTACGGAACTGTCTTGCAGTGAAAATTTTGAAAACCGAAACTGTTGCGTGTCATATATCCAAAAATAACCCTTCTCCAACCCACCCATGAGAGGATATCCAATCCCAAGTTCTCCCGGTCCGTAACCTATTTTTCCTTTATGGGAAATAAATTTCAAGGTATTGGAATCAACGATGGTAATGGCTGATTCGGTTTTTGAACTTACTGACTCTGCTACAATCAAAAAACCTTCTGCAAATAAAATTTTCCGTGGATTGAGGATTTCCTCTAAGACAACCTTTTCACCTGTAAGCAATTGTTCGTCGGGAAGGTCTTTTTATGAAAATAGATTTGATTGCTTACTAGGTGTGTTTTCATATGAAAAGACTAGTAGTATGCAAAATAAGAGGTAGATACTGTCTTTTTTCATATAAATTTTTTATCAAGGAAAACCAAGCTTAGGAATTCTGGAAGGCATAGATTAATCAGGTAATTTATAAATCACTACATTTGGCTCAGCATCTCTCGTAAGCCCATAAAGTTTGTTTTCCGATTCATCTATCGTAAAAGATACAATTTTATAGTCCAACTCAAAATTCGATAAAATTTCTCCTGAAAGATTGAAAGTAAATACTCTTGAAGTGGTTGCTTCCTTGTTTGCTACACTGCTAAGACCTGAATATAATGCATAGATTGTTTTTTCGCCTGCAAAAACAGAGTTATATTGGATGAAAGAATCTTTTAAAGCAGGGTATGCGTAACCTGACATATTTATAAGTTCAAATTCTGGGAAATGATTTGATGGCCCTTTTATAAACAGTCGTTCTTCTGTTTCTAAATTGATTATTTCCAAAAAGTCAATTAAAGAACCACATGCCACTATATAATCTTTTTTGCTCGAAGCAACCAATTTTCCTTGGTATAGAGTGAAAAGCACAAAGTTTGTAAAATCTTTGGAATCCCTGTGTTCATCCCACTCCCCAAATGATCTTAAAGTTTTGCCATCAAAAGTAAATTCTGTGAATTTTGAAGCACTATGCATCTCTCTTGTAATGAATGAATTTATGGTAAGTGGAGTGAAGCTAGAGACGGCCGCAAGTGTTTCATTTTGTCTAATTTGTAAATCTGCAAGTCCTGAAATGTTGTTATCTATATCGAATTTATTAAAGGTTTGATTTTTGCTATCATAAGACCAAAAATCATTAGCTTCTAAACCCTGATGAATAAAATCTGCTGTAAGTATTTCATTGGGGCCCATGCCGCTTCTTCCCATACTTTTGACAAAATCTTTGTCTTTTTTAGAATAAATATAAAAGATATCATTGTTAGCATTTTCTGCAACAACGATATAATCTTTTGTTACTTGAATGTGTCGTGGAAAAAGAAATTCTTGGAAATCCATTTTCTCGCCCTTCAATAGTAAGGCTTTTGGTAGATCAGCTTCTGAAAACGTTTTAATATTTTCTGTAATATCTTTTATGTGCTCTTGATTTGAGCAACTTAAACAAATAAATATTAAGAAAACTGGAAATAGTTTTTTCATGATTTTTTCTTAGTAAAGGTGACTGCCACTTATTTTGACAAGTGGCAGTATTTTTTTAAGAACAGGTAATTGCTCCAAGTTTAAAATACGAATCAGCGAATTTGATAAAATAAACTGGATGGAAGCAAGAGACATCTTCATCTTGGCAGCAAACCCCTCCAGATCCTGTCTCTGGATCAGGGACTGATTCCTGCCCACTAGCAGTACTTAGGCCAAGTCCAAATGAAATGGCCAAAATAGAGGAAAATAATAATTTACGCATAATTGATAATGGTTTAGATGAATGAATAAGTCCTTAGTCGGACTAGCTTTCACCTAAAAGCTATTCCAATATTATTATTATTATTATTATGTGCAAATATTTTTAAATATTTCTTTTGATGAAATACATGTTTTTTATTTTGTTTGATAGTTAAATAATCATATAAAATGAATTTAGGGACATTTCAATTGATTTTTGTTTACAGATGATGATGCGGTACTAATTTCATCCTGGATAAACGATGGTTTAGCAGTGGAATCTATCGTTGTTTCTTTTTAAAGTAGTAGTTTATTCATCAATTTTTCGTCGGCTAATCCTCTAAAGTTATGACTTTACGGGAATGTAATCCTTTAAAGTTATTACTTTACGGGAATTAATTCCTCTAAAGTTATAACTTTACGGGAATATCGGCTATATTAGCAGAATATTAACAATCCAAAACAGCAGGTTAGATGAACTTTGAGCGATCTGTCCAAGAGTCTATAGAGAAGAAGTTTTTCTTAGGAAAAGCGATTATATTGTTGGGGCCTAGACAAGTAGGGAAGACCACCTTAATTGAGACAATACTGAAAGGAAGGGAAGAAAAGTTTTTGTACTTAGACGGTGATGATTCTACCGTAAGGGAAATTCTCGAACAGGCCAATACCGAAACACTGCGAGCCATCATTGCGGACAATAAAATAGTTTATATTGATGAGGCTCAACGCATCAGCGCAATTGGGTTGCAGTCAAAAATCATAGTAGATCAGTTCAAGCAAGTCCAATTAGTCCTGAGTGGGTCTTCGGCATTTGAACTCAATGAAAAAATCCAAGAACCACTTACAGGCAGAAAATGGACTTTTCATTTGTGGCCAATTTCTTGGCAAGAATATGAAAAAGAGGTAGGATACCTAAAAGCTGAACAAAGCTTGGAAAACAGATTGGTGTATGGGTTTTATCCGGATGTCATTACGGATGCTACTCATGAAGAGGAAGTGCTTTTGGAACTAACTGAAAGCTATCTGTATAAGGATGTGTTGATTTACGGAAACTTAAAAAAACCCAAATTAGTGCGAAATATCCTAGAGGCATTGGCTTACCAACTGGGGAATGAAGTAAAATACAAGGAGCTAGGGGAAACCGTTGGTGCTGATCCAAAAACCGTCTCCTCTTATATGGATGTATTAGAGAAAGCTTTTGTGATCTTTAGCCTCTCTTCCTACAGTAAGAATCTCCGCACGGAGATTAAGACAGCCAAGAAAGTTTACTTCTATGATAACGGCATACGAAATGCAGTGATCAGGGATTTCACCCCCTTGGCTGTAAGACAGGATGTGGGTGCTTTGTGGGAAAATTTTTTGATCAGTGAGCGCTTAAAAGCTAATGCTTACAGCAAAAGCTTGGCGAGAACCTATTTTTGGAGAACTAAGCAACAACAAGAAATTGATTATGTGGAAGAACTTGCAGGACAACTCCATGCCTATGAGTTTAAATGGAATCCGAAACGTAAAGTGAATTTCCCAAAGACGTTTACAGAGGCTTATCAAAGTCAAAATAGTGTGGTGAATAGGGGGAATTTTAGAGAGTTTGTTATTGATAAGAAGTAAATGGCGATCTAATTATTCCTTACCTCAAAATTTGTTCTGAATCTTTTCCTTTAAAATCCTTCTGTATTCCACGGAAAGGCCTGAGTCTGGGCCTTCAACCCCAAATAAATCCTTTCCAAGCTCAAAAGAGGATTGATTAGAGTCATAGTTTTCCAAATACTTTTGTAAAGCATCTAGAATGATTTGTGATTTGGAAATGCCTTTTATCACATTTATGTGATTCAGTTTGGACTCCATTTCCTTATCTAACCGCAGATGAAGCATGTTTTAGTTCAGTTTAGCGTAGTAATATCCTGCAAAGTCTCCAATGCCTGCTTAACTTCCCCCTCGGAAATCTCTCCAATCTTTTCTACCAACCGTTCCTTGGCAATTGATCGGATGTGGAATATCATCATTTCGGAAGGTGCTTTTAGCTTGTTGACGCTGTTAGGTTGTAGGATTGGGTTTCCTTGGTACTGTTTGATTTTTGTAGTCAATGGCACGGTAATGACTACATTCAGGTATTTATTCAGCAGATTGCCACTGATGATGACTACAGGTCTAAATCCAGCTTGTGCCGAACTTCTAACAGGATTCAAATCTGCATACCAAATCTCACCTTGCCTCATCTTCCAGTTGCTTTAAATATTCTCCCATACCTTCTTCGGCTAAGGATAACATATCTTGATCCTGCCCAGCAGTTTTATAGGATTTAACATAAGCAGCCCTTTTAAGATGATCCAGATAGAGACTAAGTGCCTTTTCAATCAGCTTGTTTTTGGGCAAACCCATCGTATGAGCATAGTCTGCTAATTTTTGCACGAGCTCATCGGGGAGTGAAGTGGTGATAGTGGTCATATGTATATATTTTTTGTAAATATAAAACATACATATAAATCATACATATAAATCATACAAGACATTGAAAAACAAGATATTCTGAAGGCCATTTGGTGGGTTCTGGCTTCTTTGAAAATAGTCCAAACACCGTCGAACCCGAACCCGACATCGCTGCATAATAAGCACCCATTTCGTAGAGCTGTGCTTTGATTTGAGGGAGAACGGGATGGTTAGGGAAGATACTTTTTTCAAAATCATTCACCAGCTGTTCTCTCCATGTTTGCTTATCTTTCAAAATCTCTTGAAGATTAGCTGCAGGTGCTTGCGGTTTGACGCCCGCATAGGCTTCTTTGGTCCCTATGTGAATGCGCGGCTTTACCAAAATCAGGTAATCTCCTTGTATACTGACATCAGTCGGGGCTAGGATTTCTCCTCTTCCAGTAGCGATTTTGGGCTTGTTTTCAATGAATAGTGCACAATCACTTCCCAACTGTGCAGCATATTCTTCTAAAAACACATCTTCCAAGTATAGTTCAAACAATTGGTTCATCAGTCTCAAGGCAAAAGCCGCATCAGCTGAACCACCACCCAAGCCTGCTCCCATTGGGATATTTTTATGTAGGTGGATATGGACTTCCGGAAGATCAGGAAAGTCTTTTTTCAGGAGTTTATACGCTTTAATTATCAGATTATCCTTGCTATCACCTGGGATTGGAAGTCCCGTACAGTCAAAAATAGTCTTTTTGGATGGAATCATTTCCAAGGCATCCAACCAAGGGATGGGTACCATGCAGGTCTCCAGTTCGTGATAGCCATCTTTTCTTTTTGCCATGATATGAAGGCCAAGGTTGATTTTGGCATTTGGGAAGCAAATCATACAAGTCTATATTTTCTACCTGTAAAGATGCTATTTTATTCGTTTTTCTTCATCTTTTCCTTAAGACCAACCTGCCAGGAAGCGAATTTAAGCATTAGGTATGCGATCAGTAGGCTTTAATTGAATGGTGGATTTTCGGAATATTTTTGAGTAAAATACATCCAAATGCTTAAATGATTAGAAAAAAATCAAAAAAAGTTTTTAATGATTGAAAAAAGTGGAATTAAAATTTTGTTTGGAATTGACTGGAGTTACCTGTGTGGTTTTTATATAAAATTCGTCAATTAAACCCATTTCAGAATAAAATATTGCATTAAAATATTTTAAGGTCTATAAGAGTTTTCTGTATGGCCTGCAAAAGAAATAAAATATTGTAAGTCTCGAAAATGTACCCTAATATTGTATCAACAAATCAGAAAAAGAACCATACCACATGTTCGAACTAGTCACTCCTCTTAGCTTTATTATTATTCTCATTTGTGATAAATGAAGAGGCGCTAGACTATTTGACATCAACCATAGATTCGAAAGTGCCTCACCACATGGGGCACTTTTTTTATAAACCTATTTTAACCGATTGAAGTAAATCATGAGTTTGAAGAAACACAGTTGGGAAATCAGCCAAAATGAAGAGCATCCGGCGGGGAAAGCCATGTTATATGCCACAGGCATGTCGGATAAGCAGATGAATCAACCCTTTTTGGGAATAGCGAGTTGCGGCTATGAAAGTAACCCCTGCAACATGCATCTCAACGATTTTGCCGGTCTAATCAAAAGTGCCTCCAAGGCCGATGATTTGACCGGTTTGGTTTTTAATACCATGGGGATATCAGACGGAATCTCTATGGGCACTTCAGGGATGCGCTATTCCTTGGTTTCCAGGGAAATCATCGCAGACTCCATCGAGTCCTTCATCTTGGGACATTCCTTTGATGCCTGCATTGCCGTGGCTGGTTGCGATAAAAACATGCCGGGAGCTGTCATGGGCATGTTGCGGATCAACAGGCCTTCCATAATGGTCTACGGTGGAACTATCCGCTCAGGCAATTACAAAGGCGAAAAATTGAATATAGTATCGGCTTTCGAGGCCTATGGCAAGCGAATCAAAGGTGAGTTGTCAGATGTAGATTATCAAGGAGTCATCCAAAATGCCTGTCCTGGTGCAGGTGCCTGCGGGGGAATGTATACGGCCAATACCATGTCTTCGTCAATAGAAGCGATGGGGATGTCTTTACCTTATTCTTCTTCCACTCCTGCCACAGCGCCAGAGAAATTGGAAGAGTGTCAACAGGTGAGTTCTTACATCAGGATTTTGCTAGAAAAAGACATCAAGCCCAAAGATATTGTCACTTATAAAAGTTTGGAAAATGCCGTACGCGTTGCGGTTGCTTTAGGAGGCAGTACCAATGCAGTGCTTCATATTTTGGCCATTGCGAAAACGGCTGGTATTACATTTACGCTAGATGATTTTAAGCGCGTCAATTCTGAAACACCTTTGTTGGGGGATTTCAAGCCTTCGGGTAAATTTTTGATGGAAGACCTATATCAGCAAGGAGGCTTGCCCGCATTTATGCGTTACCTCTTGGACAATGGCATGTTGCATGGGGATTGTATGACCGTGACAGGGAAAACAGTCGCAGAAAATCTGGCTGATATTGCTCCGGTAGTCCCCTCTGTGGTGAACGTTATCCATCCAATCGAACAGCCCTTGAAAGAAACAGGACACCTGTGCGTGTTACGAGGAAATTTGGCACCTGAAGGTTCGGTTGCTAAAATCTCGGGAAAAGAGGGAAAATCGTTTTCTGGTCCTGCTAAAGTTTTTGATTCAGAATTGGATGCCAATGAGGGCATCAAAAAAGGCCTAGTCAACAAAGGTGAAGTAATTGTCATCCGATACATAGGCCCGAAAGGAGGTCCTGGGATGCCTGAAATGTTGAAACCAACGTCCATGATTATTGGCGCAGGCTTAGGTGCAGATGTAGCATTGATTACAGATGGTCGTTTTTCAGGCGGCACTCATGGCTTTGTTGTGGGGCACGTGACTCCGGAAGCCTACAGTGGTGGTCCCATTGCCTTGGTTCAGGATGAGGACACTATTACCATCGATGCTGATTCGTTGACTCTACACTTGCATGTAAGTGATGAAACGCTTGCCAAGCGGAAAGAATCTTGGGTCAACAAGGACTTAAGCGACTTGCAAGGAACACTCAAAAAATACAATAAACTGGTAGCATCTGCTTCCGAGGGTTGTGTGACCGATCTATAAAAAGATAGTCTAGATGCCCAAAACCACTAACCATCTCATCAAACTCCAAAAAACCATGATTAGAGGAGCCGACATCGTAGTAAAATCCCTCATTGAGGAAAATGCCGAATTTATTTTTGGTTATCCGGGAGGGGCCATCATGCCAGTGTATGATGCCCTGTATGATTACAGCGACCGCATCAAACACGTGCTTACCAGGCACGAGCAAGGTGCCATCCATGCAGCTCAAGGCTATGCTCGAGTCTCTGGAAAAGTCGGGGTGGTCTTGGCAACCTCAGGTCCTGGTGCTACCAATCTGATTACCGGATTGGCAGATGCACAGATTGACAGCACACCCTTGGTCTGCATCACAGGACAGGTGGCTGCTCATTTGCTCGGTACAGATGCTTTTCAGGAAACGGATGTAGTGGGACTTTCCATGCCAGGTACCAAATGGAATATTCAAGTGAGAAGGGTAGAGGAAATTGCGCCTGCCATTGCTAAAGCTTTTTTGATTGCCCGTTCGGGAAGACCTGGGCCGGTATTGGTCGACATCACCAAAAATGCCCAAGTGGAGTTTGGGGAGTATAATTATGTGCCATGCCTGGGGGTTCGCTCTTACAGACCCTATGTAAAAATCGATCAAGCAGCTGTTAAGGAGGCCGCTGCACTCATTGACTCCGCCGAAAGGCCTTATGTGTTATTTGGACAAGGGGTGATTTTAGCCCATGCGGAAGCTGAATTGAAAGCTTTTTTGGATAAAACGGGAATCCCCGCAGCGTGCACCCTACTGGGTTCAGGAGCGCTTTCGGAGGAACACCCAACCTATGTGGGTAAGTTGGGGATGCATGGGAATTATGCTCCTAATTTACTTACCAATAAATGCGATGTTTTGATTGCTGTGGGTATGCGTTTTGACGACCGGGTGACGGGAGATCTGAAGCGCTATGCCAAGCAAGCCAAAGTGATTCATCTAGAACTAGACCCTAGTGAAATCAATAAAAATGTCACCTGTACGGTGGCCATTCAAGGAGACTGTAAAGATAGTCTCGCCGATCTCACGGCAGCAGTAAAAGCAAACAGCCACGACGAATGGATGGCTCGGTTTAGGGAATTGGAGCAGCAGGAAAAGGAAGCGGTTGTCATCAATGACTTGCATGGAACCCACGGAGGTTTGCATATGGGAGAGGTCATTCATTTGATCAATCAATATAAGGCAGACGATGCCATTCTGGTAACCGACGTGGGACAGCATCAGATGATTGCTTGGAGGTATTTTGATTACAAACAGTCAAGAACCCAAGTTACCTCTGGTGGCCTTGGAACGATGGGATTTGCACTACCGGCAGCGCTTGGGGCTCAATTACACGATTATTCTAAGCAGGTGATATGTGTAGTGGGAGACGGGGGCATTCAAATGACCATTCAGGAGCTCGGAACCATCATGCAGACCAAGGCTCCGGTAAAAGTAGTCTTACTGAATAATAATTACCTCGGGATGGTCCGTCAGTGGCAGCAGCTCTTTTTTGATAAGCGCTATTCATTTACGGAATTGGAAAATCCTGATTTTATCAAAATTGCCGAAGCGTACAAAATCAAAGCGACCAAAGTAACGGAAAGGGAAGACTTGCAAGCGGCAGTTGCTGAAATGCTCCTCCATGATGGTCCGTATTTCTTGGAAGTGGTTGTAGAAAAAGAGGACAACGTATTTCCAATGATTGCCACGGGATGTTCTGTAGAAGAAGTACGCTTAAGTTAACACCTATTCAAGCACGACTATGACTCGCTATACCATACTTATTTATACAGAGAATTTTATTGGGATCCTCAATCGGATTACCATCATTTTCACAAGAAGAGGCATCAATATCGATGCCTTGACAGCCTCCGAAAGTAGGCTAGAAGGTATCCATAAAATCACCATGGAAGTTTCCGTAACGGAGCAGCAAATGGTACACCTAGCTGGCCAAATCGAAAAGATTGTGGACGTTATCAAAGCCTATTATTTCAAAGATGATGAGGTGGTCTACCAGGAAATTGCCTTGTACAAGGTTCCTACAGAAAGTTTGGACCCAGGGCTGGAAAAGGTCATCCGTCAATTCAATGCGCATATCATTGCAGCGGAAAAAGAATTTGTGGTAGTAGAATTCACCGGCCATAAGCAAGATACGCAGGCCTTATTAGAGATTTTGAAACCATTCAATTTATTGGAATTCAGTAGGTCAGGCCGTGTAGCCATTGCCAAGCCTAAGTTTTCTGTTCAAGAGTATTTAAATAATCAAACCTATAATCATTAACACTAACACTATGAAACTGAAATTCGGATCAGTAGAAGAAAATGTTGTCACAAGGGAAGAGTTTCCTTTAGAAAAGGCTAGAGAAGTATTGAAAGACGAGGTAATTGCTGTCATCGGCTATGGCGTTCAAGGTCCAGGTCAGGCATTGAACTTGAAAGACAACGGCTTTCATGTCATTGTAGGTCAGCGAAAAAACTCCAAAACTTGGGATAAAGCAGTTGCTGATGGATGGGTGCCGGGTGAGACCTTATTTGAAATCGAGGAAGCTTGCGAAAAAGGAACAATCATTCAGTTTTTATTGTCGGATGCTGGTCAGATTACTCTTTGGCCTACGGTTAAAAAATACTTGACACCGGGTAAAGCCTTGTATTTCTCTCATGGATTTGGGATTACCTACAAGGAGAAAACAGGTATCATCCCTCCTCCGGATGTGGATGTGATTTTGGTTGCTCCAAAAGGTTCAGGAACATCCTTGAGAAGAATGTTTGTTGAAGGCAGAGGTTTGAATTCCTCTTATGCCATCTTCCAAGATGGTACTGGCAAAGCCAAAGACAGGGTTGTGGCATTGGGTATAGGCGTAGGTTCAGGATATTTATTTGAAACGGATTTCTACAGAGAAGTGACTTCTGACTTGACAGGTGAAAGAGGTACCTTGATGGGTGCTATTCAAGGAATTTTTGCGGCGCAATACGAAGTGTTAAGAGCCAATGGCCATACCCCTTCCGAAGCATTCAATGAAACGGTAGAAGAATTGACTCAAAGTTTGATGCCATTGGTAGCAGAAAACGGAATGGATTGGATGTATGCCAACTGTTCGACAACAGCGCAACGCGGTGCTTTGGATTGGTGGAAGCCTTTCAGAGATGCGACTAAGCCAGTATTTGAGGAATTGTATAACAGTGTAAAAACAGGTCAAGAAGCTCAAAAATCTATTGACTCTAACTCCAAGGCGGATTATCGTGAAAAGTTGGAGGAAGAATTGAAAGAATTGAGAGAGTCTGAAATGTGGCAGGCAGGTGCCGTCGTCAGACAATTGAGACCAGAAAATAATTAAGTATCATGAGTGAAAAGCTATGGATATTTGATACCACCCTCCGAGACGGAGAGCAGGTACCTGGTTGTCAGCTAAACACCCAGGAAAAGATAGTGGTAGCACAAGCCTTGGAAGCACTTGGAGTTGATATCATCGAAGCTGGATTTCCAATTTCCAGCCCAGGAGATTTCAATTCAGTAGTGGAGATTTCAAAGGCAGTTTCTAATCCTATCATCTGTGCACTCTCCCGTGCGGTGGAGAAGGATATTGAAGTAGCTGCTGCGGCATTGAAATATGCCAAAAGAGGGAGAATCCACACCGGAATTGGGGTTTCTCCCTATCACATCCAATACAAATTGCGATCAACTCCTGAAGATATCATCGAACGTGGAGTACGGGCAGTTAAATTTGCCAAGCGCTTTGTGGAGGATGTAGAGTTTTATGCGGAAGATGCAGGAAGGGCTGAACTGCCTTTTTTGGCCCAAATCATCGAACAAGCCATCAAGGCTGGAGCTACGGTAGTAAATATTCCGGACACCACCGGTTATTGCTTACCTGAGCAGTACGGTGCCATCATCCGCTACCTCAAAGAACATGTCTCCAACATCGACAAAGCCATCATTTCTACGCATTGTCACAATGACTTAGGAATGGCTACTGCAAATACCATTTCAGGTATTCAGCATGGTGCAAGACAGGCGGAATTAACCATTAATGGTATTGGTGAGCGAGCTGGAAATACCTCTCTGGAAGAAGTAGTGATGGCTATCAAATGCCACCAAAGCATACCTGTTCATACTGACATCCAAACCGAACGTATCTACGGCACTAGCCGACTGATTTCTAAGTTGATGAATATGCCCGTACAGCCAAATAAGGCTATTGTGGGGAGAAATGCCTTTGCTCACTCCTCTGGAATCCATCAGGATGGGGTGTTGAAGCACCGGGAAAATTATGAAATCATGGACCCCAAAGAAGTGGGTGTACATGAGTCATCCATCGTCCTTACTGCCCGATCGGGGAGAGCCGCACTGAAGCATCACCTAGATTCCTTGGGAGTTGAACTCGAAGGAGATGCCTTGAGAGAGGTGTATGAAGATTTCTTATTACTGGCTGACAAAAAACGTGATATCGGTCCTAAAGATTTGCTGGCACTTGTAGGAAAATATTTGGATGAGTCCTCTTTTGTAGAGTTAGAATCTGTACAATACCAATCGAATGGATCCATCAAAGCTGAGGTTCAATTAAAAGTAGGAGATGTGTCTCATCGTGCTGAATCTACTGGCAATGGACCGGTAGATGCAGTCTTGAAGGCGATTGAAAAAATCGTGCAGCCAACTTACGTATTGGAGGAGTTTCTCATTCAAGCCATCACAGCAGGAAGCGATGATGTAGCAAAAGTACATATGCGCCTGATGCTGGGAGAAAAGCCCTATCATGGTTTTGCTTCTAATCATGACATTGTCTTAGCATCTGCCCAAGCTTTTGTAGATGCGCTTAACAAAATACCCGTCAAAGAAAAAGTGACCCACTAATTACCATGGAAAAGAAAACGTTATTTGATAAAATTTGGGATGCTCATGTCGTTCGTTCCGTTCCCAATGGGCCGGATGTTTTTTTCATCGATAAGCATTTTATACATGAAGTGACCAGTCCTGTTGCTTTTTTGAATTTGGAAAAAAGAGGGATAGGGGTCATGTATCCCGACCGGACGATTGCTACTCCTGACCACAATGTACCGACAGTAGACCAGGACAAAACTATCAAGGACAAGCTATCCCGCATGCAGGTAGAAAAGCTACGTGACAATTGCAAGAAGCATGGGATTGAATTGCATGATTTGGGTTCAGCACATCATGGGATTGTGCATGTAATTGGCCCTGAATTGGGTGTGACTCAGCCAGGGATGACCATTGTCTGCGGTGATTCTCATACATCAACGCATGGAGCTTTTGGAGCGATTGCATTTGGTATCGGAACTTCAGAGGTAGAAATGGTTTTGGCTACTCAATGCATCATGCAGGTAAAGCCTAAAAAAATGCGCATCACGGTAGATGGTGAATTGGGTAAAGGTGTAACCTCCAAGGACATCATCCTTTACATCATTTCTAAAATTTCAGCGGCGGGTGCTACCGGATATTTTGTAGAATATGCAGGTTCGGCCATTACCAATCTCAGCATGGAGGCTCGTATGACCATTTGTAATATGAGTATTGAGATGGGAGCGAGAGGTGGCTTGATTGCGCCGGATGAAACCACTTATGCCTATCTCAAAGGTAAGCGCTATGCGCCTAAAGGAGATGCTTGGGAGCAAGCAGTAGCTTATTGGGAGTCTTTAAAGACCGACGAGGGTGCTGAATTTGATTTAGAATATACTTTTGATGCTGCGGATATTGAGCCGATGATTACCTATGGTACCAATCCCGGTATGGGGATCAAAGTCAAGGATCTTATTCCCAACGCCAATCTTTTAGAAGGAAGTAATAAAACGAGCTTCTTAAAGTCTTTGGAATACATGGGATTTGCACCGGATGAACCCATTAAAGGTAAAAAGGTAGATTATGTATTCGTAGGAAGCTGTACCAACGGTAGGATTGAAGATATCCGTGCAGTGGCGGGATTTGTCAAAGGAAAGAAAAAAGCAGACAACATCACTGCTTGGATAGTGCCGGGCTCTCGTGAAGTTGAGAAAATGGCCCACGAAGAAGGTTTAGTAAAAATCTTGGAAGAAGCAGGCTTTGAACTGCGTCAACCGGGTTGCTCAGCTTGCTTGGCCATGAATGATGATAAGATTCCCGCAGGGAAATATGCTGTCTCTACTTCCAATAGAAATTTTGAAGGAAGACAAGGTCCTGGTGCCCGTACGCTGTTGGCAAGTCCCTTGACAGTTGCAGCAGTAGCAGTTACGGGAGTAATTGCCGATCCACGTGAAGTATTTTAAACACCTAAAGACAAAAACATGCCTTACGATAAATTTAATACCTTGACCAGTACGGTAGTTCCTTTACCTGCTGAAAATGTAGATACGGATCAAATCATCCCCGCCCGCTTTCTGAAAGCGACAGAACGGGAAGGTTTTGGAGATAACTTATTCCGTGATTGGAGATACGATGTGGAAGGTAACCCCAAGTCAGACTTTGTTCTCAATAACTCCACCTACTCGGGAAAAATCCTACTAGCGGGCAAAAACTTCGGTTCGGGTTCTAGCCGCGAACATGCGGTATGGGCACTGTATGATTATGGTTTCCGTTGCGTAGTTTCTTCCTTCTTTGCAGATATTTTCAAAAATAACTGCCTCAATATTGGTGTACTTCCTGTGACGATAAGTCCTGCTTTTGCTCAAACTTTATTTGATGCAGTAGAAGCAGACCCTACGGTAGAACTTACAGTCGACATAGACCAACAAACCATCACCTTAAACACCACTGGAGCTTCTGAGTCCTTTGACATCAATGTCTACAAAAAGGAAAACATGAAGAACGGATTTGATGATATCGACTATCTGTTGAATATGCAGGAAGAGATTAGGGAGTTTGAAGGGAAAGGATGAAGGAGGAGGGAGGAAGGATGAAAGGAGAAGCGAGATTCGAGAAGCGAGAAATTAGACTCAAGAAACAAGAACCAAGAAACAAGAGATAAGATTAGGGATGGGTAAATGACCTGCGTTTATCTTACTCATAACAGTCAGTCATTATTCCCCAATCACTCAACCAACTACTCACTAATCAACTAATCACTAAGATGTACCAAGTACCATGTACCAAGTACCAAGTAGGGATTCGGGTATTGATAAAAAGTATCGTAATTAACTACGAATAACTTAATTAACTAATCACTCAATCAACTAATCACTAAAATGTACCAAGTACCATGTACTAAGTACCAAGTAGGGATTCAGGTATTAATGATAAGTATCGTACTTCAACTACTAATAACTCAATCAACTAGTCACTAATCATCTAATCACTCAATCAACTACTCACTGTTCACTACTCACTGTCAACTACCAATGGGAAATCAACGAAAAATAGAAATCATGGACACCACCCTTCGGGATGGGGAACAGACCTCGGGGGTTTCCTTTTTACCCTCTGAAAAGCTACAGATTGCTAAACTTCTCCTGGAAGAGCTCAATGTGGATCGAATTGAGGTGGCTTCGGCAAAAGTGTCAGAAGGGGAGATGGAAGGAGTTAAAAAAATCACGCAATGGGCCAAGGATAAAGGATACTTGGACCGGGTGGAGGTATTGGGTTTTGTGGATACCCCCGCTTCAGTAGATTGGATAGAAGCTGCCGGTGGAAGGGTAATGAATTTGTTGACCAAAGGTTCCATGAATCATCTGGTGCATCAGCTGCGAAAAACTCCTGAGCAGCACTTTGAAGATATCTATCGCAGTGTGATGTATGCACGCTCCAAAGGGATAACGGTCAATGTGTATTTGGAAGATTGGTCTAACGGCATGCGCAACTCTATGGAGTACACCATGGATTTGATAGGAATGCTGGCTAAGTTGAACGTGCGAAGAGTGATGTTGCCAGACACCTTGGGATTGCTTTCACCGCGGGAAGTTTCACATTTCATTAAACTCATCACTTCCGAATTTCAGGATACCCACTTTGATTTCCATGCGCATAATGATTATGATTTATCCGTATCCAATGTTTTGGAGGCAATCTTCAGCGGAATTTCAGGAATTCATACTACGGTGAATGGTTTAGGTGAGCGTGCGGGAAATGCTCCGCTCGAGTCTGTGATAGCTGTTATCAAAGATTTTACAGATTTCAAATCCAATGTTCGGGAACATAAAATTTTTCGGGTAAGTAAATTGGTGGAACAGTTTTCTGGTCAACATATACCGGCAAATAAGCCAGTAGTAGGTGAGAATGTATTTACGCAAACAGCTGGGATTCATGCTGATGGGGATAATAAAAAGAATCTCTATTTCAATGACTTGATGCCGGAGCGGTTTGGTAGGCAGCGAAAGTATGCCTTAGGAAAGACTTCTGGCAAAGCCAATATTTTGAAGAATTTACAGGAATTGGGAATTTCTTTGGAACAGGAAGACTTGGCAAAAGTAACCCAACGAATCATTGAATTGGGGGACAAAAAAGAACGAGTTACAACAGAGGATTTGCCTTATATTATCTCAGATGTGTTGCAGCATACCTCTATTGCTCAGCATATTCATATAGCAAGTTACAATCTCAGCCATTCCAAAGGGTTAAGACCTTCTGCGCAAGTCAAATTGCAGGTATATGGAGAATCATACGAGGAATCAGCTTCAGGTGATGGTCAATTTGATGCCTTTATGAAAGCCATCAAGAAAATTTACAAGTCCCTCAATAAGGAATTACCCAAATTAGTCAACTATCAGGTGAGTATTCCTCCCGGTGGTAAAACAGATGCATTTGTGGAGACCATCATTACTTGGGAGATGGGTAGAATTTTTAAAACTAAAGGATTGGACCCTGATCAGACGGTAGCTGCGTTGAAAGCTACGGAGAAAATGCTCAATATTATCGAGCAATTGGCGCAGTCCAAGCCCTCAATTAAATCAACAGCACATAAAAACTTAGAAAATACAAGCGACTATGGAAATGAAAATCGCATTGCTGCCGGGTGACGGCATCGGACCCGAAGTCATTGCTCAGGCAGTAAAAGTAGTGGAGGCAGTAGCCAAAAAGTTTGGTCATCAGGTAAGTTTTGAAGAAGCGGCCGTTGGTGCTGCTGCTATTGACCTAGTAGGCGATCCTTATCCAGAGGCTACCCATGAGGTATGTCTGCGGGCAGACGCGGTCTTGTTTGGAGCTATCGGGGACCCCAAGTACGACAATGACCCGAAAGCCAAAGTGAGGCCAGAGCAGGGCTTACTTCGCATGCGACAAAAACTCGGATTGTTTGCCAATATTAGACCAACCTTTACATTTCCTTCCCTCATTCATAAGTCTCCTTTAAAACTGGAACGAGTAGAAGGAGTAGACTTTGTCTTTTTTAGAGAATTGACTGGAGGGATTTATTTTGGTGAGCCTAGGGGAAGAAATGAGCAGGGAACGAAGGCTTTTGATACCAATGTTTATACCAAGGATGAAATCGCAAGACTTGCCCGTATGGGTTTTGAGGCTGCTCAGAAGCGTAGAAAGCATTTGACATGTGTAGATAAAGCGAATGTATTAGCTACTTCCCGCTTGTGGAGGGAAACAGTGCAGGAGATAGCTCCTGAATACCCAGATGTAAAGGTTGAGTATGAATTTGTAGATGCTGTTGCCATGCGCTTGATTCAGTGGCCAAAAGCATACGATGTATTGATCACAGAAAATCTCTTTGGAGACATCTTAACGGATGAGGCTTCCGTGATTTCTGGGTCCATGGGTTTGATGCCCTCAGCATCTGTGGGAACGGAAAATAAATTGTTTGAACCCATTCATGGGTCCTATCCGCAAGCAGCCGGTAAAGACATCGCCAATCCATTAGCTACAGTGTTGTCTGCGGCAATGATGTTTGAATATGCATTTGGATTGAAGACAGAAGCGGATGCAATAGCCGCGGTGGTGAATGCTTCCCTAGAGGCCGGAGTAGTAACGGAAGATATTGCAGATGGAGGCAAAGCTTTCAAAACCTCAGAAGTGGGAGATTGGTTGGCGGCTAATCTCTAAAGGATGTGGATGACTTTTCCAAAGTTAAAAACTTTGGAAAAGTTTCCTCAATCCAACCATCCATTCCGACTTTTTCAAATTTGGAGCAAGGATTCAAATCTAGTACTTTTGATTGATCCGAATTTTCTTCCTTTATGCAAAACCGTCCCTTCATCTACCTCTTTTCCATTCAATATTTAGGACTTCGCTATTCAGGATGGGCCAAGCAAAACAATGCCAAAACTGTCCAAGGTACACTGGAGCGTAGTATTCGCTATGTATTAGGACATGAAAACTTTCGGACTTTGGGAGCGAGTAGGACAGATGCTGGAGTTTCAGCCAATCAGGCCTTTTTTTGTTTGTATGTTGAAGTGGAAATAGAGGATTTGGATTCTGTTCACCATGAATTTAACCGAAACCTGCCACCGGATATTCGAGTTGGAGAGGGGAAAAAAGTAGATACTTCTTTCAATATTATTCAGGATGTGGCCTTCAAAGAATATCACTATCACCTAGCCTATGGAGATAAGTTTCACCCGTTTTATGCAGGCACACTCAGCTTTTTTCCAGAGGAACTGTCTGTTGAAGACATGAAAGAGGCGGTCAACATTTTTCGTGGGAAGCATGATTTTAGGCGATTTTGTTCCGTGGACAAGGTTACTGATAATTATGAGCGAGAGATTTTGCATGCAGAAGTTTTGACTCATCCCAAGGCTGGAATTGGTGACTTTCCAGAAAAAGCCTTGGTCATCAAATTTTCTGGCCAAGGCTTTTTACGCTATCAAATCAGGATCATGGTACAAGCCTTGGTGGATTTGGGCGCGGGTAAAGTCAGTAAAGAAGGATTGGAGGAAGCCTTGAATAGTAAAGAAAAATCACCCATTGCTCTTACAGCGCCTGCGAATGGGTTGGTGTTGGAAAGTATAGCGTTTAAGGGTTAAAAAAAGAAAAAAGCCACCCTTTCGAGTAGCTTTTTCAATGTCTTAAATACTTACAGGCATCCGAACCCTGATCGTGTCCCAAGAAAGGGCAATTTCAACCTCTGATTCACCTGCCATCAAAATTTCGTAGGTTAGACGCTGCACTGGAGTAGCTAGTGTTTCAGGAGAAACTTTTACCCTTACCACATCCTCTGCTTCATCATATTCATCCGCCAAATGCTGATCGTAGACCTTGTTAAGGATCAAGGTCCACTCTTCTCTGCCTGGAATAGTAAAGAATCCATACATTCCAGCTGGAACTGTTACGCCATCAATGGTTACATCTTTGGAGAAGGTAACAGCGGTAGCCCAGTGCGAACCACTTACCCAAACCTGATCGTAAGAAACCAAGCCATTCCAAATCACACGACCGCGCATACCAGGTGAACCATAATTGATCGTGATATCGGTTCCTCCCATGCTAGCCTTTGCTTCCCTGCGGGCACTGCCTTTGAAGGTATCTTCAAGCAAACCTGCATTTACACTGTCTGCATAGGCTACACGCTCCAATAAGTGTTCTTTTTCAAGATTACTAAGCTCTTCTTCGACGATTGCCACTTCAACTTCTTTGCTTGTCTCTTGATTACCGCAAGCAAAAAGACCAGTTAAAGCGAGTGTTAAGGCTCCTACAACTACTTTTTTCATATTACAAGTCTTTAAATTGATCCATTAATTCTTCTGAAATCCCTGTGGTAGAATATCCTCCATCGTGGAAAAGATTCTGCATAGTCACATATTTTGTCAGATCGGAAAACATGGTGATGATGTAGTCTGCACAAGCTTCTGCGGATGCATTGCCAAGCGGAGACATTTTATCTGCAAAGTTGTAGAAGGTATCGAAACCTCCAATACCTGTTCCAGCAGTAGTTTTGGTAGGGGACTGAGAGATGGTATTCACACGGACTTTTTTCAACTTACCGTATCTGTATCCATATCCTCTTGCGATGCTTTCAAGCATGGCTTTGGCATCTGCCATATCGGTGTAAAAAGGATAGACCCGTTGAGCGGCGATGTAAGAAAGCCCCATGATAGAACCCCACTCATTCATCACATCCATTTTTTCAGACACTTGCATCATCTTATGGAAAGAGATAGCAGATACATCGTAAGATTTGATTGCCCAATCGTAGTTAAGGTCACCGTATGATCTGCCTTTTCGGATATTTGGGGACATCCCAATGGAGTGTAGTAAAAAGTCGAAGTTACCTCCCAAAAATTCTTTAGCTTCGGTATAAAGTTTTTCGATATCTTCCAAAGAAGTTGCATCTGCTGGAATCACGATGGTGTTACACTGTTCAGCTAATTCCTTGATAGCTCCCATTCTCATGGCAATGGGTGCATTGGTTAGTACAAATTTTGCTCCCTGTTCGTGGGCCTTGATAGCGGTTTTCCAAGCGATTGAATTCTCATCCAAGGCGCCTGTGATGATGCCTACTTTTCCTTTCAGTAAATTTTCAGCCATTGTATATGTATTTGGTTGGTTACGTAGATTAATCGGTAAAAATAGTCAAAAAATTTGGAAGCTAATCCATGTATGAAGGAGGCAATCCATCAATAGAATCACTTTGTGAATGTACTTGCCTAGTTTTTGAGAAGTTCACGGGCACTTTCAAAGGCTGATTCGGAAGGATTGGCACCAGCGATCATTTGTGCGATGGTGGCAATGCGTTCCTCTTTTTCAAGTAATTTCATTTTACTGATTGTTTTGGCAGCACTGTGATCTTTGTAGACAAAATAATGGTGTTCACCTTTCGCTGCCACTTGTGGTAAATGGGAAATGCAGATGACCTGATGCTTTTCTGCAATATTTTGCATCATCTTCACCATTTTGAGTGCCACTTCCCCCGAAACTCCTGTGTCAATTTCATCAAAAATCAGGGTAGGCAAGGCCATTTTATCGGCCATGATGTATTTGATGGCGAATATCAATCGGGAAAACTCTCCTCCGGAAGCTACTTGTTTCAAGGCCTGTGGTTTCACACCTTTATTAGCAGAGAATAAAATCTCCAATTGGTCTAAGCCAGTTTGGGCAGGAGTAATAGTAATAGCCTGAACTTGAATCACCGCATTTTCCATACCCAATTGATGAAGCAACTGTGTAAGTTCCTTCGCAAATGGATCAAATGCCTTGGCTCGTTTGTCAGAAAGTTTTTTACCCGCAGCTAACAATAGCTTTTCCTGCTCTTGAAGTTTCTTCTGAAGTTTTTCGAGGGATTCATCTAGATTTTCAACCTTGAATACTTTTTCAGAAAGGCTTTCTTCCAAAGCCATCAAGCCTTCAATGGAATCCAAACCATGCTTCTTCTGCAGGTGATAGATTTTACTTAATCTATCCCGTACTTGCTCTAGCTTATCAAAATCTATTTCAATCTTTTGATCTTCCGCTTCCAGACTAGCTGCAATATCTTTCAACTCTATCCAAACTGACTGTAAGCGTTCATGAAGAGGTTCAAATTTTGGCGTGAGCTTACTTAGATGTGAGAGTCCATTGGTTGCCACTGATAAGGTACGCACTGCTCCAAATTGTTCATCCTCCAGCTGATGCAGTACCTCCTGGATTTTACTTTTTATTTCCTCAGCATTTTCTAGGATTTCCTGCTCTTCTTCCAAACTTTCCTGTTCATCAACTTGCAATTGAAGGTTGGACAGTTCCTCCAACTGAAATCTATTAAAGTCTGCTTCCTTTTGTAAGTCTTGGGCTTCTTTCTGGAGGCTACGTAAGGCTTTTTTGGTTTGTTCAAAAGTTGCAAAAGCTTCCTGGTACTGTTGGAGCTCTACCTGAGTAGTAGCATAAGCATCGATCAGGGATAATTGATAGCTGCCATCGCCAAGCATGAGTGTATCGTGCTGGGAGTGTACATCCATCAGGAATTTCCCTAACTCTTTTAAGACATCTAGAATTACTGGTGTATCGTTGATAAAAGCTCTTGATTTACCTGCAGGGCTTATTTCTCTACGGATAATGCATTCTTTTTCGTAATCCAAATCATGATTTTCAAAGAAGCGTTGGAGTGCATAGGATCCGATTTCAAAGACGCCCTCTACTACGCATTTGCTTTCAGGGTCATGGAGTGTTTTGACATCTGCCCGATTGCCCAGCAATAGGCCCACAGCTCCAAGCATAATGGACTTACCAGCACCAGTCTCACCTGTAATCATATTAAGAGCAGGGCTTGGGGTCATTTCCAAGCTTTGAATCAATGCATAATTTTGAATACTGAGGGATGTGAGCATGTCAGAAACAGGGCTTTTGAAAAAACAAATCTAGTAAAATCGAGCCTAGCCTTTTAAGATATCGTTGTATCTTTTTGCATTGGTAGGATCAATTTTTAACAATAAGGCAACGGCTTCTGTTCGAACTTCCATAGGGGCTGTCCTCAAAATGTTGCTAATTTCTTCACTCTTTGCATCCATAAAAGCAATTGTCAGGATACTATTTGGCTGAATCTGATTGGCTTCGCCGATTAATTTCAGCGCAGCAATGATGTTTTTATATGCCTCATCTGGTTTGGTCAACAACAAATCCAGGCCTTTTCTATGATACAAATAGATAGATTCTCGGATAGGGGACATCACAGAGGAAGTGTATACATCAGTAATCAAAGCATGTCTGTTTCTCCTGTCATTATTGTTTGGTGTCCATCCTGGTCTATTAGAAGATTGGGCATTGTTCACAATGTTGTTAGCGATTTCAAAATATGGGTCTCCTCCTCTTAAGGAAAAACTGTCGTAATCAAAGCCTAGAGCAATGTAGGCGTAGTATGATAGCAAAGAACTGATATTATTCAAAAAAGAGAAACGATTGAATTCAATGGGTTGGGAAGCGATATATTCAAAAGACCAGTTTCGATCGATAAAGTTCAAAACCATGGTCTCATAATTGGTTCCAAAGACGGGCCGGATAGATTGAATTTGAACAGTCGCATTATAACTTCCAGCTTGAGTCATATCACCTATGGTTAGCAGCATATTGCCTTTGATACGCTCATTAGGACTGAATTGATCCGTGGTCCAAGATCTTCCATTCATGAATTGCTCAAAATTGGTCTTCATGTCTTGGAATACATTGGTTTCCATGGTTCTCGCGCGATCACTGTTGATGATTACAGTGAAATTGAGCTCCTGAGCATTGACAAGAGGCGACAATAAGAGGAGGGAAATGAAGATTCGTAGAAATTTCATGTTTTTCATTAGACTCATGAATTTAACGAAATTTTCTGAATCAAATTTCAATTGGTAGCTCTTTCACACATTTCACCAAAAGTTCTGCAACCTCTTTTTTGTGTAAAGTCTCGGTTGAGATACTTTTACCATCTTTAAAGAAAATGGAAACTTTATTGGTGTCATGCTGGAATCCTGCTCCCTGATCTCTCATGGAGTTTAACACGATCAAGTCAAAGTTTTTCTTGCTCAACTTGGCCTTGGCATGAAAGACCTCATTTTCAGTCTCCAATGCAAAGCCTACGTGAATTTGTCCAGCTGCTTTTTTTTCACCCAAAGCGTATGCGATATCGATATTTTTCTTCAAGGTGATTTGCATGTGATCATCTGATTTTTTGATTTTCTCAGATGCTACATCTTTTGGAGCATAGTCTGCTACTGCTGCTGCAAATACGCAGATATCTGCATGGCTGTGGATTGTTAAGGCCGCCTCATACATTTCTTGCGCACTTCTCACGGGGATAATGTCAATATTGGCATGATGTGGCTTTTTGGCTCCATGGCCCAATACTACATGTACTTCGGCGCCTCTACTGGCAAAAGCTTCAGCAATAGCAGCGCCCATTTTTCCAGAAGAGTGATTGGAGATAAAACGCACGGGATCTATTGCCTCTTGCGTAGGTCCCGAAGTAATGAGTACTTTTTTTCCTTTCAGGTCTTGCGAGCGTTCAAAAAAATGAATGACATGCTCCAAAATATGTTCTGGCTCCATCAATCTTCCTTGTCCATTTAATCCTGATGCCAGTTCACCGGACTCTGCCTCAAGAATGATATTTCCAAAAGAATCCAGTCTTTTGAGGTTTTCTTTCACGGAGGGATGCAGATACATGTCTAGGTCCATTGCAGGTGCCACCATGACAGGACACTTGGCGGATAAATAGGTTGCTGCTAATAAATTGTCACAGATGCCTTGGGCAAATTTTGCTAA
This sequence comes from Mongoliitalea sp., assembly GCF_054166905.1. Taxonomy (NCBI): domain Bacteria; kingdom Pseudomonadati; phylum Bacteroidota; class Cytophagia; order Cytophagales; family Cyclobacteriaceae; genus Mongoliitalea; species Mongoliitalea sp. The sequence goes on along the minus strand of NZ_JBSZCK010000027.1, from coordinate 163,091 downwards.
AGTATTAGCAGAGATAGGTGCCACCAAAAATAAATCGGCCCACATCCCAAGTTCCACATGATTAGTCCAAACGCCCGTAGCAGTATCTGAAAACTGATGATGTACAGGTCCTTTGGATAGGGTGGCCAAGGTCAAAGGGGTAATAAAATCAAGAGCAGAAGTGCTCATAATGATCTGCACTTCTGCTCCTTCTTTGACTAGGAGTCTTGTAAGATGCGCTGCTTTGTAGGCTGCGATACTTCCTGTAACTCCCAATAAAATTTTCTTACCTTCTAATTGCATTAACCTTCAGTAGATTCTTCTGGCATACGGAAATGAATTTTATTCTCCAAGAACTCTTCCATCGCTAGGGTACTTGGCTTAGGCATTCTCTCATAGAAGCGAGAAATCTCGATTTGCTCCTTATTTTCAAACACCTCTTCCAAATTATCAACAGTAGAAGCAAACTCAGAAAGTTTGTTGTTCAATTCCTCTTTCATTGTAGAAGAAATTTGCTTTGCGCGCTGACCTATGATGTGGATAGATTCATAGATGTTGCCAGTTTGTCCAGCTAATTTATCCAGATCTCTGGTGATGATGGATGGATTGATTGCCATAGTATTCTTTTGTTAAAATTTTTCTAGTTATTGTTTATTGCAGGGCCGGAAGTGACGGTCTCAGGCTGGTTGGCTGCCTCTGCAGCAGCTGCTTCCGCCTTCGCTCTTCTTTCGTCAAAATCTTTCTTCAATTTTGCGTGAGCAATTAATTCCGCCTCGGATTTCTTTACGTGGTTGTCTACTACTGAAATATATTTGCTTTCAGGGTATTTTCTTTTAAACTGATCAGCAAATTTAGATACATCTTTCAAACGTTCCTCTTTTTTATCAAATGCAGAGTTTGTCCCGTATTTGTAAGCTACTTCTACCAATTTATAAGCAAGCTCCTCATTGTATTTACTGTCAGGGTAGTTTTTTGAAAAATTCTGAAAGCTGATGATGCAAGCTCTGAAGAAATCTCCCGGGAATAAGCCTTCTGTCATTCGAAGGTACAGCATGGACTCTTGGTAAGCTTTTTCCTCAAATCTAACCTGAAGGTCATTGATCATGGTCATCGCTCGTTCGTAAGAATCAGACTGTGGAAAACGGTTGATGAAAAGCTGAATAGCATTCACTGCATCCTTACTACTTTTTTGGTCCAAATTGTAATCTGGAGAATCCATGTACAAAGAATACGCGTTCATGAACAGGGCTTCTTCTGCTAATGGACTTCGATTGTACGTCTGATAGAAAGTGTTAAAGTATCCAGCAGCCTCAATGAATCGCTTGGTACGAAAATGGCTGTAAGCATAGTTGAAATCTGCTAACTCAGCTTTTTCACTCCCACGAATAACAGGCAATACCTTATCATACAAAATAATGGCTTTGTTGTACTCGCCTTCATTGTAATACTTATTGGCTGCTTCGTACAGTAGTTCCCAATCAGTGCTGCGTTCAAGTTTGTAAAACTTACCGCAAGAGCTGAATGCTAGAACACTGAACAAAAGGATACTATGGATGAGGTACTTATTCATAAATTTTGGAGGCGCAAATATAAGGCATTTTTATTTGGTATCAAACTGAAACTCTTGTAGTCAAGTCATCACTTCTTTACAACGAGTTTTTTGGTCACTATATTTTTGTTGTCAACAAAAAGTGTATAAAAATAGACACCAGGGTTAAGATTGGATACATTGATGGCTAATGACTTCTGCATTGGATCTAATTGATACTCCGCAACTGGGTTGCCAATGAAGCTGTTCAATACAATCTTTGCAGCAGCATTGGGGTTTTTAAACTCATAATCGATTTGTGCAATTCTATTGCTTGGATTAGGGTAAATCTCTCCAAGAGAAATGTCTTTGTGCATGGTGTCAGCAGGATTGGGAGCATACACATCATAAACGGCTTCTATGGTAAACATGTCACGACTGTTGGTTCCTTGAATGAACAGTAAGTCGAAGCTACCTTTTACCTCAGAGATTCCTAATTCTAATTCTAAATACAAATCAGTGTATATTTCACCCGGTCCCAAGTTAAATTTGATTTTGCCCGACTCTCTTTTTGGGTCAAAACATTTATCTCCCAAACAGACTTTTAGATTTTGAGAACTTCCTACATTGCCTTTTAATCCTCGAAGTGTATATTCTTTGGCTTGGGTGGATTCATTTTGAATGATAAGGGATTTTCTTTGGGTAGTACCGATTTTACCAGAAAAGTCAATATTTTCGGACAATACACGAACCTGACCCCAAGAATTCCAAGGTAGCATGAGCATGCAAGCTAATATCAGAAGGGTACGTTTCATGTAGAGTTGTTCTATAAGCGTAAGGAATTAAGTACTTTACTGGTTTAACGTTAAATTTAACAATAAGATTTGTACAAATAATAATTTGTGGGTTAATTTTTGTTAACCTTCGTGAAATATTTTTTCTGAATTGTCGTTCAAAAAATTGCCTCAAAAAACTGGCCAATTCTGATTATTTTTTCGAATTATAGATTCTTCTTTTCATCCAATGCATTTTGTATTTCATCATCAGATGGGAGCGGGATGTTTACATCCGGTCTATCAAATAAACTTGTGTTTTGTTGTTCTCTTCGCTTGGGTGTTCGCCAAATAAAAAACTCTTCCATGGATGGTTTTTCTTCCTCCCTCCATGTAAAGCCTTCCAAAAGTTTGTCTTCTTCTTTGATCATGTGTGGAGGTAGAAAAGATCCCTCAGGTTTTACCAACCAATTGATTTTTTGGATATTTCCATCGTCGAAAAACATCATGATGCTCGAACAAAGAATCTTGTTCATGCCTCTCAGGGTAGAATCTCCAACGAGGTCGAAATATAAAGATTCCCCATTGCCTTCAATATGAAAGCGGTTGATTTTCCCATCCATGAAATAGCCCGTCATTCTACGCCCCTTGATTTGATTGAAGTTTCCAATCGTGTCTTTGGTGATATTGAAAGCATTCCTTCTCAAAAACACCTTGTCAATGTCCTCATTTGCAATCAAAAAATGGATACTATCAGCGGTAATTTGAGATTTTTCATTCCAAAGGATAGGGTCACGATATAAATGCACTGTAGAGTCTGCGTAATTGTAAGAAAGGGAATCAGATTTGCCACGGAAGTCACCTTTGATCATTTGAACATTTCTAAATGCATTGAGGTAACGTTCTTCTGCCAATTCACTATCCTGAGAAATCAGGGTGTCTGCAATCATGTAAAGGGTATCTTTTTCAAAATAGCGCTGAACCATGGCATTGCCATACATGATGCTGTATTTGCGATCTTCCCAATACTTTCCCTCATCCCCAAAAATCTCTACATTTCGCTCTTTGTTTAGGACAGATACATTGTTGCGGCCCTCATAGTATTGTTGCACTTCATCATAATATAGGATATCCCCATACACTCTGCTTCGTTCATTTTCTACATCCCCTTCAAAGAACCTGAAAAGTTTATTTACAGTATCGTAAAAACTGCCCTTTTGTGCGTTTAAGCGGTCCCCTTCTTTGGATACAATATTGGTAATGCCTACTGTTTCCGTGGTTTTAGGGATGGTGCGATAAATCATGAAATTAGTCTTCAGGGTATAATCTGGATTGACTAGGACTACATCCTCTGTAAATGTGATTTTTTCTATAGTGGTCTCATAAGTGCCAAAGCGACTTGTTAATACATTGGTGCTGTCCACTACTTTGCCATCATTGAAATAGTTTGCGATACCTGTACTCCGGTCATAATCCAAAAATTCAGTATAGAGGGTAGTGCCTTCATTTTTCAATACTACGTTAGTCCGAAGTTTGGCAAGCTTGGTATTGCCATCATACTCTGCGTATCGACTCGTGGTAACTACTGGGTCTTTGGTGTCTACGATGCGGACATTTCCATAAAGCTTAGCCATGTTTTCTTCCCGGTAAAAATGGGCCGAATCACAGTAAATCAAGGAGTTTTGATGCTTCATGCGTACATTCAAAAGCAATCGTTCAAATCCATTGGCTCCCTGAAGCAACTCAGCCTGCTGAATTTCTAAGAGATTGTCGGATTGACTCCAGGAAACTTGGTAGCTGAGGAGAATCAAAAAGAAAAGGAGTAATCGGGAGAATTTTTGCATTTGATCTTGAATAGGGCGCAAAATTAACTAAAATTGGTATTTTTGGCTTATGCTTGAGGACTTTATCAGCCACATACGTTCAAAAAATCTTTTAGATTCCCAAAAAAGATACTTATTGGCCATTAGTGGTGGCGTAGACTCTGTTGCTTTGGGACATTTATTGCATCAGGCTGGCTATCATTTTGATCTAGCTACTGTTAATTTTAACCTGCGTGGAGAACATAGCAAGGCTGACTTCGCTTTTGTTGAAGCATTAGCCAAGGAGTGGAAAGTACAATTCCATGGAAAAACGATAGCTCCTGATCTATGGGAAAGCTTAACAGGTGAGAGCATCCAAATGAAAGCCCGATCGCTGAGGTATGAGTGGCTGGAGGAATTGAAGCTAGCACATGGATATGAGGGTATTTTGGTTGCGCATCATTTCGAGGACCAACTGGAGACTATTCTGTTGAATTTACTGAGAGGTTGTGGTATCGATGGAATTACCGGAATGGCAGAGAGAAGAGGAGTCATCATTCGTCCTTTGTTGAGTTTTAGGAAAGATGCATTGATTCAATTTATGAAAACCCAAGGATATCCTTGGAGAGAAGATATCAGCAACCAAAAAGATGTTTATCAGCGAAACTTTATTCGCCATCAGGTGCTATCAAAAATAGAGAATACTTTTCCAAGTGGTCTGGAAGTAATGGCAGAGAGTTTTGGTCGGATCAAGGATACTGGCAAAGCTTTTCATTACTTTTTTGAGCGATGGAAGGCCGATGCTGTAATTAGAGAAGGTGATTTTCAAATACTAAAAATCAATTCATTTCAATCAGTTCCCGGTAAACACAGTCTGTTATTTTATTGGTTGCGGGATTTTGGTTTTTCATCGGCAGTAGTGGAAGATATTCTTCAGGCGGTTGAGGATGCTCATGTGGGGAAGCTATTTCATTCATATAATCATACGCTTAATCTTGACAGGAATAGTTTGATTGTGGGGCCGAAGGAAAGGGAATTTTTAGCCAAAGAAGTAGTAGCAACCGATGTGGAACTCTATCTAGAAGACGAGATTTATGATATTTTGCGGATAGAAAAAGATAGCTTTGTAGACAAATCTCCCGAAAACGCTATGATGGATGCCTCCCGCTTACAATTTCCTCTAAAAGTCAGAAATTGGGAGTTAGGTGATAGGTTTATTCCTCTAGGGATGAACAAAGAGAAAAAGATTAGCGATTTTTTGGTAGATTTGAAGATACCCATGATTCAAAAGAGGCGTGTAAAAGTGATGCTCAGTGGAGAAAAAATCATTTGGGTTATTGGCTTTCGCATCAGCGATTCCGTTAAAATTCAAGAGCAAACGCAGGCAATAGTATATTTCAAGAAAAAATAGTCCTATGATCAATCCCTTTTCCCGTACCTTCTCCGTCTCCGAACTGGAAATCTTTGAATTCTTTTCGCAAGTGAATTTTTTTGAAAAATTGAAATATGTAGAAATGGCTAAGTTTCTTCCTGCTTTGCATTACCGATCTTACAATAAAGATGAAGTGGTTTTTTTTAGTGGAGATCCGAGTCAGGCTTTTTATATGGTGAGATCTGGGCTCATCAAACTTTCCATTGACATTAAGGAGAATTTTGAGACTATCCATGAAGTCAGAAAGTATGGAGCATTCGGAGAAAATGCACTGTTGGAAAACCAAAAAAGAATTTACACCGCAATTGTAGCTTCGGAACAGGCTGATTTATTAGTGATTCCTCATTTTGCACTGCAGGAGATTTTTGATAGCCATACCAAAATAAAAGCAAAGATGATGACCGCTTTGGCGGAATTTTATAACCAAAACAATCACAGGCTCTTCAAGTCTTACAAGAATTCCTTTGGCTTCTTCAACCTATCCGAAATGTTTACACCAAAGGAAAATCTATAGTATTTAGCAAATCCTTTTTTTTCTGAAACAAGTTAAAGTACCAAAAGCTTCCTAAAGTGTGCGCTCTTTGATAACTTTGGAACACTTTTGAAAATAAAATATTAACTTAAAATAAATCCATATATCATGACAAAAGTAACTGTAGTTGGAGCAGGTAACGTAGGTGCTACCTGTGCGGATGTTTTAGCTTACAGAGAAATAGCTGAAGAAATTGTTTTATTGGACATCAAAGAAGGTATGGCTGAGGGCAAAGCCCTTGACATCTGGCAAAAAGCTCCAATCAATCAGTATGACAGCAGAACTGTGGGTAGCACAAATGACTACTCTAAAACAGCAAATTCTGATGTAGTAGTCATCACTTCTGGTCTTCCAAGAAAGCCGGGGATGACCCGCGATGATTTGATCGAAACCAATGCTGGCATCGTGAAAACGGTTACAGAAAATGTGATTCAGCACTCTCCAAATGCGATCATCATTGTAGTTTCCAATCCTTTGGATGTAATGACCTATCAGGCCCACATCACTTCTCAATTACCAAGAACCAAGGTAATGGGTATGGCGGGTATTTTGGATACTGCCCGTTACAGAGCATTTTTGGCTGAAGAGCTAAATATTTCTGGTAAAGAAATCCAAGCAATCTTGATGGGTGGCCACGGTGATACCATGGTTCCACTTCCGCGTTACACTACTGTTGCGGGTATCCCTGTGACAGAAATGATTGCAAAAGATAAATTGGACGCAATTATCGAGCGTACAAAATTTGGTGGTGGTGAATTGGTGAAGTTGATGGGTACATCTGCTTGGTATGCACCAGGTTCTGCATCTGCTCAAATGGTGGAAGCTATCTTGAAAAATCAGCGTAGAGTATTCCCTGTATGTATCAAGTTGGATGGTGAGTACGGTATCGACGATTGCTACTTAGGTGTACCAGTAATTCTAGGTAGAAATGGTGTAGAAAAAGTGATCGAACTAGATCTAAATGATGAGGAAAAAGCCTTGTTGGAAGTGTCTAGAGGTCATGTGAAAGAAGTGATGAATGTATTGGATAACTTGTCTTCCAAGTAATCATTCTTCTATTATAGATAAGCAAGAATCCCGATAGTTATGTCGGGATTTTTGTTTTATTCGTATTTTTGAGCAGAAATCATCCATTTTCCCAATATTTATCGTTTACTGTTCTGTGAGAATATTAAAAGTCATTACCCTTAGTTTGTTTTTTGCCGGGCTCGGATATGGGCTCTATTATGTGTACCAAGAGATCATTGGTAAAAAGGGAATCGATGGGATGCATCTGATTTCTGCTGATGCCATTTTTGTATTGGAAACTTCGCAAGGCGATGAATTTTGGGAAAAACTAACAACACAGCCTTTTTGGTATACGCTTCAGGAAATTCCTTCTGTTAATGATGCTGATGTACAAGTGGCAGCATTTGCCTCGGTGCTGGAAGGTTATCAATCATTCTCAGGATTATTGAAAGGCAAAAAAGCCAGCATTTCCCTGCATCCGGTCGGAAGGGATGATTTTGATTTTTTGTTTACAATCCATTTGAAAAATGCAGACGAAAAAAGCTTTTTAAAATACTTGGAAGCCAACCTTCCCGAACTCTCCCAAATCAATGAGCGCATGTACTCAGGTGTAACCATTAAAGAGTTTCAATCATTAAATCTTGATAGAAACTTTTCTTTTACCTGGGTAGGGGATGTATTGGTTGGAAGTTTTACTTCTTTTTTGGTAGAAGAAGCTATTCGTCATTCTCAAAACACTTCCTTATCTAATTTCCGAGAAGTCAACAAAGCATTGTTTACAGCTTTACCAGAAAGCAGAGGGCTAGGGACTTTAAGAGTGTCTTCCAATGGCTTCGCTCGGCTGATAGAAGGAATTTCAAAAAGCCAAAGTCAAGCATTGGATCAGTTGTTCTCTAAAAATAAGCTGATAGGTAATTATGAGGTTGATTTTGAGGAAGGTGAGATCTTACTGAGAGGAACCACTATTTTCCCTGAAACATCCGTGAATCCAAAGGTAGGAATGGCGAATTTTGAGGTAGATGGATTTGTCACTAATCGGGTATCTTCTTGGGTAAGTTTTAATTTTGAAAATATTTCAGGAATCAACTTTTTTGAAAACGAGGCTTTCAATGAGAAAAGTACTGTAAAAGGAGATGTTGAGAAAAGACTTCTAGGAAATGGTTTTTTCGATCAGCTTGATGGACAAGTGCTACTATTGAATTTCGAAAAAGTAAGCAGCAATGCGCAGGATCGGGTATTAATTCTAAAGACGAAGGAACTACGAAGACAATTGGAGTTACTGAAAGCATTTAATCCAGCGACAACCCAACTTGATATGTCGAAGGGCAATGTGGATTTCTTTGGCACGAATGAAATCTTTGTGCTTTCTGTCGAGGAATTTCCCGCCCACATGTTTGGGGGTAAGTTTCTAGGTTTCCCAGATACTTACGTGACAGGATTGGATGGGCATTTGGTTTTTGCCAATAGCTCTAAGGCAATGAAGTTGTTTTTAGATGATTATGTTTCTAAAAGTTTCAGCAGACAGGTGTTTTACAAAAATCCAGAACAGCTTATGCAGTTTTACCTGGATATTCCACTTTCTTGGAGTACGCTTATGGATATCAGTTCTCCTTCATGGACATCTTTCTTCCAAAAGTATGCGCAGAACTTGCAGTCCTTTCAAAGCTTAAATGTGAGTTTACAGGATTTTTCAGCCAATAAGTTATCAACGACGATTAGATTGGGACATCAAGTTGCAGCTGTTAAGCCACAGGCTAGGCAGGATGTATTTTTGTCCGAAACCAAATCTATCCTTCTCCCCAACCAACTCCAGTATGGGCCAAAGAGAGTATTGAATTTCAATGACAAGAGTCCTGAATTTGTTGTGCAGGATGAAAGCAATGTCATGTATTTAATCACGAAAGACATGGAACAGGTTTTTTCAAGGATGTTGGAAGGACCCATTGTTTCTGATATTTTTCAGGTGGATTATTTGAAAAACGGTAAGTTGCAAATGCTCTTTGCTACCCCAAATCAAGTACATATCATCGATCGTTTGGGGAATTATATCCCAGGCTTTCCAGTGAGTCCAACACAGGAAGAGAGTATTACTCAACTCAATTTGGTTGATTACAACAATGATCGGGACTACCGGTATTTTTTGGGTACAGCGGATGGAAATTTATGGTTATTGGATCGTGCTGGAAAAACCTTGGATGGTTGGAATCCTAAAAATATCAGTGGAGAGCCTGTTGTCAAGCCAGCTCATCATCGTATAGCAGGGGTGGGCGATCGTATGGTAGCCCTATCAAAAAGGGGAGAATTGTACTTTTTTAACCGTCGGGGTGAACCTGAAGTAGGTAGTCCATTTAGATTGGGAGATGCTTTGGGGACGGATTACACCATCATAGAGAGAGGTAATGCCAAAGATACCCGTTTGGTAACTGTAACAGTGGGAGGGGAAATCGTGCAAGTGAATTTCAATGGAGAGCTTACTTACAGGAATCAGTTGGCGAAAGAAGATCGGGATACCCGTTTTGTCCTAGTCAAAGATCAAAAAGAAGACAGGTATCTAATAGCTACCCATAGTTACAATAAAGTAGGTTTTTACGATGAGACTTATCAGTTGATTTTCGAGAAGGAAGTAGTCTCAGAAAATTTGGATTTTCAGTTATATACTTTTGGAGGAGATAAAAATCTGATTGGTGTCTTAGATAGGGATCAGGAGTTTTTATACCTCTACGGATTAAGAGGTGAGTTGCTGAATGCGGTGCCGATTTCTTCCGCAGAAAAAATGGAATTAATCTATGCAGGAAGCCAAAATGAGTATTTAATTTATACCATTTCGGGTAATAAATTAGCGGAGTATCGATTGCCCTTTTGAGTAAGAAGAAGGGATGGGCAAAGCTGAAACAGTTTATTTTATTAATTTTGCGGCTTAATTACATGCATGGATGATGAAAAAATTGTTTTGGCTGATTGCTATTATTTCTCTGACTTGGGCTCCGGTAATGGGGCAAGTGATGGTTGACGGAAGTCCTGTTCCCGTAGATCCGGAAGATTATCACAATCTAAAATCACCTTATACTGCCTCCCTTACCTTCTTTCTTAATTTGAGGGAAGATAATTTTGATCCTGAGGCTGCTGCTTTGGCTTTGATGATAGATGACAAGGTAGAAGGAGCAGAGCCACGTGAGCTAGCAATTAAATTGAAGCAGATTTTTGATGGAAATGGGGTAGTCGTCAAGTTTGCAGAGATATCAAATGATCCCGATTACATCGATACACTGTATACCAATCAGTCCAAGTATTTTTTTGACAGTAAAGTGTTGCCACTGGTGTATCTTCAGCGATATGGGGATGAGTGGAAATTCAGTGCATTTACCATTAGTCAATTAGATGAATTGCATCGACAGACCTTCCCTTTTGGGACGGATAAGCTAATCAATCAGCTTCCCAAAATAGGAACTAATACCTACTTTGGGTTTCAGACTTGGCAGCTTGTCGGCCTTTTTGGTTTTATCCTGCTGCTTTTTTTAGCTCACAAACTATTCACTTTTATCTTTGATCGGGTCATTTTATACACTCTGAATCGCCTGGGCTACGGATATCTAGGAGAGCGGTATATTTTGCCAGTGGCCAAAGTGCTGAGCATCTACTTGATTGTATTGGTTTCTGCTTTAATTATCCGATTGCTTCAATTGCCGGTAGAAGTCGTTTCTTTCGTTTTAAAAATGTTGCATGCGGCCAAGCCGTTTGTATTGACCATCGTTTTTTACAAAATCGTAGACATCATTGCCTTGTATTTTGCAAAGCTGGCTGAGAAGACGGAATCGACTTTGGATGACCAATTGGTACCTCTCGTTCGCAAAACCTTAAAGTCTTTCGTCGTCGTCGTCGGTACGTTGTTTATTTTGAAGGAAGGCTTAGATGTTGATATTGTGCCTTTTTTGACGGGCTTATCAATCGGTGGTTTGGCCTTTGCTTTGGCTGCGCAGGATACCATCAAAAATTTCTTTGGCTCTGTGATGATCTTTATAGATAAGCCATTTCAGGTGGGGGATTGGATTACTTCCGGGGATGTGGATGGCACAGTGGAGGAAGTTGGCTTTCGTTCCACTCGAATTCGGACCTTCCGTAACTCCGTTACGTATATTCCTAATGGGAAAATTGCCGATGCCACCATTGATAATCACGGATTGAGGCAATATAGAAGGTTTTATACTACCTTGACTGTTACCTACGATACCCCACATGAGTTAATTGAGACCTTTGTGCAAGGACTTCGAAAGATTGTACTGAAGCATGCAGATACACGGAAAGATGCTTTCAATATTTACTTCAACAACCTCTCTTCCTATAGCAAGGATATTATGTTTTACATCTTTTTCGAAGTGCCAACCTGGCCCGAGGAATTACGATGTAGACATGAGGTACTGATTCAAATCGTCCAATTAGCAGAAGTCTTGGGCGTTCGCTTTGCATTCCCTACGCAGACACTACACATGGAAAGCTTTCCTGAGAAAAAGGACTTGATTCCAAGTTACCCATCCGATTCCTCGGTTTATAAGCAAAAATTAACACAATTTTTGAATCAGGAGCTTGGTAAAAAAGAATAAGGGTGGAAGTTTATGACAAAAAGCACAGTAATCAGGAACTTATAGCGTATTTTTGCACTTAATTAGCAAAAAATACGCTGATGAAGAAAAATTGGTGGAAAGTTCTCACGATTCTATTGCTCTTATACACTCTGACTGTTGGGTTAATCCAAGATGTGCCTCGTTTACCTATTTTAAATGAGACTATTCGAGCCTTGTACTTTCACGTGACTATGTGGTTTGGAATGATCATCTTGTTGGTAGTGGCGGTAGTGCAAAGTGTGAAGTATCTACGCACCAATGACCTCAAACATGATGATATGGCTGTTGAGTTTACCAACGCAGCCATCTTATTTGGCATATTAGGAATTGTGACGGGGATGTTGTGGGCTAAATATACATGGGGAGATTACTGGAGTGGAGATCCTAAGCAGAATGCAACTGCCATTGGACTTCTGATGTATTTTGCATATTCCATCTTGCGCAACTCACTTACGGACGTACATCAGCGCGCTCGCATAGGTGCTGTTTATAATATTTTTGCATTTGCTGCCTTTATTCCGTTGATTTTTGTTTTGCCAAGATTAACCGATAGTCTTCATCCTGGAAATGGTGGAAATCCAGGCTTCAATGCCTATGATCTCGATAGTAAATTGCGCATGGTGTTTTATCCAGCGATCATCGGATGGACACTTTTGGGAACTTGGATGAGCGTTGTACGTGTAAGGCTAAGAAGAGTAGAAAGAAAGTTAGAAGATAAATTGATCAACCAAGTTTCATGAAAAAGTACTTAATCATCCTTTTTCTGATGCTTACGCTTCAGGTGTCTGCTCAGGAAAAAATCGCAATCAATGAATCCGACTATCAAAATACCCGTGTAGAAATGGCGGATGTGATGCGCGCAGAAGGGAAAATTTATGTCTTGGTGGGCATTATAGTAATTGTCTTTGCAGGTATCGTTGTGTATACTATCAATACCGATAGAAAAGTGGCTCGTTTGGAGAAACTGTTAGAGGATCAGAAATTATAAAAAGTAACTATATGAAAAAGGGTCATTTGTTGGGTTTGGGGGTTATTGCAGTGGCAATCATCATCATCATTTCCATGATTGGTGACGCAAGTACCTATGAAAGTTTTTCGACTGCTAAGAAAATGATGCTTAGCGGCGATGAAAAGCCTATACATGTGGTAGGAGAGTTGAAGAAAGCAGATAACGGAAATGTAGAAGGTATTGAGGTGAATCCGAATAAAACATCCTTCTACTTTATGATGGTGGATAATGATGGGACAGAGCAAAAAGTTTTTTACAATGAACCAGTTCCGCCAGACTTTGCACGTGCAGAACAGGTTGTAGTCATCGGTTCTTACAAAACGGAGGATTTATTTGTCGCTGACAAAATCCTTATGAAGTGTCCATCTAAGTATCAGGAGAATGACCTTGCGCAAGCAGGTATGTAAGCTCCTTTAACAATCGAGAAAATGATTAATACCCTCATCGGTAATATCGGTCACTTTGCCGTCATCTTGGCATTTGTGACCTCTTTAATTACTGCATACGCATATTATCAGTACACCGTCGTTCCCGAATTGGAAAAGCCCAATTGGAGAAGATTTAGTCGGATAGCCTTTTATATCCACTCTATCGCCAGTTTTGCCATTGCTTTTGCGCTATTTGAAATTATTTATAATCATAGATTTGAATATTTCTATGCGTACTCGCATTCCTCCATGGCACTTCCTGTCCATTACATGATTTCCAGTTTCTGGGAAGGTCAGGAGGGATCTTTTATCCTTTGGATATTTTGGAATGTGGTACTTGGCTTAGTATTGATCCAGACAAATAAAAAGTGGGAAGGGCCAGTGATGGTTGTTTTCTCTTTGGTACAAGCTTTCCTCGTATCCATGATTTTGGGTGTAGTTATCGGTGAATTGAAAATAGGTAGTTCTCCATTTATCCTCTTAAGAGATGCAGTGAATGCTCCGATCTTCCAACTCAATCCTGATTTTATTCCGGAGGATGGTACGGGCTTGAATCCTTTGTTGCAGAATATTTGGATGGTGATTCACCCGCCTACTTTGTTCTTGGGATATGCTTCTACTTTGATTCCTTTTGCCTTCTTAATCGGTGGACTTGCGACTAGAAAATATACCGAGTGGGTAAGGCCTGCTTTGCCTTGGGCACAGTTTTCTGCCATGATCTTGGGAATGGGTATCATCATGGGGGCTTATTGGGCTTATGTGACGCTAAACTTTGGAGGTTATTGGAATTGGGACCCTGTTGAAAATGCTGTTTATGTGCCTTGGTTGATTCTGGTAGCGGGTATACATACCATGATTACCTTTAAGAAGAGTAGCACAGCTTTGAAATCCTCCATTGTATTGATTATAGCATCCTTCATCTTGGTGTTATATGCAACCTTCTTGGTACGTTCGGGGGTGTTGGGGGACTCTTCTGTACACTCTTTTACAGATTTAGGACTTTCTGGTCAGCTTTTGATTTATATGTTGTTTTTCCTTGCAGTAGCAATTTTCTTGGCAGCGAAGCATTGGAAACACATTCCTACATCCGAAAAAGAAGCAGATGTTTATTCCCGTGAATTTTGGATTTTCATAGGTGCCACGACCTTGGCATTGATGGCTTTTCAGGTGATTCTTCCAACTTCTATTCCTGTTTGGAATTCCATCGTGGAAAGTTTCGGCGGTATATCCAACATCGCTCCGCCTGTAGATCAGGTTGGCTTCTACACTAAATTCCAATTATGGTTTGCGGTCGTGGTAGCATTATTAACAGCTGTTGGACAGTATTTTTGGTGGAATAAGATGGATGCCAAAGCATTGAGAGAAGCTTTGGTATTGCCTTACATCATTTCTGTATTGGTTTCCGCCGTCATTATCATTGTTGGAAAAGTATTTGACATCACCTACATTATTGTTGTATTAGCTTCTGTATTCACCATTGTGGCGAATGCAACCATTCTGACACGCTTAATCAAGAGGGCTACATTCAAGCTTGCAGGAGGTTCCTTGGCACATATTGGTTTGGGCTTGATCTTGATAGGTACCATGTTCTCTTCCGGGTATTCTGAGGTGATTTCTCAAAATATGTCCGGGTTGGTCTATAGCAATTCTTGGGAAGATGAACTGAACAAGGAGCACGTATTGCTTTGGATCAATAAACCAACGCAGATTAAAGAATATACTGCGATTTACAGAGGGAGACAAAAGAAAGTAAGTGGTGTGCCTGAATTGGTTCCAGTAAAATACCTTCAAGAAACTGATCGCGTAAATGAGGCCATTGCCAAGGCGGATATTGTTGTGAGAGGAAAAACCTATTTCCAAAAAGGAGACATAGTGCCTATCGTTTTGGAAGAAAATGATTATTTCAGAATCGATTACTATAAAGAAGATGAGTTCCAGTTTTCACTAAATCCAATGTCTCAGTTTAATACGGCAATGGGACTGATCTCATCTCCTGACTCCAGAAGATTTGTCAACCGTGATTTGTATACCTTCGTTTCAGCCATCAATGACTTTGAAGATCCTGAGTGGAGGGATGATGAGGTGTATGAAATAGCTCCTGGTGACACTTTCTTTATTGCTGATTTTGTAACCAATTTTGAAGGTGGTGAGGTGTTGACCGAAGTAGAAGGAGTTCCTTTGTTTGATGGTGATGTCGCTGTCAAAGCTAAGCTTACAGTGCAGGATTATGATATAGAGAAACGTTTGGAGCCTATTTTCATTATCCGAGGCCAACAAGTTGGTAGAATACCTGTAGTGGACACGGAATTAGGAGTGAAAGTAGAATTGACAAATATCATCCCTGAGGAGAACAAATTTGTATTTACTGTCAATCGTTATCAAAAAGATTATGTGGTGTTGAAGGCAATCATTAAACCTCAGATCAACATCCTTTGGGCAGGCACCATCATTATGTTGATTGGTTTCTGCGTAGCGATTTATCGTAGATACGATGAGTTTAAGAAAATGAGAGATAAGGGATTAGAATATTAGGATGTCCTATAGAATAGCGATCATCGGGACGGGAAATGTGGCTTGGCATCTTGCAAGTGCTTTGGAAGATGCTGGCCATACCGTCACTGAAATTTATGGTCGGGATATTCAAAAAGCCACCAAACTCACAGCCAAACTTTACACGACTGAGCCAGTCGATTCCCTTGATTTTTCGGAATCTGAGGCAGAGATTTTTATTTTGGCAGTTTCTGATGATGCAGTAACAGAAGTAGCAGATGAGGTTATTCTTCCTGAAGAAAGCATATTGGTTCACACCTCCGGAACGCTTCCTATAGATGTCTTAGGGTATAGTTCTGCGACATATACCGGTATTTTTTATCCCTTACAGACCTTTACTAAGGGCAGGGAATTGGACTTTAGAGATGTTCCTATTCTTTTGGAAGCTGATGATGCAGTAGTCTTATCTAAATTAAAAAAATTAGCCAAAAGCTTGTCTGACCTTACTTATGTGATTAGGTCCAAAGATCGTAAAGCTCTTCATGTAGCAGCGGTTTTCGCTAGTAACTTTTCGAATCATATGCTGCGATTGTCCGAAGAAATTATGGCAAGGCAAGGCCTGGATTTCGAAATGTTGAAGCCGCTCATCATCGAAACCATCAGTAAAAGTCTAGAATTAGGCGCAAAAAAAGCTCAAACAGGTCCAGCGAAAAGAGAAGATTTTGATACGATGGAGGAGCACTACCGTTTTTTAAATTACAATGAACAAGTAGCAGAGATTTATCGCCTGATTTCTCAGGATATCATTGATTCGCACTAGCAATTAGATAAATCATTTGAGATTACTCTAATATCATGTACAATACGATTTTTTTTTAATTCTGACATGAACCTTTCATAATGGACCCTTTACGCTTAAAAATTATTTTTGGCGAAGATTAATATAGTTAATTGTAACTAAGTTTGCTGTGTATTATTATTGGGGGTTTATCCTTCGGTATTATAAATTTATCAACTATGAAATTTTGGACAATCGCTTTTTTATTCACTGCTCTAACCTTTGCTTGTTCTCAAAAAAAGCAAGTTGAGAAAAAGCTTGAAGCTTCGGGAGTCGTTATTTCTTTGGAAATTGACGAAAAAACTCCCAATGTAAGTCTAGGTTTTTCGGCTTTTGAAGGGTTGTTATTCAATATTATTTGGCAGCGAAATGAAATTCAAATTTATGATATTGCGAAGGGGGACTTAGTAAAAAACTTGAATTTTGAAATTGAAGGAGAGCAAGGAGTAGGAGATTTGTTTGGATTCCATGTCCACAACTTAGACAGTATATTTCTCTTTGGTCAAAGCGTTCGAATGATTTATTTGACAGATACTAGTGGTATTGTCAAACAGCGATTGAGCTATGTTGTACCCGATGGGTATTCATCAGCTTTTGTACATCCATCCTACTTTCTATCACCGCCTATAGTTTCTGGAGATGAATTACTAGTGAAAACACATGTCAATGGAAATTATCGAGAATTCACTAATGAACTTTTGAGTGCAAGTCATATGGTGTACTCCATTAATTTGACTAATGGAAATGTTAGATTTATCAATCACCTCTATCCCGGGGATTATTTAGTCGAAGGTTTGAAGCACTTTGAACCAAGTATGGCCAAGGGAAAAGATAAGATTGTCTATTCCTTATTTGGAGATCACAGGCTATTTTATGCATCTTCGTTTGAAGAAGACTTACAGTCAAAAGATGTTTCGAGTCAATATTTAGATGCCCGCTTAAAGCTATTTCCCTCAGGTGGTGAGCGATTGGAGACGATGCAATATATGAGCACCAGTTCCCGGTATGATAATTTGGTTTACGACCCCTACAGAAACCTTTATTATAGATTTGCTTATCCATCACTTGATATCTCGGATCTAAATGAAATCCAACGACTGAGAACTTCTCCAGGTCCTTTTGTAATCATGGTATTGGATGATGAATTAAACGTTCTTGGGGAAACTTACTTTGAGGCAGGTATATATTTGCCAAGCAATTTTTTTATCCATAAAGATGGCTTATATCTCTCAATTAATCATCCCGATAATCCCGAAAATGATGAGGATGCATTCAAGTTTGAGTTATTGACTATTACAGAAAAGCGATTTATCAAAAATTGACACTTTTATGCAACCAAAAACACCCCGAACAAACAGCTAAGGTTTATTTCGGGGTGTTCTGATTACAAAGGAAACCAATTATTCTAGGCAAGGGATTTTTAATCTTCCCAAGAGCCGAATTTACCTAACTGATAGTCTCTATAGGCTTCCATGATTTCTTGTTGTGTATTCATCACAAATGGGCCTTGGGCGACCATAGGCTCATTGAAAGGAACTGCATGGCCTAGGATAACCACTGCATCTTCCGATGCTTCAAACTTCAATAGTTCTCCATCATTGTTAAACTCCACGAGATTTCTGAAAGGGATTTGCTCTCCCAGCACACTTACTTTTCCCCTGACGATGTAGAAGAAGATATTTTCATTGCTTGGAATATTTTTTTCAACGACAGCTCCTTTGGAAAGATGAACCGTACTCAAAAAAATCGGTGTCAATGTTTCAAAAGAACCTTGCTGTCCATTCCAGTCTCCTGCAATTAATTGCACTTGTACTTTTCCATCGTTCAGTTCAAAATGCGTGATTTCATCTTTTTGGAGGCCAATGTAGCGTGGTTCTGTCATTTTATATTTGGCAGGGAGATTGAGCCATAGCTGTAAAATTTCCAAATCACCACCATTTTTTTTAAACTCACTAGAAGAAACCTCCGCATGAATCAAGCCTCTTCCTGCGGTCATCCATTGAATTCCCCCAGCCTGAATGACGGATTCATGACCTCCGGAGTCTTTGTGCATGATGTCTCCTTCCAAAATGAAGGTTACAGTTTCCATGCCTCTATGAGGGTGTGGACCAAATGGTAGTCCATTATTATTTTTTGGATAGGTTTGGAAACCATGGTGATTGAGGAAAATAAATGGATCAATCTGTCTCAGTCGAGGGGATGGCAAAGGGTTATAGGTGATAAGATCCGCTATAGGATGATAATCAGCTTGGTGTATATTTTTGATCGTTCTCATAAGCAAATATGTGTATATACATGTAATAAGCTTATTTCTGAAAAAATTGTTCCCCAAGTATAAAAAAAGCCCGGATTAACCGGGCTAGTGTACTTATTTCAACCAAGCGAGGGTGACTTCCTCTGGAGCTTTCATCCGGTCGGCTACTCGCATATATCTTTCGCTTAGGTTAGCGAGATAATCTTGAGCTTTTGCAGCCATCCCATTGAGCCCAGTAAGGTTTTCAATGTCCCATAGTTTGACCAAATGATCGATAATTCTAGCGTAATCCCATCCAGTGTAAACACCGATTTTCTGCGTGATGGCTGAAAATTGATCAAACAAGCTTGGATTGCTTCCTCCGGTTCCCATCAAAATAGCTGGCATCACAATTTGCTTCCGCATCATTTTTTCAAATGCAAGGATAGAACCATTGGGGTCAATTTCGAAAATTTGCGACATAAAGCTTTTGTAAGCTTTTTCATGTCTGGCTTCGTCTCCGGCGATTGTTTTACAAATTCTTGAAAGTACATCATCCCCTGCTTTATCAGCCAATTTCCCAGTATTGACATGAGAGATTTTGGTCGCTCTTTCTTGGAAAGAAGTGTAAATAATTGCCTGATATGGATCTCCCTCTGAGCGAGGATCAAATCCGTTATATATCAATCGGTGGATCGTTTGTTCCACCTTTTTCATATCGCATCTACCAGAGAGGTAGAGATATTTGTTGAGTAAGTCACCATGTCTATTTTCTTCGGCAGTCCAAGCCTTCGACCATCTAACCCAGCCTGAGTTACTCAAAAGGGAACCTTCTACATTGATGCCTTCGAGTAGATTGAAGTAGGTCTGGTAACTTGGCAATGCCTCCTCTGTAATCATGTTGCCTACGAGTGAGGTGATGATGGTATCTGGAATATTAGCAGAGCGCTCTTGGAGTTTTTTTAACTCATCAAAAGCATCTGGTTGAGACATATCTGGTAAAAAATCGGTAGGCTGCCAGCATTCATCTGGATCTACCAAGATGTTTTCCACTGCGTGAGTCACATAACCATCGAGCTGGGAAATCACTTCCAAGTTTTTTTCCAACTCATAATTAATTTTTTCTACTTTACTCATATTCTTTGGTTCGGCGTAACTTCTTGTAGTAGTATGACACAAGCCAATAGAGCCGATTTTTAATTATAATTTAAAATTAGCAACAATACTTGACATTGTGTACTAAAAAACCCGATTTGTATTTTGGGTTTCCATGAGTGCTTTAAATCGGATATGGTCGGTCCATCTAAATGACACTTTACCCATCAATCGAGCCGTTTATACAGAATGATAACGCAGAAATTCAGAATTTTATACTTTTAAACAAACTTATATGCTATGAAAAAATATTTACTTCCGATTCTCGGTTTGGTTTTTCTTTGGTCTTGCGAGTCCAAAGTTACCGAAGTTGATTATAGTACCCTTAGTGACGAGGAGCGCTTGGCAGCTGCCAAAGAACTTGCCTTAGAGACTATCATCGTGGATGGACATATGGATTTACCCTTCCGAATGTACAATTTGGGTAATCATATGAATGGTCCTGTCTATGATTTTATGACAAGAAGTACCGAAGGGAATATTGATTATCCTCGAGCCAAAGAGGGTGGAATGGATGCTCCTTTTATGGCCATTTATATCCCTGCTGCTTATCAAACCCGTGGTGGAGCAAAGGATTTAGCAGATACGCTCATCATGATGGTGGAGCGCATGGTTAATACCTGGCCTGATAAATTAGCACTCGCCCGTTCTCCTCAGGAAATTAAAGACAATTTCAGTAAGGGACTGATGTCTTTGCCCATGGGGATTGAGAATGCAGCTGCTATAGAAGATGATCTTTCCAATGTAGAGTACTTCTACAATAAGGGGATCCGTTATATGACTTTAACCCATGGTCGGGATAATTTGGTAGGAGACTCCTCTTACGATGATTCAGAAACCCATGGTGGACTGAGTGAATTTGGTAAAGACGTGGTGAAGGAAATGAATCGCCTAGGTATGATTATAGATGTTTCCCATATCACTGACAAAACTTTTTTAGATGTGGCTGAAGTGAGTGCAGCGCCCATAGTTGCAACGCATAGTTCTGCAAGACATTTTACACCAGGATTTGAGCGTAATGTATCGGATGAAATCATTCAAAAGATTGCCGAAAAGAATGGAATGGTGATGATTACC
The DNA here is from genome assembly GCF_054166905.1 of Mongoliitalea sp. Lineage (NCBI taxonomy): Bacteria > Pseudomonadati > Bacteroidota > Cytophagia > Cytophagales > Cyclobacteriaceae > Mongoliitalea > Mongoliitalea sp. Next base: position 142,188 of record NZ_JBSZCK010000027.1, on the reverse strand, counting down.
TTTGGTGGTAGTTTTATCGATCAAGCGTATTCTGAGAAAAATGCAGCTAACCGTACACATATTCAGGAGTGGTTAACTGAAAATAATCTTACAAGAAGAGATGAACAGGCGCAAGCTTACATAGCTTCTTATATGGAAGAAAATAAACCAATCGTGCATGTTTCCAAAGTGGTGGATCATATCGATCACGTGGTTAATTTGGTAGGGATAGATTATGTGGGCTTGGGGTCTGATTTTGACGGTGTGGGTGATACGCTTCCAGAGGGATTAAAAGATGCATCTATGTACCCCAATATCATTGCTGAACTGATGAAAAGAGGCTATAGTAAAAACGATATTATCAAAATCTGTCATGGTAACTTTTTCCGGGTTTGGGAAGAAGTCATGGCTGTGGCAGGCTAATTTAATTTAACTTCTCTCAGCTCAATTGATTCAATTCCTTGTCTATATTTTCTAAGATAAAATTGATTTCTTGGTTGAGAGAAGCTACTTTTTCAGTTGCCTCTTGTCCCAAATCAGTCACTTTTTCAACATTTGTGGCCAACAAAGTAAGATTTGGTAGGTCTAAATTTAAGCCCAAGCCTTTCAATGCATGACCTGTTTGTTTCAGAAGGTTCAAATCATTTTCTTTCAAATGTATGGATAAGTCACCCTGCAATTTGGTCAGATTTCCATAGCTAATTTCTAATAATTCTCTGAAAAACTCAGGATCTGCTTCTCTGAATTCTTCATAGCGTGAGAGTACTGGTTTGTCTTCGGTAGATTTCTTATCCGGTAGGCCTATGTATTTCTCAAGTACATTTTCTATATCGGCTACCAAAACAGGCTTGCTCAAATAAGCATCCATGCCAATTGCGAGACATTTTTCGTATTCACCCTTAACAGTACCTGCAGTAAGTGCGATAATCGGAACTCGCGAATCCTTGTTTTGTTCTATGTTTCTAATGACTGTTGTGGCTTCATACCCACTCATCTCTGGCATTTGGATGTCCATGAAAATCATGGAAGGATTATGAGCGTTGAATTGTTCTACTGCCTCTAATCCATTCTTTGCCTCTAGGATTTTAGCTTTGGGGATAATGTTTTTGACGATAGTTTTGGCAAGAAGCATATTTACTGGGTTATCGTCTACTAACAAAATCCGTAATTGATCGTCCGTGCTTGTTTTGGTAGTAGATTTTTTCTGAAGAGGCTTATTGGTCTCTGAGATTTTTTTCGGATCATTTGACTGCTGAGTATGTTCAAGTTCCAGTTCAAAAGAAAAAACGCTTCCCTTATTTAGCTCACTTTCAACAGAAAGTCCGCTTTCCATCAACTCAAGTAATTTATTACAGATGGTAAGACCTAAACCGGTGCCCCCATATTTCCGGGTGGTGGAGTTGTCTTCTTGAGCAAAAGCTTCAAAAATAATTTGCTTCTTTTCATCGGAAATCCCAATCCCTGTGTCTCTTACAGCAAATTCAATTCTACTTCTATTCGTTGACTTATTTTGTGACTTCAGATTGATTTTCAATTCAATTTCTCCCTGTGAGGTGAATTTTGCTGCGTTGCTCAATAGATTGATCAGGATTTGTTTGACACGCATCATATCAGCAATTACAAACTCTGGGACTTGGGGGTCAACAAATAAGATCAAGTTCAGATTTTTTTGATCAGCTGTTGGTGAAATGAGCTTTAAGCTTTCTTTAGCAATCTCATTAATATTGCATGGAGTTAAACTAAGTTCCAGTTTTCCAGCTTCTATTTTTGAGAAATCCAGGATGTCATTAATCAGGTTTAGGAGAAGCTTTCCTGATTGCATAATCGATCCTATATACTCTTTTTGTTCTTTTTTGAGATCCGTTTTGATGAGTAGGTCGGCAAATCCTATGACACCGTTGAGAGGAGTGCGGATTTCATGACTCATATTGGCTAAAAACTCAGATTTGGCAGTGGATGCTTCTCTAGCTTGTTCCATGGAAGTACGAAGACTTTCTTCCAGTTTTTTACGCTCCACAGCATTGGAAATGGAATCTGCGAAACTGATCAATAAAGCTGTTTCCGCTTCACTCCATTCTTTCTCCTCCGTGCAATCATCAAAGCCGACGAGTCCCCAAAATTCTTTTTCTACAAAAACCGGAATAAGTATAATGGTTTTAATGCCTTGAAATTGTAAGAACTCCCGAATAGTGTCTTCTTCAATTTTCTCTACTATGGAGTAGAAGTATTGGTTTTTGAGAAACTTGGTGAAAGCTTCTTCACCAAAAATGCCCAAAGGTATATTTTGTAAGTTAGGATTGTCAATCTCTGGCGGGACTCCATTGGCGCTCCATTCAAATCGTTGGGAAATGTAATAATCACCTTCCTCATCTTTACTCGCTTCGAATAAATAAGCTCTGTCAACACCGGCACCATCTCCCAATAAGGAGATCGCTTTTTGTGTAGCGAGTGTAAAGTTTGGGTTGGATAGCAATTCTTTTGTAGCAAAAGCGATAGAAGTGAGCATTTTCTCACTTCTTAACAAAGTTAAATTGATGTTTTGAAGCTTTTGCTCATTTCGCTTGATCCTGCTTTCTGCATTTTTTTGATCCGTGACATTTCTGATTGTCAAAAAGAAATAATTATTGGCAACTTTTTTATCGTCGTATATTTGGAATGATAATTCGAAATATTTTTCTCCCGAAGGATCGCTTATATAAATTGATTTTTCGGAACCATCTCTTAACTTATCTAACTCTTTGATGTACTTCCCAAGAGTAGAGAGGTCACCGAATTCTGTGATTTTTGTTGTTTGAAGAAATTTATCAGCTGACAAGTTATGCGCAACCATCTTTTGGGTTTGATCATAAATGATGACACCCTCATTGATGTTATTGAAAATCGTTTTGAATGCAATGGGTGCTGACTTGAAGAAGCCGTATTTATAAAGAGCCCAAAAGATAATCAATGCACTGAAAGCCAATGCAAATGGGATTAAATCTAGGTTATAAGGTGAATTTCCTGTGACAGCGATCCAGTGTGCTGACCATGGAACCAAGGTGCCTATGAGCATTACCCAAATCTGTTTTTGATAGATTTTAGGCGTCGATGAAAGCATCCTAATCAATATCACATTAGACATGATGATCAGTATGGAATTATAAATAGCATAAGCCCAGTGTAAAGGCCCATATTCCAGTTGAATAGCAAAGAATAAACCATTGTGTTTGCCCGAGATTTCTTTATAAAACAGGTGATGGATCTCATTGGTCCATATCATCATCAGAAAGAAAAAAGAGATGCCAAAAAAGAGCGTGGTGGACAGGGGATTTATGTATTTCGATTTATCTGAGTATTTTAATATAAAGAGAAGTAGGAAGGGGGCTATAAACACACCGGCCATGAATTCCAATTTGAAGAACAAAGTTAGTGTGTCTAGATTGACAGCAGATAATTCTAAACCATAGAGCAATCCATAAAAGAAACAGGTGATCATCAAAAACGAGAAGTATCGCTCGCCATGTTGATTTTCAGTCTTTACGGATAAAAAGTAAAGAATCAAAAACAATATGCCAGTTGCAAATACGGGTATTGATAGGGGGTTAAACGCTAGGGTTGGATTCATGGTTGGCTAAAACAAGCTATCAACTCGTAAATTATCAAATTCTTTAGTACAATCTAACAAAAAGTTGTAATTTTAATAGAACATTTGTTCGTGTAAGACGTTTCAATTAAATTTTCAAAAATATTTCAAATAAAAAGTCAAAATTTCAAAATAAAATGAGTGTAATAATGAAAAATATAGTTGTATTGTTTTTTTTACTAGTCATGTTTGTAGGTTCTGGTATCTCCGTGTATGCGCAGGAACTAAGCAAAGAAGAAATTGCTGAGCAAAAGCGAATGCAAAAGGAAGAAAAACAACGCTTAGCTCAGTTGAAAGCTGAGGAAAAAAAGCTTAAAGCTGAATTAAGACAGCAAGAAGCCATTCAAAAAGCAGAGCAAAAACGTATGGTGAATCTTGAAAAAGCTCAAAAAAATTACGATAAAGCATTGACAGCAAAAGGGAAGGCGGAGATCAAGCTCTCCAAGCAAACTTTAGCGCTAGAAAAAGCCATACAAAAAGGTAAAAAAACAGATGCAGACCTGGCAAAGATGGAGCTGAATATCAAAAAAACTGAAATTGCCATTCAGCAATCCGAAATGGAGATGCAGCGATACATGCGGGACGTCGAACGCCTAATGACAGAAGAAGAAAAGCAGCGCTTACGTCCAGCGAATGATAATTCAAATTAAGAATCTATAATTATTCGCAGTGATGCTAAAGTCAGCATGCTGTAAAATACTATTGCGGATAATCGATGATAGTCAATAGATGCTAAAAAACAAAATGAATCTATTCATTTGCATAGCTACTGGAGTGAAGACGGATTATCATATAAAATAAATGAAAAAACAGTCGTTTTACTGTCAAAACGACTGTTTTTTCATTTATTAAGGCTCAAATCAAGACATTATTTCCGATTTTTTCTGTTTTTATCTATTGGAGGATTTTTTGCGTGGGTGCTTTCATCAGGTAAGTAACTACAACCATTATGGATTTCAAAGAATATACAATCAAGTCTCAGGAGGCTATCCAAAAGGCAGCTGAACTTGCTATGGCAGCACAGCAACAAGCCATAGAGCCAGCACATATCTTAAAAGGAATTTTGGCAGATGATGAGCATGTGGTGGATTTTCTTTTTAAAAAATCCTCCATTAACAAGTCATTGTTGAACCAAAAGTTGGATGCTCTTTTGGCGAGTTTGCCAAAAGTAAGTGGACAGCAACCCTATCTATCTCATGCCTCTCAGCAAGTATTAACCAAATCAAAAGAACAGTTGAAAGGATTTGGAGATGAGTTTGTCGCAATCGAACATTTGCTTTTGGGGATTTTGGCTGGCTCGGATAAAGCAGCCCAGCTCTTAAAAGATCTTGGGCTGAATGAAAAAAGCCTAAAAGAATCAATCAAGGAACTAAGACAAGGAAATAAAGTGACAGATCAAAATGCAGAATCCAAGTACAGGGCTTTGGAGAAATATTCCAAAAATCTGAACGATTTAGCCAAGAAAGGGAAAATTGACCCCGTGATTGGCAGGGATGAAGAAATCAGGAGGGTATTGCAAATTTTGGCCCGTAGGACCAAAAACAACCCAATACTTTTGGGTGAACCAGGAGTAGGTAAAACTGCTATCGTAGAAGGCCTCGCTCAGCGAATCATCAGTGGTGACGTACCTGAAAACCTCAAATCTAAAACCATCATCTCCTTAGATATGGGCTTGTTGGTGGCAGGTGCCAAGTACAAAGGGGAGTTTGAGGAGCGTCTTAAAGCAGTTATCAAAGAAGTAACTGACTCCGATGGAGAGATTATCCTGTTTATTGACGAAATCCACACGCTCATCGGTGCAGGTGGTGGAGGGGAAGGAGCAATGGATGCAGCTAACCTATTGAAACCAGCTTTGGCAAGAGGTGAATTGCATGCGATTGGTGCCACAACCCTGAAGGAATATCAGAAATACATCGAGAAAGACAAAGCATTGGAGCGAAGATTCCAAGCAGTAATGGTAGATGAACCGGATGCTGCGGATGCTATTTCCATTTTGAGAGGTATTAAAGACAAGTATGAGCTCCACCACGGGGTGCGAATTAAGGATGATGCCGTAATTGCGGCGGTAGAATTATCTCAACGATACATCTCAGATCGATTCCTGCCAGATAAAGCCATTGACTTGATGGATGAGGCTGCGGCCAAATTGCGTATGGAAATCGACTCTCTTCCTCAGGAATTAGATGAGTTGAATCGACGAATCATGCAATTGGAAATTGAGCGAGAAGCTATCCGAAGAGAAAATAATAAAGACAAGGAAGCTGTGCTTAGTAAAGAAATTGCTGACTTGACCGAGAAGAGGCAAGCAGTAAAGGCTAAGTGGGAAGCGGAAAAGGCTGTTATCATGGGTATTCGTAGAGAAAAAGAAGCCATTGATAAATTTAAGCTGGAAGCCGAGCAGGCGGAGCGTGCAGGTGATTTTGGGAAAGTTGCTGAAATACGCTACGGGAAAATCATCGAAGCTGAGCAAAAGCTGGATTCATTCAAACAACAATTGGATGCGATGCAGCAGGGCTCTCCCTTATTGAAAGAAGAGGTCGATAATGAAGACATTGCTGCGGTAGTTTCCAAGTGGACAGGTATCCCACTTTCCAAAATGATCCAAAGTGAGCGTGAAAAACTCTTGCATTTGGAGGATGAGTTAGGGAAACGGGTTGCGGGTCAGACAGAAGCAATTGTTGCTTTATCTGATGCTGTACGAAGAAGTCGCGCAGGATTACAGGACCCCAAGCGACCCATTGGTTCCTTTATCTTCATGGGTACTACCGGTGTGGGTAAGACCGAACTTGCGAAAGCACTCGCAGAATACTTGTTCAACGATGAAAACGCCATGGTGAGAATCGATATGTCCGAGTATCAGGAGCGACATGCCGTATCACGATTAGTGGGAGCGCCTCCAGGATATGTGGGTTATGATGAAGGAGGGCAACTGACAGAGGCTGTTCGTCGAAAGCCTTATTCTGTGGTCTTGTTGGATGAGATCGAAAAAGCACACCCGGATGTGTTCAATATCTTACTCCAAGTACTGGATGATGGTCGATTGACAGATAATAAAGGTAGAATTGCCAACTTTAAAAACACCATCATCATCTTAACGACTAATATCGGATCGCATTTGATTCAGGAGCGATTTGCTGAAATGGAGGAGTGGAACAAGGAAGCAGTGATGGAGAAAACCAAACTTGAAGTTTATGAATTACTGAAAAAATCTGTTCGACCAGAATTCCTCAACCGAATTGATGAGACGATCATGTTTGAACCATTGACCAAGTCGGTAACCAGAAAGATCGTTGATATTCAGTGGAAGGAAATTCAGAAACGCTTGGCAGAAGCCAATATCGAAATTGAAGCTACACCAGAAGTGCTGGATTATCTGGGTGAAGTTGGTTTTGATCCGCAATTTGGTGCTAGGCCATTGAAACGAACCATGCAGCGTCTTATCTTGAATGAGCTTTCCAAGCAAATACTTGCGGGTTACATTAAAAATGACTCAGCTGTTTTGGTGGACCTAGATGCAGAAAATCAAGTGTATTTTAAAAATATCGTTGCCTTGGAAGTATAATCTCTAGGGGTTTATTTCACTATATTCAACCTGTTAGGTTTTCTATCGGCCTTTTTTTAAGACTGAGGAGGAATTCAACCTAACAGGTTTTTTTATTTAGCAATACAAATTTTACTAGCTAATTCGAGTTAGGGTGCTAGCACCGTCAAACTTTTTATTCAGCCCTGGGTTCTTTGGATGAATAGATTCATTAGATATGCTTATCAAGCCCGGTTCCACACTCGATGTAGTTTTTCAAGATGCTCAACAGGAAGTCCGAAGAGGAGTAGTGGATAAGAAGCATCCGTTTCGCTTTATTACACTTGCGACTGTGCAAGATAGCATCCCAGAGGCCCGTTATGTGGTCTTGCGCAAGGTAGATGAGCAATTTAATTTTTACGCTTACACAGATGTCAGGACAAGAAAGGTCCAAGCGATGCAATCCAATCCCATGGTTTCCATTCTCCTTTATCACCCACAAAAACGAGTTCAGGTTCGTATTCAAGCTGCTGCAACTATTCATCACAAGGATTCAATAGCTTCAGATCATTGGACAAGGGTACAGGGTGAAGCTCAAAAGGCATACAACTCCATCTTGGCTCCTGGTGAAGCTATTCAAACTCCTGAACAAGCCTATTTTTGGGAGGAAGAGCTTTCAAACTCTGAAAACTTTGCAGTTATTCTTCTCAAACCTTTTAAGTTAGAGGTGCTCCAACTGAATGGCTTGGAACATCTAAGAGCTGAATTCGATTTTACACCCGAAGGATGGCAAGGTAAATGGTTAGTTCCCTGAACTTATATTGTGACAATATGTGTCAATTAATTTTTTAATTGAATTTACTTCTGTACATTTAATCTGTCATCGAGTCAACATTCTTTAAACGGATTTCAGTAAGAATTTTTCAACAATTAGAATTTTGGCTCTTCAGTATTTCAGAAATAACAGTTAAAATTATGTGGATAGCCTCAACTGATGGATTTATTTCCATCGTGCAACATCGTGAGCTCCCGGACATGTTAATGGTCCGTGCGCGAGTTCAAAAGGATCTGATTAGCCTTTTCCCGGCAGCGGAAATCATCGAAACCTTGGATACGGACTACCGCTTCCGAGTATTGGTTCCAAAGAAAGATATGGCAATATTGATTGCCCAAAAAATCCTCGATTTGGATTATCCAAATTTCAAAAGCAAGATAGCTCGAAGCCCTTCCCAAAAGGATAAGTTAGCAGCCTATCATGAAATCTGGGGAGTGATGTGGGATTATGGTAAACAACAATCAACTAAATCATGAGAAAAATAATCTTTGTGCTTGGAATTCCTGGGTCTGGGAAAAGCACTTTTATCAAGACACAGTTTGGAGATTCAGAAAAATATCACGTGATGGATTTATTTCAAGAAAGCATCACTCGCTTTGGGACTGTTCAGCCAGTATTGGATGGATTTCGAGTGGAGGATAATGACGCTTACATTGAGTTGTACAACGAAGTTCCATGGGATGCTTTCATGGCTTTCGAGGATGGGAAAGAAGTAGTGGTTGAATGCCCGGTGCCGGATGAGGGAACCAGTCCATTTATGGAATGGATTTACCAAGCAACGGATGTGGGTGTGGAAACTGAGGTGATATTTCTTACGGTTGAGCCCGAGGAAGCTCAGCGCAGAGTCTTATTGGCTGGTTCTGATTATCACTCTTCTTCCAAGATTATGGAAGAGCAATTAGACGCTTTGGAGTTTTTGATTGATCATTGTAAGAGAAACAGGCAGTAAGTCTAAGAGGCGTTTTCCCATTAGAGGTTTCTTGCTCGGATAAGATACTTTTTCATAGATAGAGATCCCTAGTATTTGTGGGAATATTGAGGTGGGTTGATTTTCAGATATTTATAATTATCTTCACAAATTGATTTTGTTAAAAAATCTGAAAATGTCCAGCTAAAAAGCTTGACATGGGCTTTTGGTACATGAATTGCTGAGGTGTTTTTGATGAAAAATATTTTCTTGATTTTCTTCTTTATCTGTACAGGACCATTTTTTGCAAATGGAAATGATACCATTCCTGTGTTTGAAGAGCGCCTCAAGATTCAGGAGGGGGTGGCAAGTTTTTATGGGAAGAAATTTCACCTGAGGAAAACAGCCAATGGTGAAATTTATGACATGCGGGAATTAACGGCTGCACATAAATATTTACCTTTTGGTACCATGCTAAAAGTAACCAATCTCAAGAATGGACAAGAGGTTTGGGTACGAATCAATGATCGCTTGCCTCAATCATCCAAAAGAATCATTGATCTCTCCAGAGGAGCAGCCGAGCAATTGGACATGATTCGGGATGGAATAGTCAAGGTACGTGTAGAGGTGGAAGATGAAGAAATTGTCATGCAGCTACTAGAGCATTTTCAAGAAGATAAGCCTAATGATCTCCGTCTGAGGCTTTACGAAAATCCCGTGGATGTAGAATTGGAAAAACCAGTAATTTTCACTTTTCCTTTAAGAGTAGAACCATCTCTCATCTTGGCATCCGCTAGATAAAAAAAATCCTGAGCGGTCTGCCCAGGATCAATCCTATTTTTTACTTTCCAAATACGTATCGAATATTGAGACCGAAGCCTCCCGCTCGAAATGCTGTAGTCTCGAGAATATCTACCCTAGGTCTCCAGTCCAAGCCTAATGCTAAGGGAACAGAGTTGAATTTATATTCTAGGCCAATTTCTCCACTTGCACCGAGGACAAAAGGATCTCCCAACAAAACGGATGGTCCTACACCGGCATACCAGTAGAATGCTTCTCCTCCAAGAGGTCTGTACACAAAGTTCCAAAGCGCTTCAATTCCCACACCTCGATCTCCAAAAGCCACGTTACCATGGACTCGGCTAAACTGTCCCAATCCAAAAATCCCATCAATGGCTACATTGTTGCCCAAGACATCTCCAAAACGGAGACCGATTTCCTGAGCTTTGCTTTCATTCCAAGTAGCCATCATAAATAGCATCAAGGAAAACAAAATGAGTTTTTTCATAGCAAATGCATTTTAATGTTATAGTTTTTTTTGAAGATAGAAAGATTTTTTAACAAATGCGCTTTGAATTTTAGTTAAAAACTTAGTTATTTAATGCTCTCAAATGTATACGATCTTATGAAAGTCAAATTTCCACATATTCTTTGGATTTTATTTTTCCTTGCCATAGCATGTAAAGAAGAAAAGCAAAAGGGCGAAGAAATCCCCTTGGAGAGTTTTAGAGGAGAAGTTGCTGCAACACCCGTGCGGGTAGCTAAGGCCGAGCGAAAGTCTTTCGATTACTTGATCAATGCCTCAGGTAAAGTAGAGGCGAGCGAACAGGTTATGGTGGTGATTGAGCGAGCTGGTTATTTATTAGAACTGAATGCTAAAGAAGGGGAGTTGGTAGAAAAGGGAAAGATACTGGCAAGGTTGGACGACACAGAAGCCAGATTAAAGTTGGAGAAAGCAAAAATAGCCTTGAAAAATGCACAGTCGGCTTATCAATCGGATTTATTGAGCTTTGAGACAATCCTGAATTCAGGGGATCAACAGCGGATTACGCAAATAGAAGAGCAATTAAAAGCTAAAAGTGGTCTTTTTACAGCAGAGATTGATGTGAAAGAGGCAGAAATGGACTTGGAAAAAACGATTATTAAAGCTCCAATTAGCGGAAGAGTAGCTGATCTAAAAATTAAACGGGGAAGCTTGGTGAAATCAGGGGATGAATTGATGGAAATCATCAGTTCGAATCGATTGGAATTGAAAGTGAAAGTATTGGAATCAGATATCTCACTGATTAGTATAGGTCAAAAAGCTGAAATTTATCCGGTAGGAAGCGCAGATCAATTGACAGGAACAGTCCAGAGCATCAATCCAAAAGTGGATGAAAATGGCTTGGTCCAAGTAGGAATCTTATTGACTTCATCCAATAAATTGCTGCCAGGAATGAATGCCCGTGCTATCATCCGTGCACCTCAAAACAATTCCTTGGTGGTACCAAAACAAGCCTTGGTTTACCGTTCTCAACGAGCTGTAGTATTTACCATCGACAAAAATGAATCCAAGTGGAATTATGTGGAAGTGGGAAAAGACAATGGACAAGAAGTAGAGATTCTTTCGGGGATTGAAGACGGGGCAACAGTGATTACGACCAATAATCTGCAATTAGCCCATCAAGCACCCGTACAAATCGTAACTGAATAAGCAATGGTTAGATTTTTACTCCAAAGGCCCATTGCGGTCAGCATGATTTTTATAGCCCTGATGGTTTTTGCGGTGATTGTTTTCCGCAGCTTACCCATCAGCTTGTTACCTCCGATTGATGTTCCTCAAATCGTCATCAAGGTCAATTATCAAAATGCATCCCCTGAGGCTATTGAGCAAAATGTCCTATCACCGATTCGAGAGTCTTTGATGACACTGAACGGCCTGGAGGATATGGAAAGTAAAGCAGGTTCAGAAGTGGGGAATGTGCGTCTGACCTTTGACTATGGGACGCAGATGGAATTGGCCTACATTGAAGTCAATGAAAAAATTGACCGATTGACTAATAATCTACCCAGTGATCTTCCCCGACCTCAAGTCATACGAATCAATACGAATGATATTCCCATCATTCGGGTTCAAGTGGTTCCTAAACCTGGCTTTGATTTTACCGAAGTAAGTTTATTGACGGAAAATGTCCTTAAAAAGCGATTGGAGCAGTTAGAGGGTGTCTCTCTTGTGGATATCAATGGGCGCAAAGAACGTGTCATTGCAGTCACTCCCAATATTCCTGCCTTACGGGCCTTGGGTATGACTTCTCAGGAAGTAATCAGTGCCATCCGATTTGGAAATGAAGAATTACCGGGTATATCTGTAGAGGATGGACAGTTTCGTTATTACTTACGACTTGCGACTCGGGTCAATAATCCAGACGATATTGCTAAACTTCCAGTGACTTCTAAAGATGGGGTGACCATTCCATTGAATAGAGTGGCCGATGTGAGATATGAGATAGCAGATGTCTTGGGACATCATTTATCTGGCATGGAAGAAGGTTTGGTCATCACGGTTCATAAGCAAGCTGCGGCCAAAATGAATGAATTGGTACCCAAAGTATATGAGGCTGTTGATTTGTTCAAAGTAGATTATCCCCAAGTGGATTTTGAATTGACCCAGGATCAGTCTGTATTACTAAATGCAGGAATCAGCAATTTACAAACTTCCCTCTTGTTCGGTGGAATGTTTGCCTTTGGGGTCTTATTTATCTTTATGGGGAATTACCGCATGCCGATTATCATTGGTGTTTCCCTGCCTGTATCCTTGTTGATTAGCTTTTTGGTCTTCTACTTCTTTGAGGTGTCCATCAACGTGATTTCTTTGTCCGGTCTAGCCTTAGGCCTGGGGATGTTGATAGACAATTCCATTATTGTGCTTGATAACATTACTCGAAAACGTAAGCAAGGACTTACTCTTTTCGAGGCATGCGTAGCGGGGGTCAATGAAGTGATGTCTGCCTTGATCAGCTCTGTATTGACAACCCTTGCTGTTTTTGTTCCTTTGGTATTCTTAAGTGGTATTTCAGGTGCTTTATTTAAAGATCAAGCAATTTCAGTGGCTGCTATTTTGGGTGTTTCCTTGATGGTTGCATTTATTCTATTGCCAATGTTGTACCACTTGTTTTTCAAGAGTACCGAAAGCAAAGGTGTGCAGGGTGAGGATAGCAAGCTTTTTGTATGGGTTCTCAAGGGCTACAAGAGTTTGTATAAGCGGATTTTTGCCTTTAGAAAACTAAGTTTTGTTATTTTCTTGATATTAATCCCACTAGGCTTGGCGTTGTCCCAACTTTTGGAAGTCAGAGGACTGCCCCCTATAGAAAAGTTTGATGCAGTAGTTCAGATCAATTGGAATGAACCGATAGGAGTGGAGGAAAATAAAGATAGAGTACTCAAACTTTTGGGAATACTGGAAGGAGATTATGCACAAGCTGAAGCAGATGTGGGTGTCCGTCAGTTTTTACTCTTTGATGGGGAAAGCTCCCTACAGGAGGCAAGTGTTTACTTCTTGTTTGAAACTCAGGAATTGAAGGCACAGAAAATGGGAATGCTCCATCAGTATTTGAGCTCCCAATACCCCAATGCCTTCTTTGAAATCACGGATGCTCCCAATGCTTTCGATCAGTTATTCAATACCAATATTCCCTATTATGAGGTTCGTTGGAAGGATTTAGTCTCCAAAAGACCGGTGCCTGAAAGCAAAATGGATGGGTTGTTGGAACAGTTCCCTGTGAAGGAATTCAGTAGAGGCCCAGGTCTGCAAAAGGAGGCTTCTGTGGTATTCAGATTGGACGCTGGCAAATTGGCTCTTTATGGCATCCCAGCCAATGATCTGCAAGAAAAGGTGAAACAGCTTTTCGGCTCCTTTACGATTACGGACATTAAGCGATTCGGGGAAATTACCCCTATCAAATTGAAAACTGAGCGTGCTGACTTTGAGCGTTTACTCAGAGCCAATGCGCTGATAGGAAAAGATGGGAATGAATATGCCCTCAGCAATTTTATCAGCTTTGATTATGAAAATCATTACAAGTTTGTCACGGCAGATAAAGGAGGGATATACCAATCTGTACTTCTTGAGGACTCCAATCCAGAGCAATATACGAGTGAAATCATGGCGTGGGGAGTGGAAAATAATTTGGGGGTCAGCTTCTTTGGACAGTATTTCAAAGATAGGGAGACCATACAGGAGTTGATTGGAATCTTATTGATATCAGTACTCTTGCTCTATTTCATTTTGGCAGCCCAATTTGAAAATTTCCTTCAGCCATTGATTGTGATATTTACCTTGCCTCTTGGGATAGCAGGTGCATTTATTGTGTTGCTGATTACCGGAACAAGCTTGAATGTGATGTCAGCCATTGGTTTGGTCGTGATGTTAGGAATCATGGTGAATGATGCGATTCTTAAAATTGACACTATCAACCGTCTTCGAGTGAATTATCAGGAGCAGTTTTCTGTACAAGAAGCCTTAGAAAAAGCTTTGTACGAAGCTGGAGAAATTCGCTTAAAACCTATCTTGATGACTTCGGTGACCACAATCTTAGCGCTCTTACCGGTTGTCTTTAGTGCAGGTTTAGGAGCAGATTTACAACGGCCTTTGGTATTCTCAGTAATCGGAGGCTTGACCATAGGAACATTTACAGCTTTGTATTTCGTACCGTTGGCGTATTGGATCTTAAGTAGGAGGTAGAAAGTGGAGGGAATCAAGAATCAAGAAACAAGAAACAAGAAACAAGAATCAAGAAACAAGAATCAAGACTATACAATAAAAAAATAACAAAAAAATTAGTGCATACCATGTAAACCAATAATTGAGCAAAAGCGAAGTTGACTGTTACGAAGTATATCAATCCAGAGAAACAGAAGTAGCAAAGGGACAAAGTGAGTAAAAACCAAGGTTTTTAAACTCTTACATTCTGTGTCCGCCTAATGGCTCCTCTCTAATCTCTAGTCTCTAAATTCTCGCTTCTCGACTCTCGCTTCTAGCATCTAAAAAAATGTCTTCTTTCAGAATCATCATATCGTTTGTAGTCATCAGCATCATAGGTTTTGCCTTGGTGCCCCGTCTTTCGGTGGACCTCAATCCCCGGGACAGGGAACCTGTGCTTTCCATTTCCTATTTCGTTCCCCGTTCATCTCCTGAATTGGTGGAAAAGTTAGCCACATCCCCTCTAGAAGGTGCACTTTCACAATTAGCTGATCTGAAAAAAGTTAATTCTGTATCCAACTATGACCAAGGCTCCATTACCCTGCGTTTTGACAAAAATACCGATATGGAGTTCAAGAAATTTGAAGTTGCCTCCATTATCCGGCAGGTATATCCCAATCTGGACCCCAAAGTATCTTATCCTGTAATCAGGCAATCCGAAGAACGTAAGGCTAATGCCAAAACGCCTATTTTGACCTACTCCGTCAATGGTCCTTTTGCCTCTTTTGAAATCAAAAAAATAGCAGAAGATGTCATCAAGACTTCCCTCAACAAATTTGAGGAAATAGAAGAAGTAATTGTCAGGGGAGCCAATGACTTGCAATTATTTATCACCTATGATATCAAGCGCTTGCAACGCTATCAGCTGAATAAGTCAGATTTGGAGTCTGCTATTCGGGGATCCTTTGGAGTGAACTATCCGGGTGCGGTAGTGAATACCCGAAACGAAACGCTCTTCATCCAATTTAACCGATCCCTTACTTCTCTGAATCAACTGGAGCAATTGTTGATCACAACCAAGGAAGGCAAAGAGGTCTACTTAAAGGATTTGGCACAGCTGACGCTGGAAGAAGCGGAACCAACTACCTATTATCGGATTAATGGAAATAACTCCGTGACCGTGGCTGTCATCAACCGGGATGGAGTAAACAAGGTGTTATTGGCCAAGGCCATCAAATCTGCCGTAGAGGAAGCAAAGAATTTACTTCCGGCAGGCTTTGAAGTTCGTCTGGAAAGTGACGATACGGAGTTTTTGGAAAAGGAGCTGAACAAAATCTACAAGCGTTCTGGACTCTCCATCTTGATTTTGATTGTATTCATATTTTTGATCAATCGGAACCTCAAGTACCTCACCACTTTGTTTTTAGGGATTGTGGTCAATTTGAGCATTACAGCCTTGGTTTTATATGTGTTGGGAGTCGATATTCACTTATACACCATTGCAGGTCTGACGATTTCATTTGGGTTGATTGTAGATAATGCCATTATCATGATTGACCATTTACACAAGCATAAGAACAGGAAAGTGTTTTTGGCTTTATTGGCAGCTTCGCTTACGACAATTGCAGCTTTGATGATTGTGTTCTTTTTACCAGAAGAGGACCGAAAGAATTTGACAGAATTCTCTGTAGTCGTTGCAGTTATGTTAGCGGTATCCTTGCTCGTGGCATTGTTGTTTACGCCGGCTATGTACGAACTACTTTTTGGGGGCAAAGCTAAATCCGGGCGCAAACTTACTATCAAGCAATTGCGCAGCAGAGTGCGTTCCTTCAATGTATTTAGTAGAAGCATAGGTTTTGTAGCCAACTATAGAAAAACTTTTATTTTTCTCCTGCTCCTATTGTTTGGATTTCCTGTCTTTTTCTTACCCAACAAATGGGAAGGGCAAGAATGGTACAATAAAACCATTGGAAGTACGGTCTATCAGGAAGACATCCGACCTCATGTTGATAAATGGCTAGGTGGGTCACTGCGCATGTTTGTTAGAGGGGTATTTGAAAAGTCATCTTATAGAGAAGCTGAGAAAACCCGCTTATATGTCACTGCACGCTTACCTTTTGGCAATACCCTGGATCAGATGGATTTCATCATGAGGGAGTTTGAGAGCTTCCTGAAGGGGGTCACAGGAATCGATCAATTTGTGACATATGTACGGTCTGGTCAATCAGCTCAAATTATCATTACCTTCAAAGAAGAGTATGAGAAATCAGCCCTACCCTATCAATTGAAGGGAAGGCTATCTGTCAAATCAACGGATTGGTCAGGAGCCCGCTGGACAATTTATGGTGTTGGACAAGGCTTTTACACAGGTGCAGGTGGTGAAGGAATTCCTTCCTTCCGAGTCACCATGAAAGGCTATAATTACGATGAACTCGAGCGGCAATCAGAAATTTTAGCGGAGAAGCTCTTACGTCATAAACGCATTCAAGAAGTGAATACGAATGAGCGCTTGGGATGGGATGAGCAAAAAACGGAGGAATATGTACTTCGCTTGGATCAAAACTCCCTTGCCTTAGGTAGAACTAATCAATTTGAGGTTCTAAACGCCTTGCAAGATGTCACCAAGCCAACAGGTCCTGCAGCTTCACTTACATTGGTTGATAAAAATTATGGGGTTGTTGTGCAGGAAAAGGATTCAAAGCAATATTCACGATTTGATTTGCAGGAAAATAGCCTGATCAAAGATGCAGATAAGATTTTCAAAGTGAGTAATTTTGGTTCTTTGACCAAAGAGTTTACAACCAATGCTCTTCATAAAGAGGACAGGCAATACATCCGATTAGTAGCTTTTGAATACATGGGCTCTGCCAAATTTGGAAACGAATACCTGGATGAAGTACTTACAGAAATGAAGGCAACTATGCCTATTGGTTATTCAGCGTCCAAGCAGACATGGTCTTGGAATTGGGAAAAAGCCAAAAGGCAATATTCGTTGATTTTGGTCCTGATAGTAGGAATTTTCTTTATCACATCCATTCTTTTCGAAAATCTCAAACAGCCATTCTATATCATCGTGATTATTCCGATTGCATTCATTGGATTATTTTTGATTTTCTCGCTGTTTGATTTCTATTTTGATCAAGGGGGATATGCTGCTTTTGTCTTGCTGGGGGGCTTGGCAGTGAATGCTGCTATCTTTATCGTTAATGACCTGAATAACCGCAGAGAGGGTTTGTATAATCGAAATGTCATCAAGGCAGTCGCAGGAAAAGCTATTCCGATTATGCTCACCATCTTGTCTACCTGCTTCGGTTTGATTCCTTTTATCATGGAAGGCCAAAATGAAATTTTCTGGTTCTCTCTAGCTATAGGGACTATCGGAGGCTTGATTTTTAGTATTATCGGTGTATTTATTGCCCTTCCGGTATTTCTGTGGAAAAAAGTAAAGCCGTCCAAAAAGACGGCTTGATAGAAAAAATAGTTGGTTTAGCTTTGTCCAATCAAAACTTCAATTTCTGTGCCAAATTATGGTTAAAGTATCACAAAGAAGTTGGGGGGTAATCTTGTTGCAACAATAACCATTATGGACTTGAAAAGATTAAGGTGAAAAGGGAGAAAAGAGAAAAACTGATGATATTTTTTGGGATTAAGTCAGCAAATGTGGCTCTGATTGCAAATAGAAAGTCAGCAAAGGAAAGTTCACCCCTACAAGAATCATCGTAATAATCACCAAAAAAAGAACTTCATGGGAGCAGTGTGCCAACATTACAATTCTTGGACCAATGCATACAAATCCGAAGACTAAATTGTATCTTTTCATACTGAAATTGACACTGAATGATTGTCTTAAGGTCCCCAAAAAAAGCATAGCTTAGTTTTAGCTCTATTTCCTAATTGCGAAGGAATTTTTCCAAGAGGTCCTAAAAAGGTTATACAAATTTATTATCTGAATACTTTTAATTTTTTAATTTAAAAATAGCTACTAAATCTTCATAAAGTATTCCAATTTGCCCATCCTTAAACAAGAATCCTTCGTCAGGAGCAGTTTCGAATAATTTGGGCAAGAGATAGGATTTTTCATACTGCATGCTCATGATATCGTAAATGTCAAGAATTCTCTGCTCTGGAAATTTGCGTTCTCCAAAATTTGAAATGATCATTAACTTTTCTTTATAAATAAAACTATCCACAATCAATTCCACAGCGTCATCCAACATCACTCCATCGCCAATTTCTAATACTTTAGGTAAAGGGTAGTCGTGTATATATTTTCCAATGGATATTTCATCACTATTGATATTGTATTTAAACCAAAAATTTGCAAAGTAAGATGTGTATAAAACCTCATTTCCATTTAATAGCACTTTACCTTCATAAACCAAGGCCGAGTTGTCCGAATCAAAATAACTATTGATCTTGTTTATCGGATAGTATTGTTTTTTATTGAGGTCATAATAGTTAAATTCAATTCTTGATTTATTTGCTTTTGACCAAATTAAAAATCTCTGATCATCCAAATGAAATCCTCCATATAAGTTTTTAGAAAATTTGTGAAAAAAATAGACCGAGTCTTTAAAATCTTGTATTTTAAAGCTGTTTTTTTCAGAATCAAAGATTTCTAGTTTGTTTTCATGTATAACTTGGTAATTCCTGATCATTAGATTTTCCTTCGGCCCGTCGCCCCATCGTCCTAAACTGTCCAAAATTTCGAATTTATCATTCAATTTGTAGATGGATTTGTCTGGGAAATAATAGCCGAATACGTGTCCATGGTCAAACAAAATGCGGTATATTGGCAAATCTAAAAAAAGACTATCGATAAATTCAATTTGGTTAAAGATCCTGCCATACCTGCTTTCACTACTATTTCTTTTACAAGATGTGATTACACCGGCAATAACAATAACTATTGCCGGTCCCCAAAATAAATTTTTCATAGATATTACTCTATTACAATTACTTTTCCTTTACCCCTGTAAACTGTTCCAAGTTGATCGTGGGAATCCAAACAAATATATTTATCTCCTGATGGACATAATACAATTTTTTGTGCAGATAAATTACCTTTGGACATGGAAAGTAGCAATATTACAAAGACTAAAGTCTTCAATGTTATTAATAGTTTTTTCATAATTTAAATTTTAAGTTATTTAATTATTACCTCTGATCGTCCTTTCCCTTTTCTTACTTCCAACCCGTCTTTATTGCTATAGCAAATGTACTTATCACCTTCTGGGCAAATTACGATGGTTTCAGATTTGACCGTTGACACATTTAAAGAAGGACCACTTAAAAACAGTAATCCTAGAGAGATTGCAAAAATCAACTTTTTCATTTTTACTCAATTTTTGTTTAAGAATGGTTTAATTTTTTTGTAGAAAAGTTTTCCGGATAACTAATCCTTTCAAAGAAAAAAAAAAAAAAATTAAAACTCAAAGAAAATTTGACTATTATTTACTTTCAAAGTCAATGCTGTCCTAAATAATTTTTTAGCTTAGATAAATCTTTATTTCTATTGAGCTTTATGTGGTTCTAGGAATATTCTGGAAACAGAACCCACTGTAATATTACTCATGAGAGGTCTAAGGTTTTGGTGCAAACCCAAAGTAGCTATTTTGGGCAAAAAATAGGACCTCTCATTATTTACTTAGGACGGTATTGACTGCCAGTCAATTAAGAATTAAGCAAGAGGCCCTAATTCCAATCAGTATGGTGCTTTGTATCATCAAATCACTGAAATAATGCTATTTGGAAAGAAAACAATCCGGTAGAACAAGATTGGATAATACAGCGAGCGTTGATTGCGGAATGCAGTGTGAATTAATTCTCTGCATATATAGGAATTACCACCCCAAAACCCAATTGGAAGAGTTGAAAGGCTGATCGGGTAGGATGGTAATCAAAGGTCCGGGTAATAGGGTCAAATGATGTGTCCTGTCTGCGTAGGAAACTGACTGGTCCGGATTCGTGATACATCAATCGAATTTCGGAATATCCTTTTTGAGGATTCTTGAAAGGTATTTTTATCCCTCCTCCACCTCGGTAACCCAAAACCCAATCGCTGAAATCCCTGCCTTGTTCGAATGGTTCTGCTAGTCGTGTTTCACGAATCTTATAGCGTGTGTAAAAATAATTGGCCCCCATCTGCACTTCAATGAATGGGATAACCCTTGCGTCCATATCAAATGTATAGCGAAATACACCCATCAATGTTAAAAGGTTATTATTTCTTCGGATACGCAAGTCTTGATTACTTGAAGCGAATAGATCATTTCTTCGCTCCACTTGTGTTCCATAGATACTGTACCCGAGGTTAATCCCTACTTCAATGGGTTTGAATGGTGCTTGGTAATACCCTGCTAGATTCAACTCAGGGAAAAACAGTGTCCCCACTTTGTTTTGTAAGTCTCTGACGGGCATACCTCCATTGAACTGGAAGGAGTATAAAAAATCCTGTGCCTGAAGTTGAAAAGGCAAAAGCAACCATCCAATGAGGAGCACAGTAATAATACGCATGTTAATAGTTTTTCAAGGTGATGAGTTTGTCTTTGAATCGCTGTACGGGTAGAAAGTTTTTTTCCAAAGTTGGAGCAAAAGGTACAGGTGTATCTAAACTGCCTTCCCGCATGACAGGGCCATCTAAGTATTCGAAACAATTTTCTGAAATCCATGCACATATTTCAGCGCCTATTCCCCCCGTATTACAATCTTCTTGTAGGAAAATCACCTTTCCTGTTTTCGCTACGGTTTCTTTGACGGCCTCTTGGTCCCAAGGTAAGAGCGTTCTCAAATCCAGGATATCGGCGTGAATACCCAACTCTTCCACTGCTTGTAATGCCCAATGTACGCCCATGCCATAGGTGATGATACTTAATTCAGACCCTTTGGCGGCTAGTGCTGCTTTACCTATTGGGACTGTGTAATAATCTTCTGGAATAGCAGCATTGATGGAACGGTACATGCCTTTATGCTCAAAGTACAAGTATGGGTTAGGGTCCTCAATAGCTGCATTGAGCAAACCTTTGGCATCGTGAGGGTTGGAAGGGTAGACAATCTTTAATCCTGGAGTATGGAAAAACCAAGCCTCATTGGATTGGGAATGGAAAGGGCCCGCTGCAACTCCTGCACCCGTAGGCATTCGGACCACTACATCCGCATGCTGTCCCCAACGATAATGGATTTTTGCCAAATTATTGACAATCTGATTAAATCCACAGGTTACGAAATCGGCAAATTGCATTTCCACCATCGCCTTATAGCCTTTGACCGATAAGCCAAGGGCAGTTCCGATGATGGCACTTTCGCACAAAGGTGTATTTCGAACCCGCTCTTTTCCAAATTTCTGCACAAATCCATCGGTGATCTTAAATGCACCTCCGTACTCAGCAATATCTTGCCCCATCAATACCAAGTTTGGATAGCGCTCCATGGATTGGCTCAAGGCATCAGAAATCGCATCTATAAAGCGTTTTTCTTGCGTTTTGCCGCTGTTAGGTTCAATTACCGCTTGCTGAAAAGGTGCATAGACATCACTCAACTCTTCCTCGGTGTCAGGCTCGATGGCTTTTTCTCCAAAGGCAATATCCAACCCTTCATTAATAGCTGTTTTGATGGAGCTATTGATTGATTCTTTCAGTTCAGGGGTCAATATTCCGCTTTCTTCTAAAAAGCGCTCGTAGTTTTCCACAGGATCCTTTAAAGTCCAGGTTTCCATCAATTCTTTGGGAACATACTTGGTGCCTGAGGCTTCCTCATGTCCCCGCATTCGAAAAGTAATCGCTTCCACTAACACAGGTCGAGGGTTTTTCCGTAAATCTTCGGCTAAATTCAGGATGGCATCATAGACTTCCAAGACATTATTGCCATCTATTCGGATCGCTTCTATCCCATAGCCAAGCGCTTTGTCGGTGAAATACTCCATAGCAAATTGCTCATTGCTAGGAGTTGACAAGCCATAACCATTATGCTCAATCACAAAAATCACCGGTAATTTCCAAACAGCTGCTACATTTATTCCTTCATGGAAATCACCTTCAGAAGTAGCTCCATCTCCTGAAAAAACCAAGGCAACTTTGGGTTCACCTGCTAATTTATGCGCAAGCGCAATCCCGTCAGCAATGGCTAATTGAGGACCTAGATGGGAAATCATCCCTACAATATGATGTTCTTTGCTCCCAAAGTGGAAAGAGCGGTCTCTTCCTTTGGTAAACCCCGATTTTTTCCCTTGAAATTGTGCAAAGAGCTTTTCCAAGGGCATTTTTCGGCCCGTAAAAATACCCAAGTTTCTATGCATGGGTAAGATGAATTCGTCTGCATGCAAAGCATTGACCGCACCAATTGAAATCGCCTCTTGTCCCCATCCGCTAAACCATTTGGAGATTTTTCCCTGCCGAAGTAGGATCAACATTTTCTCTTCAATTCGTCGAGGCATCAACAAGGAGCGATACAAGTCCAGCAAGGTTTCATCGCTGTAAGATTTACGGTCAAAGACCATGGGAGTAAGGGCTAATGCTAGGTTGCTCATGGGGTTTATTTTCTCGAAATTTACGGATTAATCGGGTTATCAGTTTTCAAGCCTGTGCAATCTTTCCATCAAAGGTGGATGGGAATAATTGACAAAAACATACCAAGGGTGTGGGTTCAAGTTACTAAGTGAATTAACCGAAAGTGTTTTTAAAGCTTCTGCCAATGGTTGGCCATCATAAGTGGTCTTAGCATAGTGGTCCGCTTCAAATTCATGTTTTCGGCTCAACATGTTCATTCCAATTCCCAAAACCATGGAGATAGGAGAAAAGAGCATGGTGAATCCAATGATATTCAAGTGTATGGCCATTTCATTGCCTCCCAAAGCCAAACTCATATTGGTTGAAAAAATAAATTCCGAAAGGATAAAAAGTAGGAGTCCAACCTGAAGGATGGAAGTGCTTATACCCCAGATGATATGTTTCTTTTTGTAATGTCCGATTTCATGTGCTAGTACAGCGACCAATTCGTCCGGTGTATGTTGCTCAATTAGGGTATCATATAGCACCACTTTCTTTCTGTTGCCAAAACCGGAAAAAAAAGCGTTGGCTTTAGAAGAGCGCTTGCTACCATCAATAACAAAGATGTTGTTTAAAGGGAAGTTCACTGATTGGGCATAGGCAAAAATTTTGGATTTAAGCTCTCCTTCTTCCAAAGGTGTCAATTTATTGAATAAGGGTAGGATCCATGCAGTATAGAAAAGATTGACGCCAACCATAAAGATGATAGAAATCAGCCAAAATTGCCACCAAAAATCTTTACCAATCTGATGGATCAACCACAATAGCACAAACAACAGTCCTCCACCGATAAGGATGGAAAGCAGATAGCCTTTGGCCTTATCGGAAATGTAAGTTTTCAAACTGCTTTTGTTGAAGCCGAATTTTTCTTCGATAACAAAGGTCTGATAGTAATCAAAAGGAATGGATAATATATCTGAGCCTATGAAAATCACTCCAAAGTAAACTATGGATAGAAAAATAGGATCTGAAACAATTTCACGAAACCAGACATCAATTACTCCAAAAACTCCCCAATAAATCAATGCTAAGGTTACCAGAAAAGAAAACGTGCCCGTCACCAAGCCAAATTTGAAGTTAGCTTGTTGATAGGATTTACTTTCTGCGATTTTGTCCGAACTTATATATTCGATCAAACTTGCGGGAATAGTGGGGATGGGTTGCCGGATATTCAAAAAGCTTAAGAACTTTTCGAAAACAAAGCTAAGCGAAAGTACCCCTACGAGTAGGTATTTAATCCAATCGGCATCCATAAGAGTTTCTTAGAATTTCGGACAAGGGAGCATGGTATCCCTGCTTCTTAGCTTGGTTCGGTTTCGGTCTGCCAGGAGTACGGAAACACTGATTTCGTGTGCACCTCCCGACTGTATGCCCAGTTGGGATACAGTGTAGTCAAAGCTGTAACCAACATTCAGGCCTGAGGGCAAATTGACACCAAGCATCATGACGATGGCATCTCGGTTGCTTTGGTTTTCAATAGGTCTGTATGGTAGACCTCTGTACCACACCCCAAATACGATAGGTTCAGCAAACACATAAGCACCTACATCCAATTGTTCGAAAGGGCCTTGTCTTTTATAATTGACTGTTGGTACAAAGTAGCGCTCTTTGAAGGTGTGGGTAAAGTCAGAGCGGTATCCTCCTGTACCCAATGAAATCCTGTAGCCTGCATGCAAGGAATACTTGGCAGGCAATCGGCTTACTCCATCCAAAAAGGATTGATTGGGTTGATTCAAGTGGTCTGCAGAAAAACCAAACCAGAAATTTTCAGTAAAGAACAATCCTCCTGCTGACAAAGAAAGCATGTTGACAGGATCTCCAAGTCCATCTATGTCAGTGCCTCCCGGCTGCAAAGGACCAAAAGGGTCGTTTGGATTGATATTATTCGCAAAAATTAAATTCTCGAAAAAGCCTATTTCCCTTCGCATGTAACTCGCTCTAAAGCCAGGGCGGAAGTATGCCCGCTCCCCAAGACGGAGTTCGTAGGAGTAAAGTCCAGCTAACGTCGTGGATCTCAATCTTGCAGCCCCTTCAGTATCACTCATAACCAAGAAGCCAACTCCTGAGTTGTAGTCGTCTAGGAAGGTATCGATATAGGCTGAAAAGGTGGTAAATTGTGCATTTAATCCAGGCCATTGGTTTCTATAATTGAATCCGACCCTTGGTAAAAGCTCCGATCCGGCAAATGCAGGGTTTAAATATAAAGGTGCTGCGTAGTATTGACTATATTGTGGATCTTGTGCTGACGACTCGAAATAACTCAAGCCAAAAGCAATAATGAAAAAAAGACGATATATTTGAGACCTAAGCAAGGAAAACTTCGTTTATTGTTAAACTCAAAACAAAAGGTTAACGATGAAACTTGGCCCTTGTTTTGATTGCAGCGTGTAAATTATGAAAAGGCAACTGAATTCCATACATTTTAAGTTATTTTTTAGTGGCATGCTCGCAGTTTTCTGCTTTTTGTCTCCAGAATTTAGTTATTCACAAGGATTCAATGGCAATGAATGGATCTTTGGATACTGTCCAACTGCTGCAACTAATAGCTACCTATCATTCGGTAGAGGGGAAGATCCTATCGTTCGGGATTTGCCGGGTACGATTGTCATTGGTTCAGAAACTGGGAATGTTGACAACAATGCTGTAATGATTGACCCCATTACAGGACAAGTTTTGTTTTTTACCAACGGGGTTGCAGTTTATAATAATATAAATGAAAATATTCAAGGAGTTGGATCGGGGCTTAATGGTTTGCGGGATCAAAGACAGGCCGTTGCTATTTCGGCATTAAGTTACGACCCAGAGGGAGATCGCTTATTTTATATTTTTTACCGTACCCCCACAGGGCAATTGCAATATTCAGTGGTAGATATGAATGCGCCGGGAGGACCTGTCGGCAATCAGCCGCCATTAGGAGCGGTAACTGCTCTCAATCAACCGCTAGGAACGGCATCAGGTGCTATCGCAGTAGTGAAAACTCCCAATAGCCCTAATTACTTGATAAACTACGATGGGGGCAATTTGATTGTACGCAGGATTGAAGATACTCAGGGAGATTTTACAGAGACTGCGAGTATTCCACTAGGTTTTACCCCAAAGGCAATCATCTTTAAAGAAAGTACCAATCAGTTGATTTTAATTCCTTCTAATCCCAATGAAGATATGGTATTGATTGAATTGGATACGGCTGATGGCTCTCTTGGGTCTATCAGCACCGTGGAGCAATCGGGTGGAGCGGATGAGATAGAAGGTGCTGACCTTTCCCCGGATGGGGGATTTCTGTATTTTTCTAGAGGGAATCAACTATTGAGAGTTCCTACCAGTGATCTGACAGCCACTCCTGAAGTAGTACCCATACCAAATACGCCCCATCAAATTTATGATATTCGCGTAGGTCCTGATGGGCGGCTGTACTATATCTATCAAGAGGAAGCGGGCGGACCATTTTTAATAGGGAGAGTGAATAATCCGGACGAAGAAGAGCTGGACGAATTAGAAATAGAAGAGGATCCATTCAATGGAGTTGATTTTTGTGGTACGGTCTTTCCTCAATTTGCACCGAATCAGGATATCAATCCTACCGTAGATTTTGATTGGGAACCTGAGATTCCTTGTGCCAATAACCCTATTCAGCTGACTTCTGAGATTACACCAACGAATTATCGCCCCATCAGTTTTGAATGGACCTTTGATCCCCCTTTGACCAATGAAGATGGGCAACCGGTAGAGATTGATTTTAATCAAGAGCATTTATTGATTCCAGAGGAGGCAACAGCTGGAGAGAGTATCAATGTGACCTTGACGGTGACTTTTGCGGATGGCTCTACTTTGGATGTAGAAAAGCTAATAACGCTACGAGAGAATAACTTAGAGGCTAATTTCACTCCGCAGGACACTACTATCTGTGCGCCGAATTGTATCAATTTGATGCCATTGTTGCAAGCGCAGCAAGGTGGAGGAGAAGGGCCTGGCGGTCCTGGTGGTCCGGGTGGACCCGGAGGCCCAGGTATTGGTGGCCCTGGAGGCCCTGGAGGTAACTTTGAGTACTTCTGGTCCAACAAAAGGGATGAAGGTTGGGGACCTGAAGCTGCCAATGAGGTGTGTTTGCCCGGTTTGTATTGGGTATTGGTTCGTGAACAAGGGTCTAGCTGTTACGCTTATGCTGAGATCCGTGTACAGATTTGGGATTTGGAAGATCAAAGCAATGGTGTCTGGCATTTTGGTGATGGTGCAGGCTTGGACTTTAATCCTGACCCGGATGATCCAGACGGGCCAAACCCAAGGCCAATTTCCCATCCGAATAATATCCCCGCTGGTACAGCCACGATTTCAGACGAAACAGGTCAAATCCTTTTTTATACGGATGGTCAGACTGTATGGGATCTGAATGGAGATGTCATGGAAAATGGAGACAATATCGGGGGGAGCAATCAGACTTCCCAAGGGGTAATTGCTGTCCCTGTTCCACAAAATCCAACGATATACTATGTATTTACAACCCAAGCTACTGCCTCAGGTTCCAATGAAGTACGTTTTTCAGTCGTCGACCTGACAGCTGAAAATCCGACCGGAGCTGGAGCTGTGACCACTAGCAATAATTTCTTGTTCAGTCCAGCTACCGAGCAGGTGGCCGCTTTAGCTACGGGAGCTACTAATTGGGTTCTTTTCCATGAGTTGGGGACCAACACTTTCCGTGCCTATCCATTAACCCAGTTTGGAATTGGGCAACCTGTATTTTCATCCGTGGGTTCTCGCCATGGCTTTGGTGCGGGGGTGGGGACTATGAAGTTTAGCCCTGATGGTTCGCAGGTGGCGGTGACGATCAATGATGGTGCCTGTAGCCGATTGGAGATTTTTGATTTTGATGTGCAGTCAGGCAGGCTTACTGAATATGCTCTATTGGATTTAGGGTGTAACAATGATGATATATATGGTGTGGAGTTTTCCAATGACGGAAGCAGGGTATTTGTGAGTTACCGGTCAGGCTCGGGCAGAATAGAGGAATTTTTAATCCGAAATCCGAGAACAAACAATAATGATGATGACGATGATGACCCATCAACTTGTGGTGAATGCTTTGATAATGCCACTACAAGACAAGCCCGTGAGCAGTGTATCTTAAATTCTGATGTAAGGAATACCATTACTACTGCTGGTCCATTTGGAGCTATCCAAATGGGTCCTAATGGTCAGATTTATGTAGCGAGACCTGGACAATCGGAAATAACATCTATTCTTCCAGGAAGTGGATGTGCCCAATCAGTGTATGATGAGCAGGGAACTCCGCTGATTTCTGGCACAAGTATGAACTTGGGATTGCCCTCATTTGCGAGGCAGTCAGGGAGCAGTATTCCCGAACCTGCCTTGGAAGGCCCGGAGCGTTTGTGTTTGGATCCTGCGGAAGGTGCAGAAGCTGAATTCGGTGGAGGTGGAGAACCAGATATTGATTCCTATTTCTGGACCATTGTGCATGAAGACGGAACAGCAGATATTACACGTTTTGGCGGAGCAGGAGAGGATTTTCAAAATTACATACACAATTTTCAAAGACCAGGCCTGTACACAGTAACCTTGGAAGTAGATCGATGTGGACAGTTTTATGATGATTTTTCTTTGGAAGTGCTTGTAGTGGCGTCTCCAGAAATCACCTTGCCGGATGATGCCGTACTTTGTGTAGGCAGTCCGGTTGAGCTGACAGCAATTGATGGCTATGATCCAGCTGAGGAATTGTATGATTTTGAATGGAGAAATGCGGCAGGTTTTCAAATCGGAGATGTCAATTCTAATACGATTGTGGTGGACTCGGAAGATATCTATACAGTGACCGTTTCTTTCCGTGTTCCAGAAGGTGTTGATCCAGCTACTTTTGACAGATGTCCTGCTTCACGTTCCATTTTTGTGGGGCCTGCGTTTGATTTTGATATCAACTTGTCTCAGGATGAGGTTTGCTATGATGATGTAATCGTGACCTTTGCTCCCAATACACCGATCATTGGGGAGTGGTTTTATGAATTGCAAGGTCAGCCTGGAAGGGTATTTTTGGTGGAAGCATTCGAATTGGAATTGAATCCTTTATTGCAGCTGCCAGGCCCTGGAACATATGATATTATTTTTGTGACTGAGGATCCATTGGTGCCCGGATGTTTGATTGAAAAAGTCACCGAGATTGTTGTTCACCCACTTCCGTTATTGGAATTGGTGATGCTCAATGACTCTGATTGTGTGTTGGAAGATGGTGTTTTGGAGGTTACAGCCTTGACTGATATCCAAACCTTGACTTTGGTAGAGACAGGGAGTGTATCGAATAATATTCCAGCAGGCACAATTTTACCGCTATTTGTGGATTTAGGTCCAGGTGTTTACACTTTTGAAGCCATCAATGAATTTGGTTGTTTGAATGTACAGACCGTTGTGATTCAAAACAGAAATGCTCCTGCTGGTCTGGAGGATTATGTAGTGACAGCGGTAGATGAGTCTTGTAGTACCTCAGGTGTGTTGGATGGGCAGATAATAATTACTTTCCCAACTATTCCAGTATCCTTACTTGGTGTACGATATAGAATTGTCCGATTGGGAGATGGTAGGGTATTTACAAATGATTTGACAACTGCAGCCACAGCAGATCCTTTGGTCTTTACAGTGGATGTTCCTTATGGAGAATATTCAGTTGAGCTACTGGACGAAAATGACTGCCCTGTGCCATCTGAAAATAATGTGGTTGTCGACCGGAAGTTTCAAGTAGATTTCTCAGTTCCGAGCAATCCGGTGGCTTGTGAGCAATTTGTATTTACGCCAACTTCAGCCGTTCCTTTGAATTTTGACCTAAGAGCCGCTAATAATCCCTCTGTTCCGATTACCCAAGAAGCAGATGGTAGTTTTGTATTAACAGAGTCCGGAGAATATATCTTGTTTGGCTTTGATCCTTCGGATGAGGATTGCCCACGCGAGCGTCGTTTCTTTGTTACAATTAACGACCCGATTCCGTTTGATTTAATCGGTCCTACGATCGATGATTGCGTAGAAGGTGTATTTTACGAGGTGAATCTGTTTGGAGGTAACCCTGCCGACGTACTGATATTTTGGAGGGATGATTCAGGAACCATTGTCGGTAGAAATCCGATTTTCTTTCCGAGAGAAGCAGGCGTATTTACCTTGGAGGTACAGCCTCGTCTGGGAACCCAATGTGAATCCAATGAAATTTCTTTCACTGTTACTTCGGTATTAGGGCAGGTGGACTTCTCCGTGGAAGCAGAAGCAATCTGTGATCCTGAGGTTCCTGCGGTGATTCAATTAGTAGGAGATTTTGAGCAAGCTGCGCTCATTCAGTGGTTTAGAGTTACAGGAACTACCCGTACCCTTCTTCCATTTGATAATTTTGATTTGATTGAAGTGGACCAGGAAGGATTCTATGAAGTTGTACTTTCAGATTTGTTGTGTGAGTTGGGTAGGCAACGGGTACAGGTTCGAAGATCGGCAGGAATTGCCCCTGAATTGCGGGAGCGCTATGTCATCTGTGCTATTGAGAATGTGGCAGATATATTAGAACCCGGTGACTATGATAGTTATGCTTGGTTCTTAAATGATGAATTGGTGGCAGATACGCCAACATTTATACCAACTGAGGCAGGATCGTATCGCTTAGAAGTAGTTGACGATGCAGGCTGTGTTTTCGTGACTACATTTGAGGTAGAGGAGGATTGTAGGTTATTGGTCATTGCTCCAGACGCTATGCAGCCAAGCAATCAAAATAGACAGTTCTTGGTGTATGCCAATGCTTTTGTTGACAACTTAGAGGTATTTATCTACAATCGATGGGGAGAGTTGATATTTTTCTGTGAAACCAATAACATACCAGAAGGTCAGGCAGTTTGTAATTGGGATGGGGTATACAGGGGAGAAGTGGTCCCGGTGGGAACCTATGCAGTAGTGATTCGGTTCAGTAGTATACAACAGGGTATTTCCCGCACCCAGCGCTCTGCCTTATTAGTAATTGAGTAAATAGAATAAACATGATTACACTGATTTCACCTGCCAAAACATTAGATTTAAGTACCAGTCAATTGGAGCTTGCTACTCAACCGGACTTTCAAAAGGAAACGTTTGAGTTGGTAGGTATCATGAAAAAGCAAAAGACAGAAGATCTAATGAAGTTAATGGGCATCAGTGAGAAATTGGCTGAACTGAATGCCGCTCGATACAAAGATTTCAAAAAAACCTTTGACACTGATAATTCCAAACAGGCCTTGTTAGCTTTTAAAGGCGATGTGTATACCAAAATTGATGTAGATAATTATTCTCAAGAGGATTTCGATTTTGCGCAGCAGTACCTTCGCATCCTTTCGGGTTTATATGGTCTGCTGAAGCCTATGGACCTAATTCAGCCGTACCGTTTGGAAATGGGTACAAGACTCGAAAACAAAAAGGGGAAGAACTTGTATGAATTTTGGGGTACCCGAATTGCTAAAGTTATCAACGAAGTTGCCCAAGGTACACCAATTGTCAACTTGGCTTCACAAGAGTATTTCAAAGCGGTGGATACCGCTATCATCAAATCTGAAATCATCTCTCCGGTGTTTCAGGAATACAGAAATGGGAAATATCAAATCATTGGTTTGTTTGCCAAGCAGGCGAGAGGATTGATGACGGATTACATCATCAAAAATCGTATTCAAGACCCTGAGCAGCTCAAGCTTTTCAATGTAGAAGGCTACGAATGGGCAGGAGATGAAAAAGAGTGGCGATTTGTGAGATAAATTTTTTATTCAGAACAATTTATCTATATTTGCACTCCAATTTCCTATACTAGCTAAATACAAATATGTACGCAATTGTTAACATCGCAGGAAAGCAGTTCAAAGTAACAAAAGATCAGTATGTCTATGCACCAAAAATGCAAGGCAATGCTGGCGCTTCCGTGGAATTTGATCAGGTATTGTTGGCAGAAGACAACGGTGCTGTATCAATTGGCGCTCCAATTATCGCTGGCGCAAAGGTATCTGCAAAAATTGTAGATCACGTTAAAGGTGACAAAGTAATCGTTTTCAAGAAGAAAAGAAGAAAAGGTTACAAGAAGAAAAACGGTCACAGACAGCAGTTCACTAAAATTTTGATTGAAAATATCACATTGTAAGATTTCTTAGGAAATCATAAACGACTAATATTATGGCTCACAAGAAAGGTGTCGGTAGTTCCAAAAACGGTAGAGAATCACATTCCAAGAGACTTGGTGTGAAGAAATTTGGTGGTGAGGCAGTAGTTGCCGGTAATATCATCATTAGACAAAGAGGTACAAAGCATCATCCCGGTAACAATGTAGGTCTTGGAAAAGATCATACCTTGTTTGCTTTGACTGATGGTAAAGTTCAGTTCAAGAAGAAATTCGATGGCAAATCTTACGTCAGCGTAGTTCCTGCTGAAGCTTAAGAAACAAACTAGCTTATATAAACCCTCTCCAGTAGAGGGTTTTTTTTTGTCCTATCATGTAAAATTCATTTGATTTTTTGCAATGAGGTAGCAACTTCCACACTGTTTAATGAATTTACCTCATGAAAAACCCTAAAATCCCCAGTTTACTGGTACTACTACTCCTTTTTCAAGTAGCAGTAGCCCAACAAAAGCCTTTGGAATTGAAAGATTATTCCAAATGGTCTAGAATTGTATCTCCCACACCTTCCTCGGATGGGTCTTGGTTTGCCTATGTGCTCCGCCCGAATGGGGGTGATGATACCCTTCATGTAAAATCTGTTCAATCGGATGCTTTAAGAAGGATTCCTTATGCCTCTAATTTTTCCTTTTCAGATGGGAGTAACTATTTCAGTTATTTTCTACGGCCAAATAAAGCTGAATCGGATAAATTAAGAAGAGCAAGAAAGCCTATTACACAAACAGCCGTCTTAGAAACAGTTGATGGAACTGAGCTTTTTCGCGTAGAAAATGCCAATGCTGCGACATTTTCTAGTGATGAGCGTTTTTATATGGTCCATAGAAAAAAGGCGGAAGATGATAAAACTTCCCACAAAGGTGCTGACTTGGTGCTTTTCGATATTCAAAAGAAAAGCTCATTCGTCATCGGTAATGTTTCTGAGTTTGCTGTCAATAAAAAAGGAACACATTTAGCCTACTTGGTAGATGCTCAAGACCAAATCGGTAACGGTGCCTTTTTGATGAATTTAAGTACCAAAACTACCCAAATGCTGGATGGAGATGCCAAAACCTATCAATCACTTGTTTGGGATGATCGTTTTTTGACCAAAACAGAGGCTGCTAGCCGTGGCAATCAATTAGCTTTTCTGAAAGGCACATCTGTAGATTCCTTGGAACAGGGAATCAATCATCTGTTGGTTTTCGGGAATCTCTCAACCAATCCCGTAAGCTACGAGATAGGTCCAGACCATCAAGGATTGACCAAAGGTTTTGTCATTAGCGAAAAAGCTCCAGTTTCATTTATGCAAGATGGAAAAATGGTTTGGTTTGGGGTAAAAGAACAGACTGCCACATTCAAGGCAGATAAGGATACGCTTCCCAATGTAGATGTATGGCACTGGAAAGACGACTATATCCAATCCGTCCAGATCGTAAGGGCGAATCGGAATAGAAATGAAACCATGCCGGCAGTTTTCCATTTTGCTCAAAGTAAATTTGTGCAGCTGGCGGATGAGGATATGAAGACAGTATTGCCTTCCAAACATGCACGATACAAAATCGGAAGGGATGAGAAGCCTTATATCAGTGATATCAATTGGGGTGTTTCCCCTGCGGATTTGTATCGGGTAGATGTGACTACTGGTGAGCGAGTATTGGTCGAGAAGCTGGTCAATAGAGCTTTGCAATATTCTCCGGATGGTAAATTTTACCTGTATCAGAAAGATACAGCATTGATTGCGTATAATTTGGAGACCAATGCCAAAATCAATGTTTCTGCAAAAGCTCCTATGGTATTTATGGATCTAGAGCATCCCTATCCCCATGAGAAGCCGCCTTATGGCGTTGCAGGCTGGACTAAGGATGGTAAACATGTAATTGTCAATCATAAGTATGATTTGTGGATGTTGGCTTTGGATGGAAGTAAGGCTACTAATATTACCCAAATTGGGGATGCAGAGGAAATCCGTTTCCGCTATGTTAATCCTGATCGAACCCAAGATTGGATTGATACCTCCAAACCGCTTTGGTTAGAGGCCTACGGTGAGTGGACCAAGAAAAATGGATTTTATGAGTTGAAAGTTGGTGGTAAACCAACCCCGTTGATGTTTGTAGATGCGATGATTGGTAATCCTATCAAGGCAGAAAGCGCTGATCGTTATTTCTTCACCAAGCAGACATTTGAAGAGTTTCCTGATTACCATGTAAGTAATGGGAAGTTTGCCAATCCTAAAAAGCTGACCAATGCCAATCCACAGCAGGCTGAGTTTGCTTGGGGTAAACGCAGATTGGTAGAATTCACCAATAGCAAAGGACAGCGCTTACAAGGTACTTTGACACTTCCTGCCAACTATGAAGAAGGTAAGGCTTATCCGACCATCATGTACTTCTATGAAAAAATGTCTGATCGTCATCATCAATATTCGATGCCGGTGTATGATGATCGTCCGCATTTCTCCACTTATGCGAGCAATGGCTATATGATTTTTATGCCGGATATCGTGTTTGAAGAAGGTAGACCCGGTACCAGTTCTTTGGATGCGATCACATCCGCGGCCAAAAAGTTGATTGAATTAGGTTACTCAGACAAGGACAATATCGGCTTACAGGGGCATTCATGGGGTGGTTATCAGACTTCTTTTATCCTGACGCAGACGGATATGTTTAAGTGTATCGTTACGGGAGCACCACCGACCAACTTGGAAAGTTTCTATAATAATCTTTATGCAAGCACGGGTACGGTACATCATGGAATCATGGAAATCGGTCAGGTCCGTATGGGGAGAGGAGTGACTCCTTGGACTCACCGAGAAGATTATAATCGTGAAAATCCTATGTACCATGTGCCAAATATCAAGACTCCGTTTATGATTTTGCATGGAACCAAGGATGGTGCAGTTGATTGGGCTCAGGGCTTGGAATTGTACAATGCGGCCCGCAGAATGGGCAAGGAAGTGATTTTCTTGTCCTACCCGAATGAAGGGCATCACTTAGGAATTGAGGCCAATCAAAAAGATTTCCAAATTCGAATGAAGCAGTATTTTGATTATCATCTGATGGGTAAGGAAGCCCCTGAATGGATGGAAAAAGGAATTCCGCACTTGGAAAAACTTTATGATCGCGTGCGATAATTGACCGTTGACCTAAATGAAAAGCGTGGATGCAAGTCTACGCTTTTTTTATAGGCTCTTTTGACCAATTATCATTTTTTATGAAATTTTTTACTGACTTCCACTTAAATTCCCTAATGAATCATTAACCTATATGCTATGAACAAAACATTACAACTTTGTTGTGCTGTACTGCTTTTTCTGGGGCTGAGTATGCTTCCTCAAGTGCAGGCACAGACCTACGATGAAAAATTATACGATGCCGTCCAATGGAGATTGGTAGGTCCCCATAGAGGAGGACGCTCAGCGGCTGTTTCCGGAGTCATTGGAGATCGAAATACGTTCTATTTCGGGGCAACCGGTGGAGGCGTGTGGAAGACGACTGATGGAGGGAGTACTTGGGCGAATATTTCTGATGGCTACTTTGGAGGTTCTATCGGTGCTGTAACAGTTGCCCCCTCTGATCCAAATATCATTTATGTAGGAGGAGGAGAGAAGACTGTCCGAGGAAATGTTTCTTATGGCTACGGCTTTTGGAAAAGTTCGGATGCCGGCAAGACCTGGGAAGATTTGGGAATGGAGGAGACAAGATTTATATCCCGAATTAGAGTACATCCCAGCAATCCGGATGTAGTGTATGCAGCGGTGTTGGGAGATATTTTCAAGCCTACGGATGTGCGGGGAGTGTATAAGTCTACCAATGGAGGGAAAACATGGGATAGAAAATTATTTGTCGATGCCCAGTCAGGAGCAGTAGACCTGATTTTGGATCCAAATAATCCAGAGGTCATGTATGCTACCACATGGGAATTGAAGCGTACCCCTTACAGCCTTGAAAGTGGAGGCCCGGGTTCAAAAATGTTTAAAAGTACAGATGGTGGAGAAAATTGGACGGAGATATCCAGAAACAAAGGTCTCCCAGCTGGTTTGTTGGGTATTATGGGGATTACTGTTTCTCCTGTTAATTCGAACCGACTTTGGGCGATTATAGAGAATTTGGATGGGGGTGTTTTTCGTTCTGATGATGGAGGGATGACTTGGGAAAAGACTAATGATGATCGTAATCTCAGACAGCGCGCGTGGTACTATACCCGATTATATGCTGATACGCAAGATGAAAATACAGTCTATGTATTGAATGTGGCTTACCATAAATCTACCAATGGTGGGAAGACCTTTAAAAGCGCCAATGCTCCTCATGGTGATCATCATGACCTTTGGATAGATCCTTCTGACAATCAACGCATGATTATCGCAGATGATGGAGGAGCTCAGGTGTCATTTGATGGTGGGAAGAATTGGTCTACCTACATGAACCAACCTACGGCACAATTTTACAGAGTGACTACGGATAATCATTTCCCTTACAGAATCTATGGTGCCCAGCAGGATAATTCCACGATGCGTATTGCTCATAGAAATGAAGGGGCAGGAATCACAGAGAGTGATTGGGAAGTAAGTGCAGGTTCGGAGTCAGGTTGGTTGGCGGTTGACCCTCTGGATAATGATATTGTATATGGTGGAAATTATGGAGGATTGCTTCAAATGCTCAATCATCGGACAGGTGCCAAGCGAAATGTGAACGTGTATCCTGACAACCCTATGGGCCATGGAGCAGAAGGAATGAAGTACAGATTCCAGTGGAACTTTCCGATTTTCTATTCTCCACATGATCCAAAAGTCCTTTATACTACATCCAATCAGTTCCATCGATCTACCAATGGAGGTCAATCTTGGGAAACTTTTTCTCCAGATCTGACTAGAAATGCCAAGGAAAAATTGGGCCCATCAGGAGGGCCAATTACCAAGGACAATACCTCTGTGGAGTACTATTCCACCATTTTTGCAGCTGCTGAATCTCCACTGAAGCAAGGTGTGCTTTGGGCAGGTTCTGATGATGGCTTGGTGCATGTATCTAAGGATAATGGTCAAACCTGGGAAAATGTAACACCAAAGGATCTGCCTGAATGGACTCAAATCAATAGCATGGAAGGACATCCATTTGAAGAAGGAGGTTTATATTTCGCTGCTACAGCTTACAAAAATGGAGATTACGCTCCCTATTTGTTCAAGACCACAGATTATGGAAAGACATGGACCAAAATTGTGAACGGAATAGATGCGCAACATTTTACCCGTGTATTGCGTGCAGATCCTGTCAAAAAAGGCATCCTATATGCAGGTACAGAGACTGGAATGTATGTTTCCTTCAATGATGGGGCAAACTGGCAGCCGCTTCAATTAAATCTACCGATCGTTCCCATTACTGATTTGACGATTAAAGAAAATAACTTGATTGCTGCTACTCAAGGAAGAAGTTTTTGGATCATCGATGACCTGACTGTGTTGCATCAATTATCCAATGAAGTAGGTAGCAAGCCATTCCATTTATTCCGTCCTCAGGACTCCTATCGCCTGGATGGTGTTCGCAGAGAATCCAAGACAGCTGGCACCAA
Organism: Mongoliitalea sp.; assembly: GCF_054166905.1. NCBI lineage: Bacteria > Pseudomonadati > Bacteroidota > Cytophagia > Cytophagales > Cyclobacteriaceae > Mongoliitalea > Mongoliitalea sp. Next base: position 104,617 of record NZ_JBSZCK010000027.1, on the reverse strand, counting down.
TAGACCTGGAGGTGTATTGGTTTATTATCAGTTAAATCAGGAGCCAAAGGAGGAAGTAAGAATTGAGTTTTTGGATAAAAACAAGCAGGTTTTAAAAGCGTACTCTTCTAAAGGCATTGAAAAAGATACGCTCAAATACAACATGGGATCCAATGAGTTTAACTGGAACCTACGCTTGCCGGATGCCAAAGGATTTGACGGCATGATCATGTGGTCTGGGCCATTAAGAGGGCCTAAGGTGGTGCCGGGAGATTATACCGTGCGTATGATTGTGGATGGTGTTGCTCAAGAGCAATCCTTCAAAGTATTGCCGGATTTACGTTATGAGTCCACACAGGAAGACTTGCAAGCCCAATTTGATTTCTTACTTCAGGTAAGGGATAAATTGACAGAGACGCATGAGACCATTATTCTTATACGTAAGTACAGAGAATTGATGGAAGAAATGATTGCCAAAGACAGCAGGCAAAAGCGTAGGCTTGACCCAATTATTCAATCCATCTCGGATATTGAAAAGGAATTGTACCAAACACAGAACCGTAGCGGTCAGGATCCATTGAATTACCCGATTCGTTTGAATAATAAGCTTGCACACTTGAATGTGATCGTAGGAACAGGGGAGTTTAGACCTACCGACGGCGCAGAGGAGGTAAGGGTAGAGATCACCCGTCAGATTGATGTGCAGTTACAAAAATTTAGGACGATCGAAAAAAATCAACTCACTAACCTCCTAAATATCGGCGAAATCAAACAAGATTTGAAAATTAGTAGAGCGCACTAATTACCGAGCTTATTCATTTGTAAAATCCCTTGTCAGTGCTGGCAAGGGATTTTTTGTTAATTATTCAAAACTACCAATCAATTTGCTCCTGTTATTTAGGGATATGTAGAATTTTAGCCTTATTTTTCAGGATTAGATAATAGTCAACCAAATTGAAAATACATTATACATGATGAGAACAAGCCAACGCTACCTTTTGCTCGCTATGCTTGCATTTGGAGTGGTGATGATGCCTACAGATGAGGCATTTGCACAAAAAAAGAGCAAGAAAAATGCTCCGGCAGCTACAGCGGCTCCTGCTGCTGAGAAGAAGCCGGAGAAAAAGAAGCTGGAAGATGTAGTCAAAGGCCATAAAAAGTTTGAAGGTCTTTTTACATTCTACCAAGACACCACTAGTGGTGAGATGAAATTATTGATCAAAAAAGAACAGCTTGGCAATGAATACTTGTACTTTTCCCAAATCGGGGATGGGGTAACCGATGCAGGTACTTTCCGTGGTTCTTATGGAGATAATAAAATTTTCAAAATCGAGCGCTACTTCAATCGGGTAGAATTTGTCCAACAAAACACATCCTTTTATTTCGATCCTGAGAATCCCTTGAGTCGCTCAGCTGATGCCAATATCAGTCCTGGAATCATGGCTTCTGCCAAAATCGAGTTTGAGGATGCTGAGACGGGTGTGATGGTAATTAAAGCAGATAACTTATTCTTGAAAGAAACTTTTGGGATGATCAAAAGGCCTCCTTTTCCCGGTGAATCTCCATTAGCCTTCCGATTGGGAAATTTGGATGGAGAAAAAACCAAAGTTTTGGCTATTCGATCTTATGAAAAAAATTCAGACCTAGCCGTTGAATATGTATATACTAACCCTACTGCTTTAAATGGTGGTTCGGACGCAGTAACAGACGGCAGGAATGTTTCCATCAAAGTGTACCATAGCTTGATTGAGTTACCGGATAATGGCTATGAGCCACGTTTTGAAGATCCACGTGTGGGTTATTTCACGACCAAAGTGACGGATATGACTTCAAGCTCAGCCACTCCTTATCGGGATGTAATTCACCGTTGGGATTTGAGAAAAAAAGATCCGAATGCTGCCCTTTCTGAGCCTGTGGAGCCAATTGTATGGTGGATTGAAAACTCGACTCCTCATGAGTGGAGAGAGACTATCAAGAATGCAGTATTGGAGTGGAACAAAGCATTCGAAAAAGCAGGTTTCAAAAATGCCGTACAAGTGAATATCCAACCTGATGATGCGGATTGGGATGCGGGAGATATCCGATACAACGTGTTGCGTTGGACAAGTTCTCCAAATCCTCCATTTGGTGGTTATGGTCCTAGCTTTGTCAATCCAAGAACAGGTCAAATTCTAGGTTCTGATATCATGTTGGAGTTTGTGTATCACACCAACCGTGTGGTGTACAATCAGCTTTTCGGTGAGACAGTTGCAAATGAACCTGTATTGGGAACATGGCATAATGGGCACTTCTGTACAGTAGGTGCACACCTGCAAAACAGCATGATGTTTGGTCAGGCATTTTTGAGAGCAAGTGGAGCCTCTGATTATGAGATGGAAGGGATGAAGATGGAGGCAATGGCTGAGTTATTAATGCATGAAGTAGGTCATACCTTGGGCTTGAACCATAACATGAAGGCTTCCCAGCTATTTTCACCTGCGCAGCTTGCGGATAAGGATGTTATCCAAGGAAAAGCCTTAGCGGGTTCTGTCATGGATTACATGGCGATCAATATCGCTCCTGATAAATCTAAGCAAGGACATTACTTCTCTACAACCGTAGGCCCTTACGATGTTTGGGCTATTGAATTCGGCTATACTCCTGTGAAAAATCAACAGGAAATGGATGCTATCCTAGCTAAATCAACCCGTCCAGAATTGACCTTTGGGAACGATGCTGACGATATGCGGGCGCCAGGGAAAGCGATTGACCCACGAGTAATGATTGGAGATCTTTCCAATGATCAAATAGGCTATTCTATCCACATGATGGAGACGTCTAGGAAATTGATGAACGGTATCAAAGATAAGTACACCAAAGATGGTCAATCCTATCAAGAGTTAGTGCAAGCTTATGGTATCTTGATGAATCAGTATGCAACTGCTGGTGGTGTGATGTCCCGATTTATCGGAGGTGTCTATGTGGACCGTGCTATGGCGGGTCAGGAAGGAGCGACACAGCCATACACTCCAGTAAGCTTGCAGGATCAAAAAAGAGCCATGAACGCTTTGAGCAAATACATGTTTGCTCCCAATGCTTATGAGATTCCAAATGACTTAATCAACTATTTAGCAAGACAGCGTAGAGGTTTTGACTTCTTCTCAGGTCCGGAGGATCCAAAAATCCATCAGCAAGTGTTAGGGGCGCAAAGAAGCGTATTGGCTCATTTGACACATCCAAATACCTTGCAAAGAATGGTAGATTCAGAATTGTATGGCAACAAATACAATTTGGCCACTTATATGAATGATTTGACCAAAGCCATCTTTGACGCTGATATCAGTGGAAATGTCAATTCTTTCAGACAAAACCTTCAAGTAGAGTATGTGAATACCTTAAAAGGTATGGTAGCCGGCTCTGGTAGTGCTCGCTACAATCACTTGGCAAGATCTGCTGCTTTGTATAACTTGAATTATATCAAAGGGAAAGTATCTAATGGGGGAGGCGATCTATCTTCAAGGGCACATAAAGACCATTTGAAGTTGTTGATTGAAAACTCCATGAAGGAAGTGAAATAATTGATTTTCAATCTATAAAATATAAAAAGGCTGTCTCCAATATACGAGACAGCCTTTTTGTTTTTCTTCATTTAGGCCTCATTTGTCCTAGTTGAAGTTTATGCTATTTTCTAGTCTAGTTCCACTGAAACAAACCTTCGTTGAGGCTTTTCAAGGCTTCGTTTTTTAGCTTAGCATCTAAAAGCAAGGAGATGTTGTGTCTGCTGCCACCATAGGAAACCATTCGGATGGGGTAGTCAGTCAGGCAGTTCATGACATTAGCTACTGTTCCCTTGGATTCTGCAATTACATTGCCTACGATAGAAATGATAGCTTGATTTTTATCGACCTCTACAGTTCCCAACTTTTCCAATTCCTTCGTGATTTCCTTCAAATGCGATAGGTCATCAATAGTTACAGATACTGCTACCTCGGAGGTGGTAATCATATCAATGGAGGTCTTGTAGCGTTCGAAGATTTCAAACACCTTTCTCAAAAAACCATAAGCCAAAAGCATTCTGCTTGACTTGATTTTGATAGCTGTGATGCCGTCTTTCGCAGCAATGGCTTTTACTCCTGAACCTTGTTCCTTTGCCGTAATAGTCGTTCCTTCAGCATCCGGCTCCATCGTATTGAGTAATTTTACCGGGATATTATATTTTTGTGCTGGCCAAATGGAAGCTGGGTGGAGGATTTTGGCACCGAAATAGGCCAACTCTGCTGCTTCATCAAAAGATAGCTGAGCAATAGGCTTGGTTTTATCCACGATGCGGGGATCGTTGTTGTGCATCCCGTCGATATCTGTCCAAATCTCCACCACTTCAGCATTGATGGCTGCCCCCATCAAGGAGGCAGAGTAATCCGAACCACCTCGCTTGAGGTTGTCCACTTCATTTCGGTGGTTTTTGCAGATATAACCCTGCGTAACAAAAATCCTATCCTGAGGGAAGTTGACCAAAATGTTCTTCAACTTTTCAGTGATTTTAGGCAATTCAGGCTCATGATTTTCGTCAATGCTCATAAAGTCCAAGGCAGGTAAAAATACCGCCGGAACATCCAATTCCTGTAAAAGCGTGTAGAATAACTTAGTAGAAAGTAACTCTCCCTGTGCAAGAATATCCCGATTGATGGCTTCGTTGAAAGAAATTTTCAGAATAATATTCAGGAACTCAATGTGTTCTTTGATGATTTTCTCTGCTTTGGTCCTTGCAGCATCCGTTTTCAGCAATTCCTTGTAAAAGGATTGATAGTGCTTATGTAAGGCATCGATACGCTCCTTTGCTAGGTCTTTTTTAGCTTCTGCTAAGGCTTCTCCAATCCCAACCAATGCGTTGGTAGTGCCGGAAAGGGCCGAAAGAACCACAATCTTTTTTTGATTATCCCGCGTAATCAAGTCTTTTACTTGGTGCATGCGTTCGGGTTTGCCAACAGAGGTTCCCCCGAATTTCATTATTTTCATCGTATGTAAGGTTTGAGTTGGAAAGCTTTGGATACCGTATTCTAATTTGTTGCATTAACGGATGGAAAACCGTTTCTTATTGGATTTTGTGACTGAATTTTTAATTTAAAATCCCAGCATTTTGATGGCAGTGATGGCAGCTTCATCTCCTTTGTTTCCATGCTTTCCTCCTGCACGGTCAAGTGCTTGTTGCATGGTATCAGGGGTCAAAACTCCAAAGATCACCGGTTTGTTAAATTTTAATCCAACATTTGTAATCCCGTGGGCTACCGCGTCACAGATAAAGTCAAAATGTCTGGTTTCTCCTTGGATGACACAACCCAAGCAGATGACTGCATCAATCTCTTCTTCCGCTGCAAGCCATTGTGCTCCTAAAGTAAGTTCGAAGGAACCTGGGACATCTTTTCTGTAAATATTGGATATCTGAGCGCCGTGGGCAAGAAGTGTTTCCAAGGCACCATCAAATAAAGCTCCTGTGATTTGGTCGTTCCATTCGGATACTACGATTCCAAATTTCTTGTTTGAGATATCGGGGAGGTTTGTGGTGCTATAATCGCTGAGACTTTTTAAGGATGTAGCCATGAGTATTTTATTTTTGTGGAGGTATTATAAAGCAAAAAGAGTAAGACCGGAGGCCTTACTCTTCATGAATGTATGCAATGCAAGCATCATTTAGAAGCAAGGCCTTCCAAACGCGCTTTATGTTTTCTAGCGTTGGTAAATTCAAAAGACTCGAAGTATTTCTCTTCTATCTCTCCATAAGTTTTGATGGCATTGGCAATGTCACCGGCTTCTTCATAAGCAATTGCTAATTTGCTCAAGTAGCGTGGAGCAAAGAATTTATTTTCTTTATGGTTGACAGCCTTTTTGTAATTAGAGATAGCCTCAGAAGTATTGCCCATTTCCAAGTAAGCATCACCTAGCAAAGCGAAGGCTCTTGCTTGAACAAAATAGTCCTTAGCGGAAAATTTTTTCAAATGATCAATAGCTTTTTGGTGATTGCCTTCGGATAAGTAAATAGAACCGATGTAGAAATGTGCTAAGTTAGCAGCATCCGTTCTTTTGTAGTTTTCTACTATTTTCAAGAAACCCGCATTGGAACCATCACCATTCAAAGCCAAGTCGGTCTCATCTTGCTCGAAGTAGTAGACAGCTTGGAACATTTCTGCCTGAGCTTTTTTATCTTGGTTTTGGGTGTTGATTTGCATGAATAACACACCTGCAATTATCAAGATGACCACAGCGATCACTCCACCTACCAATTTTGTATTTTCTCTTAAATAAGCTTCGCCTCTTTCCAGTCTACTTTTGATTTCTTCTGGATTTTCCAATAGTTCGTATTCTACTTCAGCTTTTTTTGTCTCTTTCTTAGCCATTATTTCTAATTTTTCGCCCGCAAATATAAGGCTTTTACTTAATTCCCAAATACTAACAAAAAATCAGTCATGTGTATTTTTTGTACACGATGACTGATCTTGTCCGATTGATTGATTTTATTCCATTACAAAAGGATAGTCTTCCTGAATGTAGACGTCTTTGAATGCATCCTGACCATCAGGCCAAGGGGACTCTTCTGCAAATTTCACAGAATCATCCACTTGTTTTTTAACCCTTTTGTCAATTTCTTTGATTTCTTCCTCTGTCAAAATGTTATTTTCCAATATGGTAGCCTTTACTTGCTCTACAGGGTCTCTTTGCTTGTATTCCTCCACCTCTTCGCGGGTTCTGTACTTCTGAGGATCTGACATAGAGTGGCCTTTATAGCGGTAGGTTCTGAATTCCAACAAGGTAGGGCCATCGCCTCTTCTAGCTCGGTCAGCTGCCTCGGCTACTGCTTCGTGCACAGCCTCTACATTCATTCCATCCACAGGGAAAGAAGGCATGTCGTAAGCTTCACCGATTTTGTAGAGCTCAGTTACATTGGATGTTCTTGCGACGGAAGTACCCATGGCATAGCCATTGTTTTCAATCACAAAGATCACCGGTACTTTGTACAACATAGCCAAGTTGAAGGCTTCGTGTACCGCACCCTGTCTCACCGCGCCGTCTCCCATGTAACAGATACATAAGTTTTTGGTGCCCTGGTATTTCTCGGCAAAACCGATACCCAAGCCCATGGGTACTTGTGCACCCACGATACCGTGACCACCCATGAAGTTACGCTCTTTGTCGAAAATGTGCATGGAGCCACCTTTACCTTTGGTAGTACCCGTTGCTTTTCCGTACAATTCTGCCATGACAGCACCTGGATCTGTACCCAAGCCCAGCGGATGTGCGTGGTCTCTGTAAGCGGTAATCCATTTGTCGTCTTTGGTCAAAGCTGTAATTGCCCCGGATGCGCAAGCTTCCTGACCGATGTATAAATGACAGAATCCTCTGATTTTTTGCTGTCCATAAAGCTGACCTGCTTTCTCCTCAAACTTTCTCATCAACAGCATACTTTCGTACCAGTATGCATACGTTTCTTTGGAATATTTAGCCTTTGCTTTGGTAGCAGTACTCTTCTTTGCCATATCAATTCAAGTAAAATATGCTAATTTAGGCCTCAAATATAATCAATTGGACTGAATTTTAAGACCGATTGCGAAAATAGTCAAAATACCTAGCGTACACACACAATGCATCTTAAAAATCTGAAATTGCTGCAATTTAAAAATTATGTGAAGGCAGAATTACAGTTTTCTCGGGAGATCAATTGCTTGGTGGGGAAAAATGGCAGCGGTAAAACCAATATCCTCGATGCGATACATTACCTCTGCCTGACCAAATCCGCTATCAATGGACAGGATGCATTGGCAGTCAAGCACGGGGAAGAGTTTTTTACACTGATGGGGGATTTTGATCGGGAAGGTAAATCTTTGGAGATTCGCTGCATTGTGGAGTCTGGCAAGAAAAAGCAGGTGCTGCAAAACGGCAAATCCATTGAAAAGATGAGCGATCATGTGGGACTGCTTCCCATCGTATTGATTGCACCGGATGATGTGCGATTGATCAGCGAGGGGAGTGAGGAGCGCAGACGCTTTTTTGATTCTATGCTCTGTCAGCTCGATCGGGTTTATATGGATCAACTGGTCAGATATCAACATTTTTTGAAGCAACGCAATGCCCTTATCAAGCAGTTTGCAGACAAAGGGAGGTGGCAGGAAGAACTGATGGAGCCTTACAATCGGGAGTTGATCAAAGGCTCCACACTATTGGCGGAAAAGCGCCGCACATTTGTGGAGGAATACAAACCTTTGGTGGAGGAGTATTACCGCTTTATAGCGGATGATCAGGAGAAGGTCAGTATCAGCTATGAATCTGACTGCTTGGAAGAAGATTTCGAGGCACAATTTCGAATGGCAGCCTCCAAAGATTTTGTCCTAAAAAGAAGCACCAAGGGGATTCATAAGGATGATTTTGTCTTTCAGATAGGGGATTATCCCATTAAAAAATTTGGTTCCCAAGGGCAGCAAAAATCCTACTTGATTGCTTTGAAGCTTGCGCAGTTCAAGGTGTTTTATGCACATTTACAGGTCAAGCCCCTGCTTTTGCTGGATGATATTTTTGATAAGCTGGATGATGGAAGGATCGAAAAGCTGATGCAGTTGGTGGCTGATCATTCTTTTGGGCAATTGTTTATCACCGATGCCCGCCCGGAGCGATCCAAGGGGATATTGAATGGCATAGAGGCTGATTGTAGATTCTTTGAGGTGGGGGAAAACTATCATGAGCGGTGATGAATAAATGATTTAATGTAGCGTTTGCTTTAATATTTTTTAACTAAACATTCATTTTTTTCTTTGAAACTTCTGATATTTTGCTTATATAAACTGAACCTATGTTTTAACTCAGCTGGCATAGCCAATTTCAGTTTTATCGATTTATACTAAAAACTCATGATGCTAAGCATATTGTTACTTTTTTCATGGTTTACCAGTGAACAATTCCAAGTGATGGTTCCGATAGATCATCAGTTGGAGGATAGTAGGAAAATACCAATCACCTATACCATCATAGGAGGTTTCGATAAAAATAGAGAGAGCATTTTTTTAGTAGACGATCCTTTAGATACCTGGGATGATAATTTCGGTCTTGTTAATGGGTTACAAGATAAGTGGAATATTGTCAGGGTTCATGGGAGGCGACAATCGGAGGAAATTAAAAAGCTAGTAGGTCCATACGAACAGGCAAACTGGAAGTTAGCTTATCGATTTTATAATCAGCGACAAGTTGCTCAGGATTTAGAATATGTTAGAAAAGCAATCGTGGGGGATCAAAAGATAATCCTTTTGGGTCAGGGTTCATCTGCTGCTGGACTTCTTCAGTATCTATCCACTTTCCCGGAGCGTGTGAGTAAAAGTGTATGGTTAAGCCCTTTGATTTTTGATGTTCATAAGAATCTGAGTTTTTTTACGCCGATTCATAAACTTAGCAGAGCCAACGTTTCATTGAACCCGCTTTTACTGTATCATTTTGCTTCACAGACAAGTTTGAATCTAGGCAATCTTTCGACTGATGAAAGTCTTTGGGGGTATTTCTCGAGTTTTTTGTTCCCTAACCTTCACTATGCATTTTTAAAAAAACTCCCCTTAGATGATGTTGCAACTCAGGTACGATTATTTGAACATTCTTATGCCTTTGGTTTGGCCACTGATCAGGGGCATCCGATTGGCAATTGGCTGAAAGCGATTAGCGAACAAGTTTGGGCTGTGTATAACCAAGAACGCTTTGATATCTATGGAGTCAACTACGATCAATCCTCGCAAATCCAAGAAAGTACGCTGATGCTCGCAGGGAAATTTGATCTTTTGATCAACTATCATAGCTATGAGGTCCTTTCGGAATTGCTGACGATGAATAAGCCCATCATCGTTAACGATGGTCATGGCTTGACAGCGCTCCATTCTTCGGGTTTGTTGCCTGCCCTCATTGAATCCTTTTTAGCAAATGATACCGATAAAAAAGTACAAGTATTTGAAGAAATGAAAAGGCTAGGGCTGTATCCGACAAGGAGATGAATCTAGCAACGGGGTTTTATTTAATTATTTTCAACTAAAAACTTGCTTCTTTCTTTCTTTCTTTCTTTCTTTCTTTAATGACTTTATGAGCAAGGAAGCTTGTAAGGATTAAAATAATTATTCATTTTAACCCAAAAGTTATGTTCAAAATCTTAAAAGTTCTAGGAGTAAGTTTATTACTCAGTTTTGGTTGGTGTTTCCAAGTGGAGGCTCAAGAGGTTTTTCCTGAAATTGGTGGTTACTTGCAGGTATCCTTACCTTGCCCTAAAAATCCCGAGATAATTGTTGAAAGGTGTATGTGGGTACTTTGGGATTCAGGTTGTGATCCCAGCGTTCAAGATTTGTGTTAATTTTAAATTAATGAGGAGTTGAATTCAACTCCTCAAATTTAGTTGGTATGAAAAATAATATTTTAGGACTTATTTTCCTCCTTTTTTCAATGTGCTCAACAAAAATTGAGTCAGGTAATGATGTTTCTACTATAAAGATTGATCTCGATAGTGCTAAAAAGGGTAATTTGTCTGAGATTTTTGAGAGCGTCAGCTATGTTTTACTAAAAACTAATGAATTAAATTCACTGGTTTGGCCTCACAGTGTTAAGGTAAGTCGGAAGGGGGAGTTTTATATTAGAGATGTTGGAACTCAAAGTTTGTTGGTTTTTGATGCTATTGGTAACTTTTTAAGAGCTTATGAACCTAAAGGAAAGGGACCACAAGAATTTTTTCAGATCATGGATTTTCAAATTTTAGATAATCAAGTGATCATTTTTGATATGTCCTTAAGTAAATTGATAGATTTTGATCATCAAGGAGTATTCATTGATGAACGTAGATTTACAAAGAGGTTTTTAAATTTTTACAAGATGGATAATTATATACTTAATTTCACAAGTTTCTCTGAAGATTATGATTTATACAGTTTTGTCAAAACGAATTTACCTTCGGAGGAGTGGGTAGGCTATTTTAAATTTCCAGAGGCTAAGTTGAATCTAGGAAATTTTGATTTTCCAGCTGGATTTATGGAGTCTTTTGACGGTAGCCGTTTGTATTTCAATATCCCTTTCTCAACTCAGGTAGCCCAATTTGATATTACATCAGGCTCATTATCTTCAATCTATAACTTTAATTTTGAGAAATATACAATGTCGGAAGAGCTAATGAAGTTAGGTAAACAAGAAATGTATAAAGTCCAGGAAGAAAATAATTTAGTTCGGCAACTGACTGCGTTTTTCCCCTTCCAAGACTTTTATTTTGTAAGTGTGTCCCAAGGAATGGGGAAAAAGAAGCACTCTATTATACTCGATAAAAACAAAAAGCCCATTTTTCATAAGTATAACTTGATCAATGACTTGGATGGGATGAAAATCTTGGGTTCACCTTGGAGTTTTTCTGCAAGTGAAGTCATTCATATGGTCGCTTCTCGTGATTTTTTGAGCGAGTATACGCAGACCTTTGCGGGTAAGGATACAAGCAATTCTCCTGATGGCATCCATCAATTTGTCCATGAGCACGAGGCAAAATTAATCGATGATTACCATGTTTTGGTTTTATATAAACTCAAGGCATCTTTTTAATACCGCTTTCGGTTGATTTGGGCATCTAGGGATAGTTTGCCAGGCCCTGTGATGCTTAAGACCAAGAATATCAGTAAAAACAACAGTGCTTTTTCTTTGGAGGCAAAGGGGTCGCCTGCATGTGCCATAAAAGCCGCTACAAACATGGTAATGCTCAGCGGTATCAAGCTGATGCGTGTCATGAAACCCAAGAGTAAGAGGATGGCGCAGAAAAACTCCGAGAAAATGGCTAGCTGCAAGGATACCGCCGGCCCTAGTCCTAATGGATCACTAAAAGTCCCCAGCTTGTTGGTGAAATCGGCAATCTTGGCCCAGCCATGGGTGAGCATCATTCCTGCCGAACCCACTCTCAAGAGGGCTAATGCAAAATCAATAGCAAAAGGTTTGGTGCTGAAGAGTAACTTTTTCATGGCGTTTTAGTTGAGTGAAGAAGTATTTGCGTGTCAAAAATAAGCATTTAATCAATCTGACATGTAACTTAGGAGCTGATTCACAATTTTACAACACAAAACTTGATTTTATGAGACACCTCGGTTTGCTGCTTGGATTTCTATGTCTGATTTATATGCCAGCACGTGCGCAACAAAAGAGCGATGCTTTCAATCAATACATTGCCTCTCTGTATGCATATGTGCAAGAGGAACTCTATCCCGTCATCGAACAATCGCTTTATGATTCAGAAGAGTCCCCTTCTGTGGAAGCCTTTGTCGCTATTGTCCAAAAAATTGATTCCCAATTACGGGAGCACCAAGCTAGTAAGGGGCTGTCTTTGACTGAATCCGAAAAGGAAGAATTAGAATCCCTGAGAAAATCACTGATGATGGAGTTGTCTGAGGCCTATATGGAGCGTGCCACAGACCTTTCTGCGGAGGAAAAATCCGGGTTTTTCCTTGACTATCTGGAGCAAATGCGCATCTTCGAGGGCCCGACTACCATCAATGATGACTTGGCCCGCACCCTGATTATGTCGCTGCATTTTGCCTTGGATGTGCCTTTTGGGATGCCGACTAATCGAGTAGAAGAGTTTATCATGGCCCAACAGGAGCCGGTGCGTGAAAATCTACGGGCGGCCATGGTTATCAATGAAATGGTTATGCTGTCGGGAGGCTATGAGGTGAGTGAGCGTTTGGTCAATCAATTTGCCAAAGAATATCCTCAGTCCATGCATCTTGCTACCATCATGGAGGACTTAAAGGACTTGGAGCGCTTGCGTACAGGTGCCAAGGTAACTGATTTTGAGTTTAAGGACCTGAGCGGTGCTACCGTGCGGCTTTCGGATTATCAAGACAAGGTTATTTATTTGGATTTATGGGCTTCCTGGTGCGGGCCTTGCATCCAAACCTTCAAGACAAAAACTCCTGCCTTTGAGAAGAAGCTCGAGGGCCTTGACCACATTGTGTTGATGTATATCTCGGTAGATGAGAAGGAAGATGCCTGGAAAAACTACTTGGATAAAAACCCCATGAAGGGTGTCCACCTATTTGCAGGCAAGGGCTTTGAAGCAGAGATTATGAAGTACTTCAAAGTATGGGGGATTCCCCGTTATTTGATGCTGGGAAGAGGCAATACCATCCTCAAAGTCAACGCTCCCAGACCCGGCGATGAAGCCTACGAGGCGCTGATAGAGGTAGGGGAGGGAATGTGATAAAAATCTCGCAGAAAGCGCGGAAGACGCTGAAAGGTTCTCGCAACGTCCGCTACGAGTGTACGCAACGCTCGCAAAGATTTATGTGATTATTTCGTTGCGCCCTTGGCGTTCATCGTTGCGCTCTTGGCGTGAGCTTTATCGGTGTCTCTCACAGATACAGGAGATTGGACAGATTTGCCACAGAGATAATTAATTTCATTTTTGCCTTTTAAATAGCGTCTTGGCGTCACTGCGTGAAACATTTTTCTCAGTGCCTAAGTAATATCGATCTCTCCAGAAAATAGATATAAATGAGATATTTACCTTGCAAATTTAAAATGATACTTTAAATTTGCAAGGATGATAAGGCGTTCAAAGGCATTTGCGATCAAAGAGGTACTGGAAGAGTTTCCTGCCGTGGTGATTATTGGTCCAAGGCAGGTTGGTAAGACCACCCTTGCACTCCATGTAGGAGAGGAGGTTGACTCCAATTGCATTTATCTTGATCTTGAAAGTCCTTCTGATCTTAAAAAATTAGAAGAAGCGGAGCATTATTTTTCATTGAACGAGGATAAATTAGTTATTCTTGATGAGATTCAACGAACGCCTGAAATTTTCAAAATTCTTAGGGGTGTCATCGATAAGAGAAAAAGAAAGGGGTTAAAAGTAGGCCAATTCTTAATTTTAGGCTCTGCATCCTTGGATTTGATTCGGCAAAGTTCAGAATCTCTAGCGGGCAGGATAGCTTACGAGGAATTAACTGTTTTTAATCTCAAGGAAATTTCTGATGGAGGTGATTTAACTACCTTATGGGTAAGAGGAGGATTTCCCGATAGTTACTTGGCTAATTCCGATTCAGCCAGTTTGCGTTGGAGGCAGAATTTCATCACCACGTATTTGGAAAGGGATATTCCACAGATTGCCAATTTTATTCCTTCAAACAGACTTCGCAGACTTTGGACTATGCTAGCCCATCAGCAAGGTTGCCAAATCAACATGAGTCAATTAGGAGCAAGTTTGGATTTGTCCTCACCAACAGTTAAGAACTATGTAGAACTATTGGAAGATTTACTATTGATTCGTACCATCAAACCTTGGTTTAGTAATTCCAAAAAGCGACTTGTAAAGACTCCGAAAGTTTATATCAGAGATTCAGGAGTCTTGCATGCATTATTAATGATTTCGGACTTGGATGAACTCCTGAGCCATCCCGTAGTCGGATTTAGTTGGGAAGGGTTTGTAATAGAAAATTTAATTGCTGTTCTTCCAAAAAATGCGGAGTTCTGGTACTACCGCACAAGTGCCGGTGCTGAGATTGACTTTGTTGTAGCATTTAAAAAAGAAGTCTGGGCTATAGAAATAAAAAAAACGTGGACTCCCAAGCTTAGCAAAGGCTTTATTAGTGGCAGCGAGGATATTAAGGCTACTAAAAGATATTTCGTTTACAGTGGCGAAGAGGTATATCCTATCGGTTCAGATACGCTGGTAGTATCTTTATCCAACATGATGGCATTGCTTGAATCACTTACGGATAACTCATAAGGGTTTCTCGCAACGTCCGCTAAGGGTGTACGCAACGGTCGCAGTGAACTGATGATGCAATTTTGTAGCGTTCGTTCTTAGCGTGAACTTTTTATTCGTTTCTCGCAGATACAGGAGATAGAACGGATGTGTCACAGATAAAATTGATTTCATTTTTGCCTTTTTAATAGCGCCTTGGCGTCCCTGTCTGCAGACAGGCGGGTCTGTGTGAAACCTTTATTTTAGAGCCTAAGTGGCATCATCCACCTAGGCCCTAAGGTTTTTTAGGGTCAGCCCCAAAGATTTTCTGGATATTCACCCTTTTCATGCAATTCCTTCAATGCTTCTATCACCCCTGGCTTATCCTCTGTATACGTTACCCCAAACCATGTCTTGCCGCCTTCCAAGATTTCAAAAGCCGCTTTGCCTGCTTGAATCAAGTTGTTGGCAATGGTTGGGATAAAGAATTCGGACTTGAGATTCTCCTGATTGGCAGGAAGAAATTCCTTCCACATAGCCTCAATATCCGAGAATACAGCCGGATGGAATCCCCAAAAGTTCATCGATACGGGCGTGCCTTCAGCAATTTCCAAGGTCTCTCCATCCCCTTTGGCTACAATTTTATTGCCTTCTCTAGCAATGGATGTACGCTCGGTCATGCCTATCAGCTGATTGGCATCGTTCATTTCACATACACCTCGCGAAACAGTTCCGTTTTCAGACAATACGTTTTCAATTGCATAACCTACCATGGCATGCAAGTTGGGCTGAACGCCGTTGCTCAAGAACTTCCCTAGTACTTCAAATGCCTCTTTGCCATAAAAGTCATCGGCATTGATGACTGCAAAGGGTTCAGCTACTGCATCTTTCGCGCAAAGTACGGCATGCGCAGTGCCGTAAGGTTTTTTTCGTTCAGGATTTTGAAATTCAGTAGGGACAAAGGATTGCAAAGACTGAAGCACAAAGTCCACTTCAATTTTCCCATGTACTTTTGGGAGGATCAATTCCTTAGTGGCTTCCAAGATTTCCTCTCGTACGATCAAGACTACTTTTCCAAAGCCTGCTCTGATCGCATCAAAGATGGAATATTCTAAAATAATTTCTCCGTTGGGCCCAAATCCGTCAATTTGTTTATTGCCTCCATACCTGCTGCCCATGCCGGCTGCTAATACTAAAAGTGTTGGTTTTGTCATACGTTCAATTGCTTTTATACCATGGCAAATTTACGCTTTTATACCTACAATGAAAGTCTTTCAAAAGAATCATCTATTTCCCTAGAAAGAGTTCGGGGAGAAGACAAATTATAATTACCCACTTTTCTGACAGTAGCTGAATTTTAGTGAAAGGGGCCTCGGCAGGCTCGGCCACCGGAGATAAATTGACAAACAAGAGGGAGGAAGAGTGTGGCGAAGCCACACTCTTCCTCCCTCTTGCCTGCCTTCAAAACGCCTCGGTTAGAGAACTTACGGAACCATTCCGAGGAGTTTTTGAAAAAATCAAACACCTGACAGAATTCATGAATTATTAAAAAAATCAAGAATAGGTTTCCTTAATACCCTTGATTTTCAATAAATGTGTTCAGAATTTATTTTTGAGATATTCTAAATACTAGTATTGTTGAAATTGAAGTAAAAAAGTTGTTTGGATGGTAAAAAATCAACCAAAAATATTTTTTTATCAAAAAAACCGCTAGATTAGCATCGAAATCCTATTAAACCGAATAAAATATTGCAGAAAATGAAAAAAATCGAAGCAATTATTAGAACATCCAAATTTGAGGACATACATAATTGTGTCGCAGGTTTGGGAGTGAAGTTTTTCACATTCTATGAAGTCAAAGGTATGGGCATGGAGCATCCCAAGGTCCAAACCTACCGGGGAGTGGCTTACGAACCTGCCTACATTCCCCGTACGAAAATAGAAATTGTGTGCGCTGATGAGCATGTAGACGAAATCGTCAATTGTATTCTGACACAAGGGAGAACAGGACAAGTCGGAGATGGAAAAATCTTCATCTACGAAGCATTGGAAGCCTACCGTATCCGAAATAGTGATACAGGAGAATCCGCCCTTTAATGCTCAAGCAATAATTCTTTACTCACGTACAAACGATCAAACCTATGAATCAAGAAATCTTTACTATCAATAATTTATGGATGATGGTGGCTACCATATTGGTTTTCATCATGCATTTAGGCTTTGCCAGTTTGGAAGCTGGCTTGACACGCGCCAAAAACACGGTCAACATCTTATTTAAAAATACGATCATACCGGCCATAGGGCTATTGACCTATGCGTTTATCGGTTTCAACTTAATGTACCCAGGGGATGATTTCGCAGGGAGTTTTTTCGGTTTAGCCGGCATTGGTTTGGAGCTTCCAGAAGGTTGGAGTACTTCGGCCTACAATGAAGGCTACACCTTTTTCACGGATTTTATATTTCAAGCGATGTTTGCTGCGACTGCTGCGACCATTGTGTCAGGAGCTGTAGCAGAGCGAATTAAGCTAGGTCCATTTATATTCTTTTCCATACTATATGTAGGTATCTGTTACCCGATAGTGGGTATGTGGAAGTGGGGCGGTGGATTTTTAGATACCTTAACTGTACCTTTTTACGATTTTGCAGGTTCTACGATTGTCCACTCGGTGGGAGGTTGGGGTGCTTTGATTGGCGCCTACTTGTTAGGGCCAAGATTAGGCAAATATACTCCGACAGGCATGAAGGCTATCCCAGGTCATAACATTCCCATGGCTACAATTGGGGTGTTTTTATTGTGGTTTGGTTGGTTTGGATTCAACGGTGGATCTGTACTGACAGCTGATCCAGGAACTGTCTCTTTGGTATTTGTGACTACCGCCATCGCTGGAGCGGCAGGAGCTATGGGAGCACTCCTTTCCTCCTATTTGAAATTCAAAACGTATGATATCACCATGGTGCTTAACGGGATTTTGGCTGGTTTGGTGTCCATTACGGCAGGTGCGGACTTGATGGGTGTAGGCGAAGCAGCTATTATTGGGTTTATCGGTGGTTCCATAGTGGTGTTTGCCGTTGTATTTTTTGATAAAATCAAAATCGATGATCCAGTGGGAGCGATCTCTGTCCACTTGGTATGTGGTATTTGGGGAACCTTGGCTGTAGGGCTTTTTGGAGACTTGGCTGGGTTGTCTCAGGTATGGTCCCAGCTGATTGGCATTGGAATTGTCGGTTTATTTTGTGTAGCGACTTCTTGGTTGATTTTCTTCCCTATGAAAAGGAGTATCGGTATCCGAGTGGATGAGCGAGAGGAACTCGAAGGCTTGGATATCAACGAACACAGCATGTCTGCTTACCCAGACTTTGCATCCAAAGATTAATTTAATTGACTATAGCCAATCTATACAAAAGCCGGGATGAGTTTCATTCCGGCTTTTTCAATGGATGATTTTGTTAGTACCTAAACTTTGGAATAGTTCTAGCCTGCATTTTCCTTAGAACGCTTTTAAGCTGATGTCTAATGATTTTACCGTATGGGTTAAGGCCCCGACAGAAATAAAGTCTACGCCACACTCAGCCACGTTGGCTAGGGTTTCTTCTGTAATTCCTCCGGATGCTTCCACCAAATAGCGACCATCAATCCTTCTCACAGCTTCTCTCATGGTTTCAAAATCCATATTGTCCAGCATGATGTAGTCAATGCCACCGATTGCCAAGACCTGATCTACTTCTGCTAAGCTTCTGGTTTCCACTTCGATTTTTAGGTCTAACTCATTATTTTTGAGATAGTCTTTGGTGTTGGCGATCGCTTGTGCGATCCCTCCGGCGAAGTCAATATGGTTGTCTTTGAGCATCACCATATCATATAAGGCAAAGCGATGATTGACGCCTCCTCCAATTGCCACTGCCCATTTTTCCAACATGCGAAAGTTTGGGGTGGTTTTACGGGTGTCCAATAATTTAGCCTTGGTATGGGCTATTTTTTTGGAAAGAGTGGCTGTTTTTGTCGCAATACCACTCATGCGCTGCATACAGTTCAATACCAATCGTTCAGTACTGAGAATAGAGGAAGCTTTTCCTTTTACCACTAATCCAATGTCTCCTGCATGGACTTCTTGTCCATCCTGCAGCAAGCGTTCTACCTGTAAGCTAGCATCGTACGCATGAAAAATCATCTCAGCCAGTTCCATGCCGGCAAGAATTCCAGGTTCTTTGATAATCAAGCGAGCTTGGCCTTGTTGAGTACTGTCAAAAGCACCTAAGCTGGAGTAGTCGCCGGGACCAATGTCCTCAGTTAAGGCAGTCTGAATAAAATCTTGCAGACGCGCTGCTGTTAAGTAGGGTAAGTCTTTCACAGCGCAAAGGTAGGAATTTTGTGCTTAGTCCTTGATGATATCGAGTGCAAAAACGAGTAAGCCTTCTTTTTCTGATTTTGCCTTGATTAAAATTTTGAAACGCTGTTCGCCTGAAAAGTAATGCGCCATAGTAGCGGTAATATCATTGTTGCCAGCACTTTTTTGGAGCAGATTGAAATCCAAAGGAGGGTATTTTTTGAAAAAATCCCGCATGACCTGCTCTGCTTGATTCTTGGAATAATGTCCGGAATTTCCGCTGATGTTGATCTCTACCCGTGACCCAAAATAGTTGGCCAACTCTCTGCTAGAACCATTTTTAAACGTGTAAGCCAATTCATCCAAATCGTGTAGTTTGTCCATTGGTATAGGCTGATGCCACCACTGAACAATCAGTAGGCTTAAAACGAAAATAAAGGTACTCAGGTTTGTCATGATGAATTATTTAAACAAATATTAAGCCAAAAAGAAAAAAATATTTCCATGCTATTTTTGTGGCATTGGTAAAGAATAGGCATTTTTACACTCTCATTTAATTTTTGTAAGGAATTAACTACACATGCGACATGAATAAGAAAGTTATTTTGATGATTTTGGACGGATGGGGTCTCGGGACCAATCCAGCTGTTTCCGCCATTGAAAAAGCACAAACCCCCTTCATGGATAGTCTTTTTAACACGTATCCTCATAGTAAATTGGATGCTTCTGGATTGGCTGTTGGACTTCCAGAAGGACAGATGGGTAACTCTGAAGTTGGCCACATGAATATCGGTGCGGGTAGGGTCGTCTATCAGGATTTGGTAAAAATCAATAAAGCAGTAGAAGAAGGTGATCTCAATACCCATCCTGTGTTGCAGGAGGCATTTGAGTATGCCAAGGATCATAACAAGGATGTACATTTCATCGGACTTGTTTCTGATGGAGGTGTGCATGCACATATCAAGCATTTAAAAGGTCTATGTGATGCAGCCAAAGCCAATGGTTTGGAAAAGGCTTTCATCCATGCTTTTACAGACGGTAGAGATACAGACCCTAAGGGAGGGCTTGGATATATCAAGGACTTGCAGGAGCATCTAAAGGGCTCCGTAGGCACGATCGCATCTGTAGTTGGCAGGTATTACGCTATGGATAGAGATAAGCGCTGGGAGCGCGTGAAATTGGCTTATGACGCCCTTGTCAAAGGAGAGGGAGAGCGCTCCAAGGATATTACAGCCGCTATTTCCAAATCCTATGTCAATGGAGTGACGGATGAATTCATCCGACCAATCATTCATGCGAATGGTGACAATAAGCCGGTAGCAACGATTAAAGAAGGCGATGTTGTTATTTGCTTCAACTTCAGAACTGACCGTGGGAGAGAAATTACCCAAGTATTGACCCAAGAGGATTTTGAAGATTACAACATGAAAAAAATGAATCTTCATTATGTAACCTTCACTAACTACGACGATACCTTTAAGGGTGTCAAGGTGCTTTTTGAAAAAGATAACCTCAACAATACCTTGGGAGAGGTGTTGGAGAAAGCTGGTAAAAAGCAGATCCGTATTGCTGAAACGGAGAAATATCCTCACGTAACCTTCTTCTTCTCGGGAGGTAGGGAAGTGGCATTTGAAGGAGAGAGCAGAATTTTGTGTCCTTCGCCCAAGGTAGCTACCTATGACTTAAAGCCGGAAATGTCTGCCTTTGAAATTGCCTCAAAAATCAAAAATGAGTTGCGTAAGAAGGAAGTGGATTTTGTCTGCCTCAACTTTGCCAATGCAGATATGGTGGGGCACACGGGCGTTTTTGATGCAGCTGTAAAAGCCTGTGAAGCTGTCGATAAATGTGCTCAACAAGTGATTGAACAAGCGCTGGAAAGCGGATATACCACCATAGTCATTGCGGATCATGGCAATTCCGATATGATGATCAATGAAGATGGGTCTCCTAATACAGCACATACGACTAATTTGGTACCTTGCATCATGGTAGACAAAGAAGATGTGCTTCCTGTGAATGATGGGAAGCTAGGTGATTTAGCCCCAACGATCTTGGCATTGATGGGAGTGGAGGTGCCTGGAGAAATGACAGGGGATAATTTGCTTGTCCAAAAGTCAAGTTAATGTATGAAAACGCTGAAAGCTCGAGTATATAACCTTTTCTTATTATTAACTCTTTCTTGCTTTATTCTAAGCTGTGACCCTTCCACTCGGGAGCGTTCAGGTGAGGAACCCGCTTATTTCCCAGTAAAAGAGTTTGTGGAAGTGTTGGCTGAAAAATTAGACAGTAAAACAGTTTCGAGACAGGTGACTGTCAATGGAGAACGTGAGCGTTCCGAAGAACTCTTTTTAGTGGAAGACTGGCTGAATGAATTTGACTTCTTTCTCCAGAATGATATTAATAGACCTGCACTTGCTGCTGCGTATGAGAGCGCCCGGAGTCCTGAGTATCTCATTCATGAGTTGAAGGAAGGCGAAAAAAATAAAACCCAAAAGGTAGTCGTGCGCTATGAGGAAGGGAAGGTCAAGGAGTTGAGTTTCTTTGAGAAGAAAGAGAACTTCTTCTATACGTCCGAAATCAGAGGAGCGATGTTTTTCAATTCCGGATCGGAGGAATTGAGCCATTATGTGATTGAAACTGCACAGGATGTGATCTGGTCCAAGCCTAATCGGATGGTAGTTCAGGGGTATGTGCGCTATTAATTCTAGTGATTTACTTGCTTAGGAGGATTTAATGTGTGGTTTTGAGAACTTTATCGAAAAAAATAAAATCAACTTTTGTTAATTCGAGCAAAAGTCCGATATTTGCAGACTCAATTTAAAAAACGTCTATACTATTACGACAATATATCATGGCAAAAGTTTGTGACATCACCGGTAAAAGACCTCGAGTAGGTAACAACGTATCGCACGCGAACAACAAAACCAAGCGTATGTTTTATCCAAACCTACACAAAAAGAACTTCTACATTCCAGAAGAAGATGCTTGGATTACGTTGAAAGTTTGTTCCAAGGCTTTGAGAACAATCAACAAAAAAGGCGTTAGCGCCGTTTTGAAAGATGCTCAGGCTAAAGGTATGATCATCATTAAATAATCAGTCAGGTTAACGCATATAAATACTAGGAAGCGATGGCTAAGAAAGGTAACAGAGTACAAGTGATTATGGAGTGCACAGAGCATAAGGATTCTGGCCTTCCAGGTACTTCAAGATACATCACAACAAAAAACCGTAAGAATACGACTACACGATTGGAGTTGAAAAAATACAACCCGATCATGAAGAAAATGACGGTTCACAAAGAAATTAAGTAATTAGGCACGGTGTTGTCAAGAAACAACCTTTAATTCTCCAAAGATATGGCAAAGAAAGTAGTAGCGACTCTAAAGAAAGAAGGTGGTGTAACTTATGCTAAAGTTATCAGAGCAGTAAAATCTGACAAAACTGGTGCTTACACCTTCAAAGAAGAAATGGTTCCAACCACTATGGTTCAGGATACCTTGAAGAAATAAGAATTTATTTCGATAAATTTCGAAATGTCCCTTTGAGCAATGACTTGAAGGGACATTTTCATTATATTCGGGCTTCAATTACATAACATTATGGGAATCTTCGGTTTTTTTTCCAAAGAAAAAAAGGAAAGTTTGGATCAGGGACTTCAAAAGTCCAGTGAAAATATTTTTTCAAAAATCAGCAAAGCAGTTGTCGGTAAGTCAAAAGTTGACGAAGAAGTTTTAGATGAGCTGGAAGAAATCCTGATCACCTCTGATGTGGGAGTTGATACCACTATCAAAGTCATCCAACGAATTGAAGAGCGGGTAGCAAAGGATAAGTATCTCAGTGCATCTGAATTGGATGTGATCTTGAGAGAAGAGGTGATGGGGCTATTGGAAGAAAACAAAAGTGCTGATCTATCAGATTTTGATTTGCCTGCAGATAAAAAACCCTATGTTATCATGGTAGTGGGAGTGAACGGCGTGGGTAAAACCACCACGATCGGAAAGTTAGCCCATCAGTTCAAAGCAGCTGGCAAGACGGTTGTCTTGGGAGCTGCGGATACCTTTAGAGCTGCTGCCGTTGATCAGTTGATTTTGTGGGGTGAGCGAGTGGGGGTGCCGGTAGTGTCTCACGGGATGAATACTGATCCTGCTTCAGTAGCCTTTGATACGGTTAAAAAAGGTGTAGAGATGAATGCCGATGTGGTAATCGTAGATACCGCAGGTCGTTTACATACCAAGGTCAACTTGATGAACGAATTGACCAAAATCAAGCGGGTGATGCAGAAATTTATCGATGCAGCGCCTCATGAAATTTTGTTGGTACTAGATGGCTCTACCGGTCAAAATGCCTTTATTCAAGCAAAAGAATTTACCAAAGCTACCGAAGTAAGTGCTTTAGCGATTACCAAATTGGATGGTACCGCTAAGGGTGGCGTAGTGATTGGTATATCCGATCAATTCAAAATCCCTGTCAAATACATCGGCGTAGGAGAAAAGATGACCGACTTGCAGGTGTTCAATCGCAAGGAGTTTGTAGATTCCTTGTTTAAGAAGAAGTAGGCTGTTGAATGGGTGTACAGCAGTTGAAAGAGATCTTATTACGGTGACAGAAAACCTGAAAGAGGTTGATAGAATTTCTGATATTCGGATTGAAAATTTGGTAGAAAGATAAAATACAACTTTACCTTTGTGTCTTCGAGCCTTCGTGGCAAATCAAAAATCGGCCTTAAGCCTCACATACCCTTCATAATCATCCGATTCAGCATCCAAAAGTTTTAAATAAACTCCATCTGGAGTAAATAATGGAATGGGGCTGATCAGTTGTGCATTGAAGCTGATCTCTGCTAATTTCTGAAAGTCAGCATTGAAGAATAGGAGTCGATGGTCTCGAATGACTTTATCATCTATTTTTTTCTCGGATACAGTCAGATTTCTTACAAATTGTTTGCGATAAGGGTTCCAACGGATAGCAGCATAGCGACTGCTTTCATGATTGGGTACAAAGGCAATCATTTCTCCATATTGCTCTGTTTTGCCTTTGAGGAATTGCAGTTTTTCGGATGATCCTGCATAGATCCACTCTTTCTTTTCAGGACTAATAAGCATCACTGAGTCGGAAGCAGGCAGTGAAATTACCTGTGCTTGCTTGTCAGGTGCATAGGTATTGAAAAAGGTACCCAGTTCTACATCTTCCAAAAACTCCTTGTAAAGTTCAGGAAAAGCAAAGGAAATATGGGGCTTGATTTCATTGGTAGTAAAATCGGCTTCCCAAATCCATACCTCCTCTTCAAAACTCCCTTCTTTCAGGATGAATGGGACCAATGGAATGAAGAGCTTTTGACTGGATTGATCCCAATACAGCTGTTGACCTTTAAGGACATTGAATAGGCTAGTTTCTCTTTTGATGTCAGTGGGAAAGGGAATTCTTTTGAGGACTTGACCATTGTGGTCTAGTTGGATGAGTTCTTTGGGGCTGTTGAGAATGAAAATAT
This sequence comes from Mongoliitalea sp., assembly GCF_054166905.1. Classification (NCBI taxonomy): domain Bacteria; kingdom Pseudomonadati; phylum Bacteroidota; class Cytophagia; order Cytophagales; family Cyclobacteriaceae; genus Mongoliitalea; species Mongoliitalea sp. Next base: position 80,129 of record NZ_JBSZCK010000027.1, on the reverse strand, counting down.
AATCTTCTGTAATCAACGAACCATAACTGAAAGGGCCAATGCCATCAGGTCCTTCTTTTTCCAGTAGTTGGACGGTTAGTGGATCAAGTGCTGGATAAGGTGTCTTAAATAACCTCGTCTGATCCAATGCTATCCAAGACTTTGAACTAGCATCGTATGTAAAAGATGCAGGTAAGCGATTAATGGTCACATCCTTTTCCAAATAGACAGTATCCAGGATCAGTTCCTCTATCGAGCCGAAAAAGACCTCTGGAGTTTTTGATTGTTCTTTTGTGTTGCACGAAAAAGTGAAAGCTATAACTAGTAATGTGCATATAGCTGCATAAAAGACAGGGGAGGTTGGGGATTTCATGTTGGATAGTTGTGGTTACCTTTTAGTATAAACTAATTCGTTAAATATAAGGGTTTATGATGGAACATACAAAATTCATTATTCGTAATTCGACGTTCATCATTCGACATTTCTTTCCAAGCTACTACTTTTGTTCTCCCCACGTGCGCAACGATAAAACGCCATGTCCGCAAAGGGTGGGTCCACGAATAGCACGAATTTCACTAATTGATTATGAGTAAATCTTAACTTGGTACATTATAGTGATTAGTTGATTAGTAGCTAAAGGTCCACGGTCGACTGTCCACGGTTTGGATAGTTGTAGATGTCTTGATTCTTTTTTCTGGACTCTTGTATCTAAACTCCTACCTCTCGGTAGGCAAGCTCGCTACTCGAATCCCTACTTGGTACCTTGTACTTGGTACTTGGTACATTATAGTGATTAGTTGATTAAGTGATTAGTAACTAGAGGTCCACGGTCGACTGTCCACGGTTTGGATAGTTGTAGATGTCTTGATTCTTGGCTCTTGTGTCTAAACTCCTACCTCTCGGTAGGCAAGCTCGCTTCTCGTCTCCTACTTGCAGTAGGCAAGCTCGCATCTCGATTCTAAATCAAGGTTTTGGAACCACACGCATCTGATGCGTAGCCATGTGCACAGCTCCATACATATCAGTAGCCTGAATTTCTATGGTGTAGTCACCAGCAGCTAAGTTGCTTGGGAGGGCTGCTCTCCACAAATGGTCTGTGAGTGCAGGATTGGAAGGTCTCCGGCCCTGGATGACTTCTAGGGTAGTGTCCCATTCCATGACTTCTAACCAAAAGCTAGGATCCAAGCTTTCAAAATTGATCATGGGCTTCCATTCTCCACCATTGATTCGGTAGCTGACCTTATCCGTGGAAGTACCTGTGAAGAAATTGGCGACTACTTGGGCGGTTGTACGTACACCTTCGACTAGAATTTTTGGTGCATGCACTTGGATTTGGTAATCTGCTGATTTTCCCGCAGGCTTATATCGTGCGGCATAATCAGTCCCATCAATGTCTAAAAATATATATCCTTTGGGAGAACCGTCTCGCTGGGTAGCGATTGGAGTGCCGTCGGCTTGGATTTTTCCACTATACCAATCTCCCGAAGGTGTTCCGATATTGAAGTGGTGATGGGGTTTTGTTCCTGTGAAACCATCTTCTTTTCCGAAAAATGTTTGTTTCATGTAATGCGTATGTGCTGACATGGATAGGGTATTGGCAAAAGGAGAAAGCAGTTCCAATAGCTTTTCCCGATCAGCATCCCGGAAACTGTCTCCATTCTCTTCAAATAAGGGTATATGCATCAACATTATCACCAATTTATCTGTGGGAACCAATTTGAGGTTATTTTCTACGAAAGCTAATTGATCAGGTCGAAGTCCACCCCAATACCCCTGTCCATCCCGCGGGTCTGGGTATAATATATTTTCTATGACCACAATGTGTGCATTTCCATGATTGAAGGCATAGGTGGCAGGTCCAAAAGCTGCGGTGAAAGATTCGTCGCTGAACTCATCTGAAGGTGCATCAAAATTCATATCGTGGTTACCCATGACATGAAACCAAGGTAAACCAACTTTTCCAATGACTTCTTTATAGGCAGGGAAAAAGTCAGGTCTATCTCCTACGATATCACCCAAAGATGCTCCAAAACTAACTCCTGAAATCCCCTCTACCTCGGACACAATCCCTTTTCTGAAGTATTCCAATTCCTCCAAACTATAGGGTTGAGGATCTCCAAAAATCAATGCAGTAAATTTGTCTGAGGAAGTGGTAGGTATTAAAGCAAAATCTATAGAGGTCGGCAGTGGCCCTGTGGGTGCAACTCCAGGATATTTCAAATCGGCTGGAGAGCCATTGGGTTTATGCGTATAGAAAAATTGAGGAAGATTATGGCTATCTACAGGTAATGCATGAGTTGCTGGCTTGATGACAAAAATGGTTTGGTGCTCTTGAATGGGTAACTCATACGCTCCTTTAGCGTCGGTCAGGACTACTTCAATACCGTTGGAAACAGCTACATTTGCCACTCCTTTTTCGTTTCTTTCCTTTTTTCCATTACGGTTATTGTCTTCAAAAACGATTCCTTTGACAGTTTGCTGTGCATAGATTACAGCACTAAAGGAAATAAAGACAGCTACAAGAATTAATTTTTTCATGGTTACTTTTGATCAGGTTGGTAGTACCAAAAGTAGGTTTTCTTAAGGGGAATGAGTTTACGGGAAGGTTAAGGATTTATTATAAAACGTAATCTCTCGCAGATTAAGGGGATCTGGCAGATTTAGCGCAGATTTTTAGGTGATTAGTATGAGGGAGAAAATATTACTTTCGGGAAAAGGCTAGGCAGTTTGGCCAATTTGAATAGATTTGTCAGAATTGAATTTTGCATCAAAGAAGATAAAGTTAAAGAGTTGGGTGAATTTATTTTTTGGATAGTTGTAAGAATTGCCCTAAATTATTTTATTCAATCAATGATTTCAATATGAGAGCTGTTTTTACTGGAGTATTTTTATTTTTCTCGGTTTTGTTGACAATGGGACAACAGATAAATATTCCTTTGGATGGACAATTCAATCCTGTAGAAAACCAATCAGAAAATCATAGATATACCAAAATTTTACAACAATCCGAACTGGGTCAATTAGTAACAATCCTTGTTGATCGAGAAGGAGAAGAAATAAGTACTGAGAATCTGTTTACCGATTCAGAGTTTTTTCAATGGAAAGACCATGTTTCTTACGATGATCAGGGTAAGATTTGGTTTGTTGAAACTGTCAAAAAAAGAGGAAGTTATCATGTGATAAAAGTTTTTAGCCCTGAACGAAAAGTGCTAGATATTATTTGTAATCCTTCAAATACAGCTTGCAATGGCTTCTTCACTCCTTCTGAGGAACAGTTGGAGCAGGTAAACAGAAATGTGTTGATGCCAAGTTTTGAGAATTTGGAGGAATGGAATCAAACCTTGGTGAAAAATCTCACCTATCCAAGTGCAGCACGGAGAAAAGGTGCGAAAGGTAAAGTTTGGATTGGAATCAAAATAACGGAGGTAGGGACTGTTGAGGAAGTGACTTTTCAAGGTGAAAAAGAAATTCATGAAGCTTTGCTTCTTGAGGCTAAGCGCGTATTTGAACTTTTTCAGGGGAACTATATTCCTGCAAGGGACATTTACGGAAATCATGTATCTGCTTGGATGCAGGTCCCTATTGATTTTTTAGGGATGGCAAACTTATGATTCATGGTAAAAAAAACCGTGCAAAAAATTGTTACTTCTTCTCTTTCTCGTCTTGATAATACTTGACACTTTTTTAAGAATAATTCTATTATTTAAACGCCTCTAAATATATCGCCGATAGGCATATATCTACTTATATCGCGTTAGCATATTTCATTATCTACACCTATCAATCTCTCCGCCGGATGTCTTTCTCTGTATCTCGCATCTCATCTCTCGCTTCTAATACGAATACCCAACCACACTGCCTCGCTCTGCATCGAGTTCCACTTTGGCATAGACTCCGATCTCCTGTTGGAGTTCTTCTACGTGGGAGATGATACCGACAATGCGGTTTTCGTGGCGGAGGGATTTGAGGGTTTCGAAGACCACGCGGAGAGAATTTTTATCCAATGCCCCAAAACCTTCATCCAAGAAGAAGAACGACTGATCAGCTTGATTGAGGGCTTTTACTTTTTCTGCCAAAGCCAAGGCCAAGCAGAGGGAGGCTTGGAAGGTTTGACCACCCGAAAGGGTTTTGAGCAAGCGGCGCTTTCCTCCATTGAGGTAGTCAATTACCCAGAAAGTATTGTTATCATCCATATCCAAGCTTAGGCTGTTTTTGGTCAGCTTCATGAAGCGAATATTGGCCGTATTGCAAAGCTCTTTGAGGTAGATGGTGCTGACGTATTTCACAAATCCACTGCCTTTAAAGAGCTTTTCCAATTCTTTGAGATTGGTTTCTCTATTTTCTACATGAGAGAATTCTTGAAGTAAGGTGTTTTTTTGTTCCAATTGTTGACTCAGGGTACTGATTTCCTTGTCCAACAACGTGAATTCTTTTTGAAGAGCCTCCAAAGCACTTTTTTGTGCAGCCACTTCTTGGGTCAGTTGATCGAAATAGTGCTGGCTAAATCCTTCCACACCCTCCTCAGCACGAAGCTCCTGAATTTTACTGTTGACCAACAGACAACGATCCTCAAACAAACGAATCTCTGCATCCACTTTATCTGCATCTAAAGAATGATTGAATAGTGCAATGACCTCTGATTCATCCATAAATCCATGTACCCGCATCAATTCGTTGAATTCCTGCTCAAGTTCTTGGATTTTGATGGTAAGGATCTTGATGAGCGATTCAGCATGTTCAAGATTAGCCAAATTAGTAGCCTGCTTGGTTTGGGTTTCTTGCAAGGCTTTTTGCTTACCCTCCAGTTTGAAGGCGGTTTCATCGATATCCCGCTGAACCTTCTCTATACTGCTTTCAATACTTTGCGTATCCTTTTCAAAGAAAGGCTTACAAAAGTTTATGTCTTTGATTTCTTCCCGTTTGGAGCTAAGTCTGCTTTGAAGAGCTAACTGTTGTTGCTCTGCTTCTCTCAGTTTCTGCTCCTCAGTTTCAAGCTTTGCTTGGAGATCATTCCATTCTTTACGGAAGTGTTTCACTTCTTTTTCCAAGCTAGCCTTTACGGAGCTGCGTTCTTCGGCTTCCTTGATGGAGGTTTCAAGGGCTTGCATATTTTCTATTCCCTGCATTCGTAAGTGTGCAAGGATGGTTTTTTGTTCTTCTTGCAGGGATTGAATCGTTTCCTGCAATTTTTTCCGAATTCCTAGCTGGGCTTCTAAGCGAAAGGATTCTTGCTTGGTTTCATTTTGGAGTGTGCGAATTTTTTCCAGCGTATTTTTAGCATCTTCGATACTATCCGTGATGCTTTGCATCGCTTCGACAGACTCCGCTTCCAAAGGGTTTGGGTGCTCTAATGCGCCACAAAGTGGACATGCCTCTCCCTCATGAAGGAGGTGGATATGAGTAGCCAAACCTGCCTTTTGAATGTGTTTTTCCTTTTGTCCTTCTAGTTCTCGTATTCTTCCCTGCTGTGACTCCATCCAGCTCGAAAAGTCTGCTACTTCTTGGGGTAGTTGTTTATTCAATGAATGAAGCGTGCCGTTGATTTCATCAATCAGCTGGTCCAAATGCTCCTTTTCCTTGGTAGAGGTTCGTATTTGTTCCTCTAGTCGTCTCAGATTCTGAACATTCATTTTACGATCAGCCAGGGTGTTGTTGTCTACAGTAGTGATGGCTTCTGCGCGTGCCTCCAAGGACTGTATGCGATCAGAGAGCTCTTTTAGTGTCTTTTTTTCTTGAGTAATCGCTGGAGCTAGTTTTTCCGTCAGGTCCTTAGCCTGCTCAAAATCCTGCTGGATTCCCTGAATTTCGATGACTTTTTTCAAGTCTCGAATCTTGGATTCCCGCTCGGATTTGAGGTCAGCTTTTTTTCGAAGAGCCTTCAACTCCTCTTGGTAGGTTTTGATATCCTGAATATACTGCCCCTGAAATCTTCTGCAATTTTCAGCACTTACGATTTCCTTTTCCAAGTCAAGCTGCTTTTCCTGCATCTGTTGCCACACGGGTTTGAGGTAGGTCTTAGCAGTCAGAAATTCCTTCCAAACCCTTTTCTTTTCCTGAATGGATGGCTTCTTTTCTTCCAAAGAATTCCACTCTTGGAGAAATTCTTGTAGCTCCAGATGCTTTTTGAGCAATCCTTCTTGTGTTTTTAATATACGTTCCTGCTCACTGAAAGCAGCCTGATTGCGTTCCACTGTTGCTGCAAGCTCTTGAATTTGGGACTTTTTGCTTTCCAATGCTTCCTTGCTAACCGTATCTAATGAGACTAACTGGGTTTCCAAGCGGATTTTTTCGTCCTTCACTTGCCGGAGAATTGTGCCTGTTTTTGCAGAAAGATCGAATCGCTCCAATCCAAACAGCTCCTTCATCATATCGGCTCTTGGGCCAGGAGTCAAATCAATAAACTCACGAAACTTACCTTGAGGAATAATCACGGTTTGCTTGAAGTGCTCTTTTTTCATTCCCAAGAGCTGCTCTGCACTTTGCTCGATTGGCTCCCAATCGCTTGGCCCTAGTTTGTAAAAATTGTGTTCAGCGGGCTTTACCTCTTCAAACTTTTTAGGATTCCGCTTGGCTAAGTAGATAGATCGATAGGTGTGGGTATTGTTTTTACCTGAGCGAAATTCAAATACAATTTTTAAAGCTTCCGACTGCAGGTTGAGCATGCTGTTTTTCTCGCCTCGATCAGATAATCGCTCCGTGCTTCCGTACAAAGCAAGTAAAATGGCTTCCAAAATCGATGATTTCCCACTGCCTACTGCTCCAAAAATACCAAACAGCCCTGCGGCCGTCAGTTGGGTGAAATCTATAACTTGTTTTTCCTTGTATGAGTATAAACCTTCTATTTCGAGTTTGAGAGGGATCATGATTACGCTAATTTGAGGGGTAAAAGAATACTTACTTGCTAATTGAAATAAGATGGAAATAAGGTTGAAATAATTTGAAATAGGCTTGATTGATGAAACATCTGTTTTTTTAAATCAATCTTAATTTGACTGATCACGACTGATCACCTCTTTAAAAAGGTCTAGTAATTCATCATTCGGTTCTATACCTTTTTCGCTTTTGTAATATAATTGGAATAAGCTGAGCATGTCTTTTTCCAGATCTTCTACTTTAAGGCTGAGGGATTCTTGTCCCTCAGGATTTTTGATCTGAGGAATGAGATTTACAATCCCATCATGTGCATTCATCAACGCTTTTCTGGTAGGCGCATCGATGGCATGTTCGGTGATATAGGTCAATTCCACATAACAATGAGGGTTTGCTTCCAGCCAAGTCAAGGCTTTTTCAAGGTTGTCAAAGGTTTCTCTGTATAGGGGTTTTCCTTTTTTTAGTGGAATAGGCCGGTAGTTGGCAGGTTTTCTGGGTTCTGCTTCGATGATGACTACCTGTTTCTCTTGAGCTGCTTCGCTGAAGGAATAGGAAAGAGGTGAAGAAGCGTAGACAATCGGACAAGGCTCTTTTGCGACAGCATGGTATCGATGTAAATGCCCAAGTGCCGCATATTGGATCTGATGTGGGATCAAATGAGTGTACAATGCTTGAGTGCCTCCCACGTGGAGGATAGGGCGCTCCGATTCTGGTTCGGCCTCTGGCTTTTCCCCTTCTTTCATAAAAAAGAAATGCCCGATAAACAAGTTGACGCCTTTGTCATCGCAATGCGTATTTGCCAGTGCTTTCCATCGCTGACCCATCAATTCCCTAAACTCCGCTTCTCGGTCTCCGTCACCTAAATAAGTTTTGAGCAGGAGCTCGTTGGCATAAGGCGCTAGTAAAATTCTCACAGGAAAATCGAATGCTGGTAAGTTGAGTTCTACGAAGCCAGACTCACTCTGGAGAATTTGAATTCCGCTATCTAATGTTCCAACTGATATGGTACTATCATAGCGGCTGTAGAAGATAATTCCGAGTTCCCGAGCCAATGGGTCCGGAGCTTCTATAAACTGCGTGGAGTCATGATTGCCAGAAATAGCTATGATGGGACGCTGTCCATTATTGGATAGCTTTTTCAGAGTTTTGTAGAGGAGTTCGACCGCCTCATGATTGGGGTTGAAGGTATCAAAAATATCACCAGCCAACAGGACAAGGTCCACAGCTTCCGCTTCAGCAATCTCCACGATTTCTTGAAGGACTTCTTTTTGTTCTTCCAGTCGGGAGTACTCTTGTAATCTTTTACCTAAGTGCCAGTCGGCGGTGTGGAGTATTTTCATGGGGAGTTAATGTAGATGTTAAAGAATGAGGCTTATCCGGAATGTAATGCTTCTGTTATGTAAGATTTCTTAGCTTAAAAATAAAAGGATTTTACCATACTGGCACGAAGGTGGAAAGAAAATGACGTTTTTTACCAGATATACAGTCTTGGAAATATCTCGTATAGCAAGCGCTCCTATGCTGATTAATTTTTGATCTCACACACAAGAAGGTTCTCGCTAGGTACGCTTATTAAATCCTGCCTCAAATCTAACTTTGGAATGGTTAGATCAATGTCGTTTAGATAAGAATGCAAATTGAATTGAAGCTTTTCAAAAGGTTGATTAGAAGTACAATCAACCTGAACCTCCAAACAGAACTTTGGAAAAGTTATATTAAACTAAACAGCATTAACGGTTCTATGTCAATCATAAAAAAAAATTATGACCTATATAATTTTTTTTTGTAGGTACTTTGCTAGGTTTATTGGTCAATTCAGCCTTATTTAGTTCAGGAATCAGTCCAAACACCAGCACTTACCAGTAAAAATCCAAAATTGCCATGAGTAGAACCAAACTCCAAAAAAATAAGATCAGAGTTGCTATTCTTTTGACTTTCATCATTGCCATCATTGTAGGAAAAAACATCTTGGAGCGCAGAAGTTTCAATGACCTAGGCAGGTCATTTATTTCTGTTTACGAAGATCGACTAGTAGTGGAAGGTTATATATTTTCCATCTCTGAAAATCTCTTTCGAATAAAACTGCTTGTCAACCATTGTGAGCTTGAGAGTGATTATTCCAATGTCATTGATGAGATAGAAAAGCTGGAAGAGAAAATTCTCAAGACTGTTGATGATTTTGAAAAAACAGGATTAACGGCAAATGAAGCTATCTTTTTAGAAGACTTTAGAAGAATCATAGAAGAGAGTCTTCGGATAAATAATTACGATCTTTTATTTTCTGAAACGGATGGTATCAATATTGCCCAAGTGAAAAAGTATAATGAATCCATTGAGCAGGCCTTGATTGACTTAGAAAAATTATCTGAAATCCAAATGGAGGAAGGAAAACGAATGGCCGATGAGGCAGATCGTGTAGTCAATAAATCGAAAATTTGGGCACAATTTGAACTAGCTGCTTTAGTGATTTTAGCGGGGATTATTTATCTTTTGCTTTATACCAAACGGACGATCAATTCAGAATTTCTCCAGTGATGATAAGTAAAGGTCTAAAATAAAAAGAGGCTGTTTGTACAGCCTCTTTTTTTGGGTTAGTTGTAAACTTATGGGTCTTTTACAGTGCATAGGCACGGTCACCAGGCGTGTAATCAATACATGCGTCGTATCTGCCAGGTGCTTCAAAGAATCTTAATTGTTGTGTAGCACCAATTTCAGAAGTGAAATAGCCTAAGACGGTGAGGTCTTGAAGCATACCTAGGATAGTCGGCACCAACTCTGCAGGAGCATCTATACTAGCTTTTCCAGCAGCTTTTAATTCATTCAAATAAGCTGTTCTCTCTTCGGTACTAACGTCCATAAAGTCTTTTCCTTTGGCCTTTTTGAAGTCTTTTCTAAGCAGATTTAACCCCTCTACAAAGCTTGTTTGCTGCTCAGTATTGTAGGTGTCAGTTACCATCATTACCATAAATGCACCAATTTCTGTAGCTTTTGCTCCTGGAGTATCGGTGGTAGGGATAATTGCTTCTCCCAACTCATCCAAGAAGGCAATGTCTTTGGCAGAGAAATTTAATCCCACAATTTGGTCTTCAGGAGCACAGCCTGTCAACAGCACATTTGCTCCTACAAAAGCGCCTCCCATCATCAATGCGACACTTTTTAAAGCATCTCTTCTATTCATTGTCATGATTTCTACATTCAGTGGTTAAAGATTTCCTTTTTTCAATTCGCTGACAGCAAAATCTACCGCTCTTGCAGTCAAAGCCATGTAAGTCAACGAAGGGTTTTGGGCAGCTGCTGAAGTCATACATGCGCCATCTGTTACAAATACATTCTTGCAGTCCCATACTTGGTTATTTCCATTCAAGACAGACGTTTTAGGGTCTCTTCCCATACGCGCTGTTCCCATTTCATGAATTCCCTGTCCAAAGGTATATCCTGCATCAAAGGTTTTAACATTTTTCAGACCGGCAGCTTCCAACATTTCGGCAGCATCGTTCATCATATCCACACGCATCTTTTTCTCATTTTCCTTGATTTCTGCATTCATCACCAAGGCTTCCAAGCCCCACTTATCTTTTACGTCTTTGCTAAACTTGATGGTGTTTTCGTGATAAGGAAGAATTTCTCCAAATGCTGTGATTCCCATAGACCATGGTCCTGGTTCGCTAAGGGCTTCTTTCATTGGGGCTCCAAAATTCATCTCTGCAACATTTCTGCTCCATCCAGATCGGGAAGCACCTCCTTGGTAACCAAATCCTCTCAAATAGTCTCTCTTATCATCACCAACATTTCTAAATCTCGGAATGTAGACACCATTTGGTCTTCTGCCAAAGTAATACTTGTCTTCATAGCCTTCAGCAATACCGTTGGCACCTAATCGGAAATGATGATCCATGACATTGTGGCCTAACTCTCCCGAACTACTTCCCAAGCCCCCTGGCCAAATATCTGTCGCTGAACGCATTAATATGGCTGTGGAGTTGAATGCAGAAGCACATAAGAAAACGATTTTCGCATTATACTCATAAGTCTGCATATTCTCAGCGTCCAAGACTTCTACTCCTGTAGCTTTTTGGGTGTCTTTGTCATAGACTACTTTGGTCACAATAGACCAAGGTCTTAAGGTCAAATTACCTGTAGCCATGGCAGCTGGAAGCGTGGAAGACTGTGTACTGAAATAGCCTCCAAAAGGACAGCCTAACCAACATTTGTTTCTGAATTGGCACTTGACACGATTTTGAAGAGGTTCAGTTAGGTTAGCCACACGGCCGATCGTTACGATTCTTCTGCCATCCCACTTTTCTTTGACACGGGCAGCTACATCTTTTTCTACACAGTTGAGCGGCATGGGTGGTTGAAAATCCCCGTCAGGAAGTACCCAATAATTATCCTTATTACCAGATATACCTGCAAATTTTTCTACATATGAATACCATGGAGCCAAGTCTTTGTAACGAATAGGCCAATCAACGGCAATTCCTTCTTTCAAGTTCGCTTCAAAGTCAATATCACCCAACCGGTAACTTTGCCTTCCCCACATCAATGAGCGTCCTCCTACCTGATAGCCTCTAAACCAAGTGAATGGCTTTTCTTCTACGTAAGGGGAGTCACTTTCATGTGCCCACCAATCCAAATTTTGCTCATTCAACACATAATCCCTTCTCAAATTAGGATGGTTTTCAAGCATTTCTACCGTTCTTCTTCCTCGGTGAGGAATCTCCCAAGGTGCCTGTGTGGCCGTCTTGTAGTCCTTGATATGTTCTACATTCTGCCCTCTTTCTAAAAGGAGCACTTTTAGGCCTTTTTCTGTCAACTCTTTCGCTGCCCAACCGCCACTGATTCCCGAACCGACAACGATAGCGTCATAGGTATTGTCTGCCATAATCTATATTTGTTTGAGTTTATTGTAATTACACGTCACATATTCTAATTGCCTGTTCCAAGGATGCGATTTTGTCTTCCGCTTTTGGTACAAACTCTTGTCCAATGTATCCTTTGAAGCCTGTTTCCATAATAGCTTTCATCACCGCACTATAATTGATTTCTTGTGAATCATCAATTTCGTTTCTTCCAGGATTACCTGCCGTATGGTAATGCCCAAAATATTGATGGTTTTCGCGAATGGTCCGGATCAAATCCCCCTCTTCGATCTGCATATGGTAGATGTCATACAGGAGTTTGAAATTTTCAGAACCTACACGCTTGCACAATTCCACTCCCCATGCACTTCGGTCACACATATAATCTTTATGGTTGACTTTACTGTTGAGAAGTTCCATCTGAAGGATGACACCATGCTTCTCTGCGATTGGAATAATCTTTTTTAAGCCTTCTGCACAGTTTTTTAAACCTGTTTCATCATCCATTCCGTTGCGATTACCCGAAAAACAAATCAGATTGGTAAAGCCGGCTTCGGCCACCAAAGGAATGATTTCTGAATAATTTTTGATGAGTTGCGCATGGTTTGTGGGATTGTTGAAACCCTCTGTTAAACTGATTTCTGCCCCATTACACATGGAACATTCTACGCCATGGGCTTTGATGATTGGCCAATCTTTGGGTCCTAATAAGTCGATGGCGTTAAAGCCAATCTTTTTGATGGCCTCGCAAAGTCCATCCAGTCCAAGATAGCTATAGGTCCAATAGGATACTGAATGCTTGAGATTACCTTTCAATTGTTGCTTCTCGGAAGGTTGTGCACAGGCCAAGTTCAAGCCTGTACTTCCCAATAATGCTCCAGAGAGCGCTATCTTTTTCAAAGCATTTCTTCTATTTGTTGGAATCATGGTTAGTTAGGCGTCGATTTTAGCGACTTTTTCATTTTTAAAGAAAATCGTAAACAAAATCACAACCACCAAAGCAATTCCTGATGGAATCATCCAAATGGAAGACCAAGCATGGTTTCCTTCACTGATTAGGTACATATCCGTGATAGCACCTGCCACGGCGAAACCAATCAACATACCAATGCCGTAGGTAGCTAAGGTAATCAAGCCCTGTGCAGCTGATTGGAATTTTGCACCGGCTTTAGAGTCTGTATAGATTTGACCGGATACAAAGAAGAAATCATAACAAATCCCATGAAGGGCAATCCCTATAATCAACAAATACAAGCCTCCGTCAGCATCTCCGATTGCAAAGAGAGCATAGCGCAGCACCCAAGCAATCATACCCAGTAAGATGGTCACTTTAAAACCAAATCGCTTAAAGAAAACAGGTAATAGCAAAAGGAATAATGCTTCAGATATCTGTCCTAAAGTCATTTTTCCAGTTGGGTCACTTACACCGATTTCAGCCAAAAATGGATTCGCATTTTGATAATAAAACGCTAAAGGAATACAAATCAAAATAGAGGAAACGAAAAAGACTGCGAAGTTTCGGTCTTTCAACAAGGCCAAGGCATCCAATCCTAAAAAGTCTGCGATTCGAACTTTTTCATTTTTATCTGCTCTTGGAGGAGTTTTTGGTAAGGTAAAGCTGAAAAGACCCAAGGTAACCGATGTGATGGAAGCCATTAGGAAGGTATATTTTAACTGGCCAGCAGCCAAATTTTCCGCTGCATCCCACTTAAACAAGTAACTGATCGCTAGACCCGCTGCTATCCAACCGATGGTGCCCCATACTCGAATGGAGGCAAATTCGGCTTCAGGATTTTTCATTTGTCTAAATGACACTGAATTAACTAAGGCCAAGGTTGGCATAAATAAGATCATGTAAAAAAATACAGCAGGATAAAAAGCCTCAAAACTGCTAGACTGGTAACAGAAATACATCAAAATACCCCCTGCGATATGCAAAATTCCTAAGATACGCTCAGCATTAAAGTATCTATCTGCAATCAGTCCAATGATAAATGGAGCAATGATGGCTCCAAAAGATTGGGTGGAAAAAGCTGCGCCAATTTGGGTTCCGCTGGAGCCGAGATTGGTGCCAAGGAATGTTCCTAAGGTAACAAACCATGAACCCCAAATAAAAAACTCCAAAAACATCATCAAGGATAATTTTGAGCGGGTTAGTGAATTCATAGAGAAAGGTTTAATTTGGTTGAATTGCTAATTGATGAAACGTAATAGGTTTTATTAGAGCGTTAAATATACTATTTTTCTAGAATTAAGATCGCCAAAACCAAATGACCCAAAAATAAGCCTTTTTTTTAAATCCACATGTTCCATTTTTTTGTAATTTTGATAAAGAATAAAACCCCTTAAAATGGCTATTTAAGAGGTTTTAAAAGTCTTTATAAAGTATTCATCTGCCAATATAAACCGTCGTATTGCAGCCGTCTTGTATGCCCTCTTGTGGTAAGGTTACTTGTATTTACAGGTCCTCCATTTGATTGCATTGAGATCCCATTGCTTTGTATTACAACGTTACCACTAAGGACTCTCTTTATGTATAACGTTCGCCCTTGTTTTGGGAGTGCTGGTAAGACTATTGTAATTGTACCGCTGGAATTATAACAACTTATCCAGGTCATAAATTCATTGACTAAATATGTGCCTGGATTGGTATATCTAATTGATTCAGTATGAAAGCTACTTGCAAATAAACTATTGAATAATCCTCCGAAGCTTGGTACTTGTGGGTTTGGCGCTGCATCCCATCCGACAACAGCACCTGCAATACCAAAGGCTGAAAACACAGTAGTTCTAAGTATTCCAATTACTGAGCCTAATCGCTGGCCAAGTGTTGGGTGGCTCATTATTGATCCTTCCGAAACAATACCATTCTGACTCATGAGTACCTTTCTAGGATTATCACCAGGTCTTTCAAGTAAAATACCTGCGGACACCTGAGATGGTGCTACAAAACCGCCATCTATGCCAGTGTCAATAGTCATTACTAAATTGCCATCATCATCATAAAACTTTTGATTATGGGCTGGTATTGTCTGCTCTTCATCCTCAAAAGCCCTAATTTCCATTCTCTTTCCAGATTCAGCAGTCCTAAGTTGATTGACCCTAAGATTTTGTATTACACCATTATCGGCAAAAACAGCATCTACCAAAACCGCCCCTCTAATCGTCAAAGCATCCTCGTTGGTGACATTCCAGTCCATACCTTTGTTGCCACTTCCTACATTAAACTTAGCGTTACTTAAATCAAAATAAACCTTACCATCTACACTCTGTATTTTCCCAGTTGTGATAGTGTCTCCAACAATGTAAGTCATTCCTCTAGTGAAATGAAAAAACCTAATATCATTTCTAACAGGATAAAGAATTCCCAACCAAAAATGATAAAAACCAGTCTCTTGGTCTGTATTGATTGTTTCCTCACTAATCACCCAGGTTCCTGTAAGTGCAGACCTGTTACATCTCGCATACACATAATAAGATTTGGAAGTTTCAAGGCCTTCAATCAATCTTAAATCCATCTCCCAAACGTAACCTAAACCATCAATTTCTATTTCAAGATGTATTAATTCACCTGATGATATCAATAGACTATTGGCATCACCTGAGTAGTTTGGCGCTATTTCCACCCCATTTAAGATAAAATTCTGAGACCTCGCCCCAACACTTAGCATTTGAGTCTCAATAGTAGAGGGCTTGATATTGACAGGGTCAAAGTATCCATCAGGATCATAAATCTTGTCCTGGAGCTGTCGAAAGCGAAGTGAACTTTCTCTAAAATTCTCTACTCTACTTCTGTCTATTACTACAGTCTGGCCCTTGATTGTCGACACATCCCTTATTATTCTTTCTTCCGCTGTGTATGGAATGGTATCTGCAATTTGGGCAGTGACTAAAGAGGGGTTAACCAATGGAAATGATATAGAGTAAATTCTAATCTTTTCATTTAAACCAAGATCCGGGTCCTCTATAGTTACTTTCATTCCGCATGATAGTTGTATACCATTTTCACGCACATACTTTTCATCTAAAGGCAGAGAGTAGGATACTTGGGGGCTCTTTAATTTAACATGCGCCTCTTGAGTGGCCGCCAATAATTCACTTTCCGCAGCCTCTACATAGGTCTGTGGCATATTGATACCTATCAACGTGTAGGTATCACCTATTTCAGGCTGAAAGCTCCCTTCATCCGGAATGATGGCTCCATTGGCCTCTTCTCGGGGAATAAATCGGATTTGCCTAGTAGGATGATCGTACCGCTCTATATCAAACTCATAACCCGAGAGTGCCCCGCTTTTAAATACGATTTTGGCCGTAACTCCTCCCAAAAGCTGGGAATTGATATCAAAATCAAGCGTGCTATCTCTGACCACATTATTCGCCTCAACTCCTGTCAATGCCCCAGTGCGACGAGGAAAAATATCAGGAAATGATACAGTACCTTCCCTGATCCCATAGATTTCCACATTAGCCTCTATGTATGGTTTTCCTTCAAAATCAAACATGAGCTCATTTGCCCCTGATCTATAGCTAGCAGGGATATTCCTTTCTCCTCCAAAACCATAAAGCCTGGTCACTACCTCTGTATCATCTTTTGACTCCCTTATCAGAGAATACAAACCCTCCCATCGTCCATACTTAAACGTATACACTGAATCAAAGCCGACATCTTGTCTAATTATGATTTCACGCTGTACCAACCTAAATTCAAGCTTAAACGCTTCCATCACCTTAGTCATGGCCACACGACAGCTATCTCCGTCAAAGCTTAATAACTGAGGGATGATTGAGTCAGGAATATCGATGTTCAATGTCCATCCCGGATTATCTTCATTTAGATTCTCCAAGATCAATAACATAAAATCCTCAGGTGATCCGAAATAGCTAAATCGCTTACGGCCTTCATCAAACAAAATCTTGCGATAAAGCTCATAAACCTCACCCTCGAATGTCGCTGAATATCGATAAGTAAAATTGTTGACTTTCTGTATAGTGCAAGGTCTATTGAGGTAGAATTTTTCAGAACCTACGACAATGTAATCACCAAGTCTGATATCTAATGACTCGGAAGATATCCAAGCAGCCTGTACCTTATGTTCACCCATCAATTGATGGGTGAACACAGTACTTAGGTCTATATTAGCCTTGAAAATCAAGTCAACACCTCTGAAAATTTCCATTTAACTGATGTTTACTGGTAATCCTTTTTGTAATTCACTCAATAAGTGATTCACTTCTGCCCATGGCCGTTTACTTAGATATTCTCCAATTTGATTAACTAGATCAGGATCAAAAGCAATCATTACTTTTTCAGCCTTTTCTTCTTTTTTCTCTAATTCAACAGAATCACTATTCTGTATTTTTTTTTGTTTCGTTTGCATGACTTTTATAAGATAATTTATACTTGCGGAAAAAGAAGGGTAAAGGAATTTTGATGAATTTCATTGATCAATTCATCATCAAGATCTGCGTATCTTTCAATAACTTCGATTGGTTGCCTACCTTGTTCTTTTGCTTGCTCAGTAGCCCATATTCGTAATCTTACTAAAGTGTTTGCTGATCCTTCACCTGTGTAAAATTCCTGGTTTTTTCTTGAAGTAACTTCTAGGACTTCAATGCATGCGGACGGAAATGTAAATCCGAAATTGTCTGAATGATAAGATGTGATGTGTACCATATGATTTTATTTTTTTTTGTAAATTACTCTATTATAGAATTATACCTTTTATTAAGTTATCCACGCTGACTAGGCCTTGCTGGTATTTCAAATCTGGTTCCCAGCACTTCTATTTCAATCAATGTGGTAGGCTCGAAAAATCCAAGGCCTATTCCTATGGCATCACCTAACCGCCAAGGGACAGCCGTTCCTCGGATTGCTCCCGTAGTTAATGTCCCGGCAAGGGTTAAATTATTGTGAGTCATAATTGCCATGTTGGTAGTTCCTCCTCTTCTAAAGAGAATTTGTTGAGATAACCCTGAACCAATGTTAAGTTCCAAATTATCAGAATTAAATCTCACAAATGAAGTTTCGTTACTGATATCCGCTACTGCCCCGACTCTTCCTCCGGTTGAAACGAGTAAATTTGTAGCTACAAAATTTCCTGAATAATTCAATCTTGATGTCTGGGTAGGGGCTGTATTTCCCCCGTAAAACCTTCCTCCAGATTGAACTTGCCCATTATACCATACAGCTCCTATATCGGCCACTCCCGCTACTCTTAACTGAACCGATCCCTCAGCTGCTGCCCATACTCCATCTCCGCGTAAGAAAACATTACTATTTGCCGTGCCCGAACCCAAGCGAGCTGTATTGATCAAACCAGAAGTAATATCTGAGGCATTGTGGGTATGAGAAGATGCAGCAAAGCTTGATGGGTTTAGGTTACCTGCGTGCCAAACATTTGAACCGTTAACTTGGAAGCCTCCAAGCATATTAATCACGCCTGTTCTAAAGTTAATTACACCAGTTACGGCACCTGATGCTGATCCATTTTGAAAGGCCATTCCATTCCACCCTCTTAGAGCAAAGTTAAATGTGGAAAATGTAGCACCGTCTCCTGTTCCTGCTGTAAAGAAGTTTGATGAAGTGCCGTGCAAACCTAAGTTTCCTGACATAGTTCCTCCTGATAACAGAAGATACCTCGCATCATTTTGAGCATCTGTTCGATGTGAATGATTCCCTTCATGCCAAACAACCCTCCAAGGACTCCAATCATTATTGTTGTTAATTACACTTCTCACTAATAAAGAATTGGATTCACTTAGGGTAGATTGAACAGCAACTTGAACGCTAAATCTTCTCCCCGAATCTATTATTGAATTCATCTCAAAACCTGAAACCCAATTAGATGCTGAAGGCCTATTACTCGCTTGAAAATTCCCTCTAAATAATCTAAATCCCTGATTTACTATTCCCGTAGAAACATTGTTTAAATCGGCAAAATTTAACCCTCTAAAATTCCCTCTAAATTCAAAATCGTCTGTTAACGTATCACCTGAACGCTGAATATACCTATCATCTAACTGAGTGTTATTTCTAACCTGCGATCCTCCTGTTCCTGAAACTGCATATATTGAGGGGTCTAAATTTATATTATCCCAAACAGTTCTAACAGGCGCCCAAGAACTATTAGCTGAGGTTGTTCTAAATTGTAAAGTTCCATTATTATTCAGCCAAAGTTGTGAACTTCTTAATGAACCATATGAAAAGTTTATACCAACACCTGTTGCCGTGAAAGGAGTATTTGCAGCAGAAGATGCGGACACAAATCTATTTCCTTGATTAAAAGATTCAGCGTTAGATAAAGATGACCAAATTGATACAGTATTTACACCTAAACCAAAATCTCTAAAATCCCCCCACCCGTGAGCTGCATTCCAATTGGTTATCTGGGCAGCAGTAATTGCTTTTACATGTGTCGGAACAGTCGGATCCGTTTCTGTAAAGCTTGTCAAAAAGTTCGGAGTCCAGTTTGCCCAGGCTGTTCCATTCCATCGTAGCAATTGACCCGTAGCCACTGATGCTATGGAAACATCCGAATGGGAGTTTAAATTGTGTGCAGCAGGTGCAAAAGTTGTGGGTACACCTGTGAGATTACCCCAAGCAACTGCATTCCAAGTGCCGTCACCTCTTAAAAATACACCGTTATTGGCAGTGCCTGATCCAAGTCTTGCAGTAGCAAGAACTCCCGAAGTGATATCGGAAGCAGCATGGGTATGGGATGGGAGGGAAGTAAGAAAGCCCTGCCTTGAAGCCCAAGAGTTCAATCTACGCCCTGTAATTAATCGGGCAGTAGATGATGATGCTGAATCGGATTCAGCTTCTGTAATCTCAGAATAAGTGGTATTGGGGGGCGTCTGCCAAGTACCGTCTTCCCTTAAATATCGTGTAGTTGTAGAGCCTCCGGGAGAAGGAACGAGCCCTGAAACAGTCCTGTTGAAAATTTGTCTGTCGGTTATTTCATCCCAAGAAATAAGCGTAGCTCTGACCGTTTCACCGTTGGCCAATAACTTAAGAAAAGCCTCCCCGTTTCCTGGGGAGACTGTTTGAAGATTTTCAAAAACAAGACCATTGATTACTTTCATTTTAGTCAACTCTATATATTAACACTTTATATTGATTAAGGGTAGGCGCAATGCTAAAATCTATGGTAACTTGATTTATTGTGTTTTTTCTCACTGGAACTAAGACCAAATTTTCGTCTCCTGTATTTTCAACTACTTGGACAAGGATATTTCTACTATTCAAGTTGTGTGTCACTACTACAGAAGTAACAGTACCGTTCCCTAGCTGAGCTGTGAATCCTTTTTGATTGATAAGAGTATTCACATATACAGCCACAATGTTAGGCGTGACAGCTTTTGTTGAGTTTGTGCCGGCATTCATTTCTGCCTGTGTTGCCAGGGCTACTAATCCAGTTCTGGCAGTGGTTGCAGTTCTGGCCAATAAATCAGCTATCCTAACCACTCTTGAAGTATTGGC
Source organism: Mongoliitalea sp. (assembly GCF_054166905.1). NCBI lineage: Bacteria > Pseudomonadati > Bacteroidota > Cytophagia > Cytophagales > Cyclobacteriaceae > Mongoliitalea > Mongoliitalea sp. The sequence goes on along the minus strand of NZ_JBSZCK010000027.1, from coordinate 59,941 downwards.
GCCATTGGTTGCTGTCAAGTCAGAAGAAACAGATACTCTTACTAGACCTAAAGCAGTTTCTGTAGCTTCACCAACATTGGACTGCAAGACAAACCAGTTAGCAGCAGTAGTACCAGGAGCATTTGTTTTAGCAAATAATGCATCACCGATTTCCAAAACTTCTGTGCCCAAAGTGAAAGCAGCTGATATTCTCCACCAGTCTCCTTTCCTGATTGCACCACTTGGGCCCGAACCTACAGTTGGATAGCCCGGACCTGCCCAATCCCCCATAAACTCCCCAAGAGCTGCAATCTTGGAAGCTATTTCAAGATCAACATATTCCTTTGTAGCCGCATCAGAGTTGGCAGTAGGAGTGCCAAGGTTAGTGATCCTAAAGTTGCCCATGCTCACATTGGCATTTGGAGCAGCAAAATTATTGAGCCTTACAGCAGCAGTATTGATCTCTCGTACACCTATACCGTTTTCCCTCACGGCAAGATTGCCAGCTCCGTTGATTTCCAGTGTAGCATTATCTACCCTCACGGAGATAAACTGAACACCTGATACTGGTGTGATCTGTATGGCTCCGTTGGCTAATGCTTCGATCTGACCAAGGTTGATCCAGTTGCCTTCTTTTCTTAAATACAGCCCCTGGCTTCCTGCCTGCGTGAGGTAGACAATCATCCCGTTTCGAGGACTTGAAGGGAAGGCAGCAACGTTGTGTATGACCACGTTTTGGGCCTCATTATTGGAGAAATCTAAATTGTTTGCTAATAGCATGATTTTTAATTTAATGATATGAATCCGGACTGGGGACTGGAAAATTCAATGATATAAAGACTATCCTCAATATGCTCTTTGCCGTGTATGCGCTGCCCTAAGTGGTTGTAGGTTTCAACTGATGGTTTTTTTTGACCAGTGATGGAAAAGACCCAAATCAATGAAGGATTGGTGATTTCTATTTTCTCACTAAAATCTGTCTGTACCTGGTCTAGCTGCGATTTGGTAACAAACTCATCCGCTTCCACTGCTTCTACTCCTCTAACCGCTCTGGTAAACCGAAAATCTAACACCTCAGGCTCCCAGTTCTCAAAGTCCTCTGGCTCTAGCTCCTCGTCAAATGGATTGACACTAATCCTTACCTCCAAGCCACTGGACACTGCTCTGCCGCCTACGATCATCGGCATACTGCCGTCTGGAAAACCCACAAACTCCTCCAACTTGTCATCATAGAGCGAAAATCTCACCGGGTCCAGATCCCTGACAAAATCCGGAACACTTGCATCTGCAGGGGGAAGATTGGAAGGACTGTAAAACTCCGCTGTCCAGGCTTCCCAGCCATTAGCTCCAAATCTTGCCAACTGTCCAACTTGGGCATTGGCCAACTGGCCTGCATCGCTGTGACTGGATAAGGGATGAGAGGAAGGGGTAAAGCTGCTCGGCTTTTGCTGGATGTCATCCCAACCGGGTTGCCAGTTGGCAGGTCGGTACAATCCGGCATGATCGCCCCAGCTGTGAGCCTGGTTCCACTTCGATATATCAGACTGCTGTATCTGGAGCACCCATGATGACACCTCAGGAATATCCTCTATCCGGGCAAAATCAGGCGTAATCCCTCGCCACTTACCGGCTACCTTGGCCATGATCACCCCATCGGGAGCGCTACCAAGGCCAAATGTATCACTATGGCTTGCCAAGGTATGGGCAGAAGGAGCAAAGGTATTGGGCCGATTGGCCAAGCTATTCCAGTCTCCTCCTCCCAATACCTGTCTGAGACCGGATATCGTAAAGGCTGCATTGACATTGCCCTCGCTGTCAAAGCCAAAGAGCCTGTCCGAATTGACAGGATTGGCTTTGATTGGCTCAAAGAGTTGGTCAAATACTACTATACCAAATCCGCTCATAGTTTTATTAATATTTTTTGTCCTTGTGTAGTGGTCACATATCTTCCAAGGGTATCACCTAGGAAGAGGTAGGTTTCATTTTCCTGATATTCCATAGCCTCGGTAAGCTTGATTTCCAGCTGTGCTGTCCACCGCTGCCCACCAAGTATCCTGGACACTTCAAATCCCTTGCGGGCATACACGATCCTGATCCGATCTTCTGGTATGTACAGCACTCGTGTCCCGGGCTGGGCAAAGAGTGCGTAGAGATTTTGCACCGTCTGCAGGAGAGCTGCATAGCTTGGCTTCACGATCACAGCCTTGAGACCTATTTCCCTAGCTCCGGACTTGGTGACTTGGTATGGCTCGTGGAGATACCCGATGGATTCCCCTGATTTGGGAGCAGGGCGGTGGAGCTGCCCTTCCAGTCGATTTCCCCGGATATCGTTTTGATTGAAATTCACCAGGGTAAATCCCAAGGCTTCAAAATCCACCCCGTCGATACCGCTCACCTGACCCCAGTCATTGGAGCTAGGAATGCTACCGCCTGTCAGATCGACCACAGGCTGACGGAAGGGTATTTGTAGCTTGCAGACTCCATCACTGTGATAGACTGCCTCGATCTGTCCATTGACATATACCTGCCAAGTGCCGTAAGGTGATGCTAGCGTCATCAGATCATCCTGATCATCGATAAAGGCATAGAGCGCTTCCAATCGATCATGCGCATCATCCCGGCTACTGGCTCGCATAATGCCGTGAAATACCAAGTTGCGACCACCCCAATATAGCTCTGGACTGGACACATAAGGCTCGATACCTTTCTGATCTCCCCAAGAGTGCTCAGTCTTGTGCATGCGCTCGGGCATGGATAGAAATCCCTGCAGGGCAAGATTGCTGTCCGGAGACTGTCCAGGACTGATGCTAAAGGAAGTAAGTGCTGTTCCGTTAAGTGTATATCCCATAATTATCCTGATCCATAGCCCATATCCCAAGCGCTCTGACCGCCCTTGGTATTTTTTGCGATCAATTTTAGCTCTATGACGGCAGTCTCCAATTTTTCCACCGTCATAGCTGTATTAGCCTCAATTCGGCCCTGTGTGAGTAGCATCTGCACACTGGTCTCATAGTGCCGCTGCTCCAATCCAAAGCGCTGCTCCGATAGCTGAAAGGTCCGCTTGGTGATATCAAAGAAGCCTCTGAATAATCCCGCCAACTCCTGTCCCGTCTCTTCCGTCAATCGGGTAATACCGCCTTGGATACCTTGGCGATTTCCAGTTGAAAGTGGATTTGATAGTGATGTGCCGGTAGCAGCTTCCAATTCCTTCAATGCATCCAAGGCAGACTGTGTGATGTTATTATAGGCCTGAGTAAATCGCTCGATTTCCTCCGGACTCAATCCTTCATCCGATTGAGCATCCTTGTATAGCTGATCGAGCAATTCATTAAGTGGCGCTTCCAAAAACCGATACTTAAATCCACTGAGAATAGCCCTCCTCAAAAGCTCCTCAACATCACCAGCGAAATCCTCAACTGCTCTACGGCCTTCTCTAAATCCCTGAATGATGCTATCTGCAATCGATGATGCGGTAGCACCACCTGTAAGAATGCTCTTCATCTGATTTTCGATGTCACGAAGGGCTTTTTCTACTTCGATACCCTCATTTTTAAGATTGCGAAGCTCAATAAATAGCTTTTCCGCCTCAGCTGTCAACTGGCCCTTGGCAAACAACTTCTCAATATCTTCAAATGACTTGCCCGCCAATGAGCCAAAGACTTCGACTTCTTTTCGGCCTAATCCAAGAAACCCACCCCTCACTGTCTTCGTGCCCTCAACAAATAGCGACTGGCCAAGCTCTGCCATTTTCTTTTCAAACTCGGATTTGAACTGCTTGGTCCTGATATCATAGAGGCTAAGTTGCTCCAGATCCAGCCTGTTGATGTTTCGGCCAAAGATGCTCTCAATCCCTTCGATGTCTTCCCTGATTTGAGCATAATTCTTTTGTAGCGCTTCACGCTGGGCAATGAGGCTAGCAAGGGTGTTGCCTTCTATTTTGGACTGTTCCAAACTTCTTTCCCTCACCAGTCTGTTGATTTCCAATTCACCGAAAAACAGCTGCCTTTGAAAATCCAATTGCTTTTTGAGCATATCCGCCTGGCGTTGGTTGGCTTGGATAATCAATGAATTGAGTTGAATGATACCTCCGATCACTGCACCGGCTACCCCAGCTCCAGCCACTACAGCTCCAAATCCATCGCCTGTTTGTCTTGCAGATGAAAACGCAGCCATACCACGCTGTATTTCTGATACCCTGGCAAGGTTATCACTCAATAAGCCAAGCATTCTGCCAAGTCCTTCATTGGCTCCAGATACCTCCTGAGCCATTTGTCGAAATCCCTGAGCTAGCTGCATCACATCCTGAGGAAGTCTATCAGCTACCTTATTTTCTGTTTTGATCAATTGAGCGTCTAACTCATCAAAGAATTTGGCAAGGTTTGGATACTGCTCCCTAAGTCCAATTATCGTCTTTCGGATATCGTCAATCAGTTTCTTGGCATTTTTGGTAGACATGATATCTACCCGATTAAAGAAGTCCTGGAATATTTCCATTTTCTTAATCTGGGCAATGTCAAGAGCGTTGATTTCCTCCTGATGGCGTTGGGTCTCCTCAGCTATTTGGGTTTCGTGGCCTCCTTTTCGAAGCTCTTCAATTGTCAAAAGATGCTTTTCAATCATTAACTGACGTTCTGCATCGTATCCTTGCAGTGATTTTAATAGCGCATCCATCTGCTTTCGCTGCAACTCCTCCTCCTTGCGCAACTGCTGCTGCAGTAATACTAACCGCTCGCTTTGTGGGCCGCTCAATTGCTCTGTGGGGATAGAGGCTAGCTTATCATGCTCCTCTCTCAAGAGGTCCACATATTTACGCCCGATTTCCAACTGGCCCTCAAACCTTCGCTCAGCCTCTTGAATACCAAAATCAGCCACCACACGATCGTATTCCTGGTACAGTTTCTTTTGCTCTTCCAGACTGACTTTTAGCCTCTCCGTCTCCTGTCTGTAAGTCAAATCACCCACTGCCCGCTCTTCGGTCTCGGCTAGTCCGGTGATATCGATCCTGTTGGCTTTATTCTTAGGATCGGCATTGAAGCGCTCTACCAGCTCTCGCACTTTGCCAAACTTATCTCGCAGCGCCTGCAGCTCCTCCTCATCCTTGGTGAAGCTTTTACGCATATACTCCGCATCCAAAGCAGCTATCTTGTCTAATAGTGTCCTGCGCTCGGATAATACTTTACCTAAATCAGTTTTACTTCCTTCACTTGTGCCATTTAGATTTAAATCAAAGCCTGCATATTCTTGGCTGAATTTTTCAAAAATCTTTCTATATTCTCCAATCTCTTTGTCTGCATCTTGGTTAAATTCTCGAATTAATCCTAAAATTCTACCAACATTGGCTTTGGCAGCATCTACATTGGTTACGCCTCTATTGTTAAGGACAATATTGCCTTTTTGAATTTCTTTGTTGAGATTGTCTTTAGCATCATTAAGTTTTTGTTCAAGCTCATTTCTTTTTTCGGCTTGCTCAAGAAGCTTAGTTGCAACTTTTTCCGCTGTTGCATCTGCGGCTGCTTTGGCTAGTGTTGCCTTGATGTAGTTTTCAGAATTATCAATCATTCCTTGTTCTACGTCTGCCAAATTTTTAGCCGCTTTTGCCGCTTTACCAATTGTTTCATTATATTGGTCCACGACTATTTTAGCGTCAATCATTCCATCTTTTGCCAATTTGATGCTTTCCTCAAGTGTAAAGACATCCTTGACTGCTGATTTTATTTCAGATGATTGAAATGCACTATTTAATACCTCTTGAGACTTTTTTAGGTCATCTACGGCAGATTTTACACCAAACAATCCCTGCACCCACTCCCAAATCTCTTTTCTATAAGCAATAATCAACGATATCCCTGCCATGATCAGGGTATGCCAGGAAAATACCGAGCTGATGATCTGCTTCATCACGCCGGGGGTCTTTTGGCCTTGGGCGTTAAGCTCTTTGGTGGCTCCATCTAAGCGGATTACCTCATCGACCAGATTTGGGAGATTATTCAGCAATCCACTAAAGCCCTGGGCACTCGAATAGGTAAAGGCCATCAGGTTACGATTGACCCTGCTCACGCCTTTGTCCATGCGATTGAAATTCACCTCTTGGGCCTCCAGTTCCTTGCCTGAGTTTCTGATCTCCTTGGCCAGCTCTCTCATGGACTGAGTAGTCCGTTGGGATTCGGCACGGATGCCCTCCATGGCTTTGTTGTACTGCCCTTGGGTGATGGTGCCTCTGCGTAGATCGTTGGTCAGTTCTTTTTCTGTGGCTCTGAGTCGCTGTAGCTGTGCTTCAAATCGCACAAACTGTGAGATGCTGACCCTCACAGAAGGCTCCATCTCTTGAAAAGCCTCCATGGCATCTCTCAAGGTGGTACGGGTAGTACCTCGAAGCTTGGAAAGTATCTGATCCTGTTCGGTTGCGACCCTACGAACGGTTTCTTTGACGGTTTTCTCGGCCTTTTCGGCAGTGATCCCTACCCCTTCGATCTCCTGACGGACACGGGCAGCATCTCGCTGCACCTCCTCGGAGTTGATCAAAAATTCTACGTCTATAGGCTCAAAATTATCCATGGGGCTTTAAAATAGTTCGTTGAGTTTTTCACTGGTACCTTTTTTGGTTTTTACCCGTCTGGTACCTGGACGGTCTGAGAGCATGAGCAGCAGTTGGACACGGGGGATTTCCCAGAGTATCTGCCGCATACTCAGGCCAAATTCCTTGGCCAGTTGTCCATGCAGCCCAAAGGGGCTATTGAGCCCTACGGCTATTAACTCCCCTTCATCTCCTGACCCAGTTCGTGTTTCGGAGTCGTAATCTTCATCATCCGTACCGATCTGGTAATATTCATAAAATCCGACACGCCTCCATAGAGACATATCAGCATCATGATGGTGAGGATTTCCCTAGGCTGTGCATGCCATCGGATGTACCAGGCGAGGGGTTTGGTCAAGAGTTTACCTGCCCAGTATCCATTGAGCCAAGCACAGGCCACGGCCTTGGTGATGGTCTTACCATGAGTGAGATAGAGTTGGAGGGCTTGCTCATGACTGATGCCTTCGAGCTCCTCCATCCTGAGTCCTGTACTCAAGTAGTATCGGGCCACTCGGGCCAGTGTACCTTCGTAAGGGGAAGTGACCGTCAGGCTGAGTGTCTTGATGCCTATCCATCTCAAAAAAAAGGGAGCGCGGATTTTGAGCCGCACCCCTTTTTTGAGCAATAGATCGGCGGCATGGGATTCTACTGCCGGATTTTCCATTATACTGGATCTTTGGAGTACGTGATCGGTAGGTTGGCAGCCTCAGGCTGTAGGACCTTGATCATCACATCGATCACATGGAAGCCCGAGCGCTTAGGATCTGGCATGTCCTTGGCCATGACCTTACCACGGTTGATCCCCTTGATACTGCCGTCTTCGAATTCAAATTCAAAGGCGTACTCGATGTTGGGGTGTTGGTTGGGTTCGTTCCACTGATCGGGCTGATCGGCTACGGTGGTGATGGTACCGCCAAGCCAGATGACTTTGTTGGCAGCGGAAGTATCCATGAGGCGCATTCGCACGCTGGACAATCCCTTGCGGTTGGTAGTCACTACCGGGTAATCTGATAGCTCTTCCAAGTGATCGGTGACAGCGGCATCTTCCTGCTGGAATTCTCCCGTATCACGGTAGATTTTGCCCACGGTCACAAATGCCCCCGGTACTTTGGTTTCCGGGTCGATGGGAGCGTATTTGACGGACTTGAGTCCATAAGAATATACTGGCATAGTATGGATGTTTAATTGGTGTCTTTGGTGATGGAAGCCTCAGCCTCGGCGATTTTCGCAGCGATGGTTTCGGTTTTCATAAAGTTGGTCGGTTTCTTTCCGAGCAGTTGCTCGTACCTAGCAGCCAATAAGGCTCTGTCTAGAGGGGCAGGTACTACCTCTTCGTCTGTGGTGTCTTCCAAAACTTCCTCGGTGGATTCAGTTTCAACGGTTGGCTCTTGTGTACCTTCCTCGGTAGTTTCAGTTTCAACGGTTGGCTCTTGTGTACCTTCCTCGGTAGTTTCAGTTTCAACGGTTGGCTCTTGTGTACCTTCCTCGGTGGATTGATCAATCCCTTTGGCTTTGGCAAATACATCCCACAGCTTGCGTGTGATGTGGCTCACTTTCTTGTCCTGGAGATTCTGCGCATAGGCATCGGCTTTGGTGGCTTCAAAAAAAGCCCTGTCATCCGATGTCATGTAGATTTCCTTTTGGTTTGGATATTGGGCAAAGATTATCTTAATCTTTTCTTCCCGGGTGTTTAACGTCATGTTAGAATAGTTTGAAATTGGTTTTAAAGACCTTCCATACCACCACTGCGACTACCAGTACGATCCCGATCAGAACCCAGTACCAGGGAAATCCCCGTTTGGTCTTGACCGACTCGGACACAGTTGATTGGCTTTCGGTCTGGATCCTTGCTTGATGTTGCTGCTCCCGGATCTCGACAGTCTGAGTCCTGGACACCGGGTGTGCTTTGGCCTCATAGCGGATGCCTGTGGAGTCAATGGTGAGGGTAAGGTCTATTCCGTCACTTTGTATGGGCACAGTCAGCGGACTGTAGATGTGTGGAAAGGGCAGCGGTACCAGTCCTGAGAGAGCAGCACCGTATTGATGGGAGACAGAGAGTTTCACACCTCGCCCAGCTTGCTCATAGTTTTCCTGGACTGATACAGCATGTCGTGCCGTGACCTTGGCGGATTTATTGCCACAGGACCACAGTAAGGATGTCAACAGCAGGAAGATTAGATTTTTCATTTAGGCGGCAGATAAAGTTATCCAACTGTATTCCGGAATGGCATCGAAACTAGGGCATTCCTTGATTCGCTCCCAAGGGTCTACGATACCGTTGAGGTTTTTGTCAGGACTGATATCCCTGTGTCCAAGTATCTTGATACCGCTGATGTCCTGTGTATGCTTCAATTCTCCCAAGACTTGACGTATGACTGTAAGAATAGAGGCCTTCTGTGCCTCTGTCCTGGTATCTACCGCTTTGTTGACATTTCTTCGGTCTACCCCGCCTTGGTAAGCGATATGTATAGCGCTTGAATTGAAGTTTCTGACACCATTGGTCACCATAGAGAGTGGCTGCAGCTGGACTACTGTTCCATCTTCATAGATAAAATAGTGATATCCGTCTACTCTCCATCCTAGTGATCTCCACCATCTTCTGATAGCGGCTAAATCACCAAATCCTGCTGTGCAGTGGATAAATATATTATCGATTAATCTCACAGCTTTTCCTTTAATTTTTGCTTGAATCTTTCCAGCCAATCTGAGTCCCTTACATCTCCGATGTTCTCCTTGATGCTGATCCAGTTCTCGTATGTGATCTCGGCCACAAAGAAGAGATGGGCATAGTCAAAGAGAAATTGCCCCAGACTATTATCCAGCTCCTTGTAACTTTGGGCCAGCTGATAACTCATGAAGATGATCGCTAGGTAAAAGGCTACTTTGAAACTGAACCGTATGCCCTTGCTACTGACGATTTCCTCGTTTCGGGCTTTGGCGGCCCATCGTCCGGTAAGCAGTTCGAGAGCGAAGGTGATCAGGAGTCCTAGAAATGCCAGATCATTCAATCCGAATATCTTGATCAATGGCACGGTAAAGACGGAGGCAATGAATGTGGTGATGGTCATACCGGGATATTTGAGACTGGGTGCAAGACTTCTGACAAATGCATCCATATCACAATAGCCCATATGGTGCAGTTGCTCAGTCCAGGCCTTGGACAGTGATGTCCAAAGGCCTGTGATGGATATGAGCAATGTTCTGAGCATCTCCACAACAGATTTACACAGTAGTGGCCTGATACAGGATGGCGATACCCTTATAGTCTTCTCTGATGGCACGTCCACCGGATCTTACAAGGAATGAGGTAATATCTCCATACCACTGAGGATTTTTGAGCGACTCAAAGGCCTCTACCTTACCAAAGGCAAACTCTACCGCCTGCTCATACCAAGCAAGCGCAGCCTCGCAAGTATCTGTATCCGACACTTCACCCGGTGCTAATAATTCACCAGCCGCATCAGTTCGCATCACGGAGCTACGGGAGTAGATATTAAAGCCCTGGTCTTTCATCAGGATACCCATTCTGCGCTCTTCCTCTGTGACAGATGCCATCAAGGTCACGGTGATGATGCTATCCGCAGGATACATATCCAAAAGCATGGACGGAGGAAGCAGGATATGCATCTTGCCATCAAACCATCTGTCGATTGAACGGAAGTAAATCTGCAATTTCTGCAAATCGCCTCTAGTGGCCTTCTTCCTCAAGCCTGTAGCTCCGCCGATCGTAGCCGGCTGCGCATCTCCAGAGGTAGTAAACTTGTGGCCTGCCGGCAATGTGGTTGCACCGTAGTTTTTGTACACTGGAGAGTTGGTCCAGTACCACAGACACTCCTCGGCTACTGCCTGTACCAAGGCATCACGGTCTTCACCCAAGACATCATTTCGCTTGTCATAGCTCAATTCGACCTCATCACGGTGTCTGATCGTCACGGGATCAGTCGTCCACTCATCGATTAGATACACGATGTCAGTATCGATACGCTGTCTGACAGGTGCTGCACCAAAGGCACGGTTTTTTACCACGTTGCCACTACCGCCTGATTGTGGGATGTGGACCACTCGTGTACCAGTGATGTACTGATCGGCATTCTTGGATTTGCGTAGGAAGCCATTGTCTTTGAAGATTTCCCCCTCGATGTGGTTTTGCCAGATCTCGACGATGATATCTCCTCGGAGGACGTTGGCATCGGCACTGTATTGGGTCACCATCGGCACGATGGCACCGGCAGCAAGCAATGAGCCTGCCACGGCGTAAGCATTGAGGCCAAGGTATGCCTGGGCGGCAGTACCGATCATGAAGGCCATCAAGGCACTGTAAAGGAACTTAGTCCATTTCATAAGTAATAGTTGGTTTGGTTGATGTGTTGATTTACTTTTGGCTTAGCCGAAACCTGTTGGTTGAGCGAAGCCGAAACCTAGTTTGGATACTCCTTTTTGTACTTCTCCTTAAACTTGGCCTTGAAGATATCCGGGTGATTGGCCTTCACATGGGAGAGCATACCTTTACGGTCCATCTCATCCCAGCTGAGCTTCACATACTCGGCGCCTTCGTTTTCTTTGGCTTTGTCCACGGCACTTTTCACCGATGGATTGGCAGGCATGGAGTCCAAGAGAGCCTTGGCACTGTCAAAGTCTGCTGTGGCCAGCTTGATGTAGAAAGGCTTCTGATCCTCGGTAATCTTGCGCTCGGATACGGCCAGCTCTACCATGGTAGATACTTTTTCCTGGGCAGCGGTTTCTTTCAAGGTCTTGACCTCATTGCTCAGGGTGACGATTTGCTCATCAGCAGTGGTCTTCTCTGCGGTGAGCGTCTCGATCTGTATCTTTTGTGTGGAAGCGAGTGCCACCACTTCTTTGATTTTGGCCTGCACTTGGTCAGGCGTGGCATCTGCGGCCAATCCGATCACCGGAAGGACCGCATCCGCTGACAATTGAATAAGCTTCATATCATCTGTTGGTTTTGGTGTAGGTAGTATACTGGCGATGTACTCATCACTCAGGTTGATCAGTTGCTCGTTGCTGTCGTAGAGCTTCACGGCCAGTGCATCGGGATTGCTGCCTATGTCTGCGATGCTCCATTCGATAAGACGGGAGGTTTCGAGCCATAGATCACCCGTATCATCGAGTTCCCAGCTAAGGGGAAGAAGCCCGGCAGAGGCCATACGGAGTGTGCCGTTTTCGACCTTCTCATATATCTGCATTGCGAATGGATCGCTGGGGTCAAAGCAGGGACGTCCGTATAGCTTGCCATCTTCTGACAGCTCTACTTCTTCGCCTATACCGATCGGCAGGGCCTTGTAACCGTTGTCGGCACTCGGGCGCTGATGCATCCACAGCAGCAGGGGATTGTCGGGGTACTGCGAGAGATCAATCCCGGAGGTACGCACCTTAAACCCTTTGTTGTTGGGGGTATCGGTGGAGATGATGAATTTTTTAGAGCTTCTTTTCAACATGAATGTGTGTATTCGCCTTGGATAGTGACACAAAGGAAGGGGGAAGCGGCTAATGCAGAAAATCGGATTTTCCTAAGCGCACCAAATCTGTACCTTAAGCACCCCGCTGCAGTGCACTTAGGAAAATCAAAATTTGCCAAATCCTTATTAAGGCGCACTTTTGGGGCATTATGGCAACAAAAGGACTGACCAACAAACAGAAAAAGGAATGGGCGCAATCGCTCATCACCAAAGAACGGCTCTCACAGAAAGAAGCAGCTCTCAAAGTCGGCGTATCCACCACCACCATGAACAAATGGTATCAGGAAGGAGGATGGGAAAAGCTGGGCAAAAACTTCCTGCTCACACGATCCGAGCAGATGGCTAAGCTACTAGACGAACTCGTGGAGATCAACGCTCACATACAGACTTATCCAGAAGGACAGCGCTTTGCAGATTCCAAGCTCGCCGATGTACGGCGCAAGCTCATCAAGGACATCAAGGAACTGGAGACCAAGGCAGCACTGCCCGAAATCATCCACTCCTGTGTGCAGCTGCTCGAATACATCCGCAAAGTGGACCTAGCCAAGGCCCAAGACCTTAGCGGACTCATTGACTCATTTATCAAATCCCGTCTGTAATGAACCGCATGACAGATAAGCAGGTCCTCAACTATTGGGATCAGTACCGCAAACAGCTGGACAAAGCTACCATCGTCGATAGCTCCGAAACACCCGAGGAGCAGGCCAAGCGTATCGCACGGCTGGAAAAAGACGATGAGGCTTGGTTTGCCTACTATTTCCCCAATTACTACTCCTCGGAGCCTGCGGCATTTCATAAGGCATCTACCAAGCGGGTGATGAACAATCCCGAGTGGTACGAAGTACGGGCATGGTCCAGAGAGCTAGCCAAGTCCGCAAGGACCATGATGGAGATCACCAAGCTGGCATTGACCAAAAAGAAACGCTCTGTATTGATGATCTCCGCATCTGCCACCGCTGCGGAAAATCTCCTCAAACCCTACAAAATCAACTTTGAGTCCAACAATCGCCTCATCCATGACTATGGCATCCAGCAAAATCACGGATACTGGGAAGACGGTAAGTTTGTGACCAAAGTGGGCTGCTCCTTTGTTGCCATCGGTGCAGGCCAATCCCCTAGGGGTTTCCGTAATGAAGAGGTACGCCCGGACGTGATCCTCATGGATGACTTTGACACCGATCAGGACTGCCGCAATCCCGATATTGTGGACCAAAAGTGGGAATGGTTTGAGCAGGCCGTATACGCCACCCGATCCATATCTAATCCCATGTTGGTGATCTTCAATGGCAATATCATTGCCGACTACTGCTGCATCAAGTTTGCCATGAAGATGGCCGACAAGTCCACCATCGTCAATATCCGTGACAAGGACGGCAAGTCCACTTGGCCGCAAAAAAACACCGAGGCACTGATCGACCGCACACTTTCCAAAATCTCCTGGGCTTCCGCTCAGAAGGAATACTTCAATACGCCGATAGTCAAAGGGAAAGTCTTCAAAAAGCTGCACTACGGCAAGATGCGGCCACTCAAGGACTACAAGTTTCTGGTCACCTATACCGATCCATCTTACAAGAAAAAGGGTGACTACAAAGCCACAGTATTGATTGGCAAGTGGAAAAACGAATACCACGTACTCCGGGTATTCTGTGCCCAGGTAACTACTGCTGAGATGCTCGATTGGAACTATGAGATCATGAAGTGGGTCAACGGTGCCGTACCGGTCTACTTCTACATCGAGTGGCCTTGGATCGATGAGCCACTCATGCAGGAAATCCAAGCGGCCAACAAACGCCACGGCGTCAGTATTCACCCCAAGCCAGACGAACGAGTCAAGCCGGACAAATACCACCGGATAGAGTCCAACTTGGAACCGATCAACCGTAATGGTGAACTGATCTTTAATGAAGACTACAAGGACAGCGAGCACATGTCCACCATGGAAGGACAGTTTCTCGCTCTCAGTCCTACTAGCCGTGCCAATGATGACGGACCTGATGCAGTAGAGGGAGGCAAGTGGATCGTAGACTCCAAGACGTCCACCGATGCATCCAAAGTAGAGTCAAGACCTTTTAACAAAACCAACCAAAAACGCTGGTAACATGCTTACACGAGACGATTTCAAAACACACCTCTATCCCGAACTCATCGCCGCCATCGAGCGGGCTGATAACACCAAGCTGGAGACAGCCATCAAGGCCTCTACACTCTTGGCCAAAGGATTTATGTCAAGATTTGACAAAGCCGCACTCTTTATGGCCACAGGCGAGGACCGGGACGAATTCCTCCTGATGCTCCTCAAGGACTTGGCCGTATGGAACTTCATTGTCATTGCCAATCCCAATATCGATCTGGAATTTCACAAGGAGCGATACGATGACGCCATCAAGCTGCTTGAAAAAATACAGGCCGGCAAGATGGTACCGGACGGATGGCCCATGGCTACAGAGCCTGAGAGTTCTGGGACGTTCTTTCACATTGCTTCCAATCCACGACGCAAGACCAACTATTAAAAAAACCTTTAAAGCCTTTTAAACATGCAAAAAAACAGGCATTTGACCAGTAAAAAACAGGCCTCCAAAAATCCCAGCGGCGCAGCTCCCTCCGTCACGGTGACCAAAATAGACGTCAGGCCTTGGCATAGACGGGAGCAGGATATCCCTTCATGGCGTACCGCTCATAAGCATGCCGAGGGACTGATCCCACGGCGGACACTCCTCTATGACCTCTATGCAGACGTAGAGCTTGACGGACATGTCGAGGCAGTCACAGGCAAGCGAAGGGATGCCGTCACCTCCGCCTCTTGGCAGTATGTAGATGCGGACAATAAGCCAGTAGACGCCATCAACGAACTCATCCAGTGCATCGGTTTCAATGACCTCCTAGAGGATATTGTCAATTCACGGTTTTGGGGATACTCCATATTCGAGCCTTCCTTTTTCCGCAACTGGGAAGGCAAGTGGGAGATGGACGCCAATCTCATTCCAAGGCTAAATTATAGACCTGAGCTGGGCATCATCGCCTATGATCACCTCACAGAGGACGGGATCAATGTCCGTGAAGGTTACTATGCCAAGACCATCATGGAGGTCGGTAGACCAGAAGACTTGGGCTTACACCTCAAAGCTGCTCCTTATGCTATTCTTAAGCGTGGGGGATTGGGAGATTATGCCCTTTTTGTGCAAGTGTTTGGCAATCCTCTGGTCGATGCTGAGTGGGATGGATTTGACGAGCAGCAGCGGCTCAAGCTACTCGAAGCCATCAATGCACTAGGATCGGGTGGGGCACTGGTACGCCCGGCAGGTACCAAGGTGACCTTGCTTGAGAATAAGTCCAATGCCACCGGTGACCTGCAAGCCAACTTTATCAGCTTGCTTAATCGGGAGATGTCCAAGACCTATCTGGGCAGTACCGAGACTACGGAGGCATCTTCCAGTAGCGGCTATGCGCAGTCCAAGACCCACGCCGATCAGGATGAGCGGAAGATGGAAAGCGACCTTGATTTTGTCAAGAGGGTATTGAACAGCAGATTTAGACGCATCCTATCGGCGCATGGATTTCCAGTAGACAAGGGTTCATTCATCATCGTAGGTGAGGACAATGAGCTCACCAAAAAGGAGTCTTACGACATCCATCGCTCACTGGCCCAAGACATAGGATTACCGATAGAGGATGACTTCTGGTACGAAAACTACGGCGTGCCCAAGCCTGCCAACTATGATAAGCTCAAAGAGGCCCAAAATAAGCCCGAAGAGAGCCCAACGCCTGTGGAGAAAGGCAAAGACAAGCCCGAGGCCAAAAACAAGCCTACAACCGCCAAAGAAAGCGAAACCGAGCAACTCAGCTTTGCGGGGAAGATCATCGAACTCGTGGGAAGTTTTTTCGGACTCGCCCCGGCAGACAAGACCGGGGCGATGGAGATGACGGACTGCTGTGGCAATCACCACACGATCACACTGGCGAAGGAGGACCGCAATGATTACAGCAGCATCATCAACCAAGTATGGAAGGCCAAAGGATCGGTATCGATCTATCCCTCATTTGTCGAGTCCAATATCAGGATACTCAGCAAAGGATTCCAGACTGGATGGATGGGTGATCAACTGGTCAAGCTGGCCTCTATTGGAGTGGAATATCACACACTCACACCCAAGGCTTCCGTAGCTTACGAGCTGAATATATTCCAATTTTCGACCGTCAAGGCCGCTTATCAGAGCAATGAAGTAAACGAACTATTCCGCAAGGCCAAAAGCTTCCAGGACTTCAAGCGCATGGTAGAGACTAAGTTTGGGGTCAAAAATGACACATGGCTTGCGACCGAATACGCCACAGCCTACCAGGTCGGGCAGTTGTCCGCTACTTATTACAGACTTCTGGAGCAGGCCAATACCTTTCCGTATTGGATGTACAAGACCATCGGGGACGATAGGGTTAGGGATTCTCACAGGCTATTGCACGATGCAGTGTTTCCCGTCTACAGCAGTCCGGGTGTGCTCAATCCCGTATGGAAAAAAATATTCCCTCCCAACGGCTGGGGATGTCGCTGCTACATCGTGCCACGTATGGCCAATGATGTCACGGCAGATCAAGTAGAGACGTCTATGGCCAAATACGAACTCTTCCTGCAATCGGACGAATGGGTCAAAGCCGCCAAAAGTGGATTTGGATACAATAAGGCCGATACACAGGAAGTATTCAAGCGAAGCCAGTTTTACAGCCAAAATCCCGATAAGGTGCTCAAAAAGGCAGGCGAAATGTATCACGACGATTGGGGAATGAATGGTATCTTGGAAGAGCAGGCCCTCAAAGGAAAAGATACCTGGGAAAATGCCATCAGCAGGGATGTCATAGACAGATTCATAGAAGACCATAAAGTGTCTAACAGAAAGCTCCTCTTTACAGACTATGCAGGTCGAGAGTTGGAAATGAACAAGAAAACTGTGACAACTCACACAAATCCCAATGATGAGAATTACGTGGATAGACACCAATTCATTCAGGCTATCCCTGAGGTCCTCCGTAATCCTGATGAAGTATGGATCAATGATGAGAAGGGAGCTAGATTTGACAGCTATGTGTACCTCAAGTATTACAACAATGTCATCCTAAAAGTAGTCGCCGAGCTGGATGAGATGGGAAATCTGGAGGTGAAAACCTGGTATCCTGCCAGCATCGAAAATACTACTGATGCCAATCGAAAAGTAAATGACCTATTCAGACACAGAAGGGGAATACCTGTAAAAAAATAAGCCATCTGACAGGTGTCGGATGGCTCTGAGAGCTTAAGTAGAAGAGTAGCCCGCGAAACTTGGCCCCTCCGCTCTCAAGGCTTACGGTTGCTCCCCCCTTCTACTTCATTACAAATATACGTAAATCCTTTGATATGAGTTCCAAAAGCGAGCAAATAAACCTTTGGTTTGACAGATTTGACAATAAGTTCAGGCAGTTCCCTACCATCATCGCCGAGACTGCCGTGGAGCATTTTCAGGAGCGATTTACCAACGCAGACTGGGATGGTGTGCCTTGGCCCAAGCGCAAAGACAAAAAACCGCACCGCCTGCTCATGCAGTCACACAACCTATTCCGCTCTATCCATCCATCAGAAGTCACCCCATCACTGGTACGCATCCGGGCAGGATCACCGCAGGTGCCCTACGCCCAAATCCACAACGAAGGCGGTACCATCCAAAAGGCCGCACGATCGGAGACCTTTGTCCGCAACAGGTATAAGAAAGGACCTAAATCCAAAGCTTTTGGAGGGATGGGACTTTATAAGAAGGGCACCACCGCAGGCAAGGGACTCACATTCAAAGCCCACAGCATCACCATGCCCAAGCGGCAGTTTATGGGACCATCGCCCATACTCAATGCACGGATCATGGAGCGACTACGGGCATTTTACAATTCTAAATCCTAACACATCATGAAATTCATCTATGAGGCCATCCTCGCACGGATCGCCGACCAACTCCCAGAGATCAAGTACGTGGACCTGGACAAGGGCCAATTCAACTACGAGCGTCCGCCAGTGGCTTGGCCTGCATGCCTCATATCAATGCAGGTCACCAGCACGCAGGAAAATCACCGCTCCAATCTCCACAAGCAGCTACTCGTCACCTTTCGCCTAGGATGGGACTTCTCAGGCAATACCTCAAGTATCACCCCCGAGCCCGACAGGGAAGAAAGCCTCGCATACTTCGACCTGGTCGATAAGCTGGAGGCAGCATTCCAGGGATGGGATGACGGCAGCAGGCGATTCAACTACTTTTCCCAGCAGCAGCTGCGTGAAGAGCCTCGCATGGGACCCAAGGTAGTCGCCATTCCCTTCC
This sequence comes from Mongoliitalea sp., assembly GCF_054166905.1. NCBI lineage: Bacteria > Pseudomonadati > Bacteroidota > Cytophagia > Cytophagales > Cyclobacteriaceae > Mongoliitalea > Mongoliitalea sp. The sequence continues at coordinate 41,585 of NZ_JBSZCK010000027.1, read as the reverse complement.
GGACCAGCTACCACGATCAGAAGTAAAAGAGAAAAGCCCGACTCACTGAGCCGGGCTTTTGCTTTGTTCTCACTATAAACCACTTTAACCTCGCTAATTTGTCCAGACAAAAAAGGGATACATCTTGCGCAGCATCCCGGCACTCGTCTTGGCCGTGATCAGCTCACGGATTACCGCATCCTTTCGCATCAGCCGCTTGGTGATCACCTGCGGCGTGATAAAAAACTCCCGACTCAGCTCCGACAGACAGTCGTCATACCGACGGCGACAGATATGCGCATGGTAATAAAATCTACAGCACATCGCATGATCACGCTCTTCCAAGTACATATTGCGCTGGGACTGCCTGCCCGGGGATGCTATCGAGCTGGGGATCATATCGTCATACAATGCCTTCTGTCCACGCATACCGCAAAGTACCGATTAATCACAACCCATAAAAAACCCCCAAACCTAAAGTTTTCCACATAAAAAAAGCCCCTCCGACGGGGAGGGGCTTGGGATTATTTTTTTAAAATCCAATTTCCTTCTTCATACTCTAGCAAAGGAGGAAAATCTTTGCCGATCTGTTTGTAATACTTTTCATAGATTACTTTAACATCATCATACTTTTTTTGCCTTTGCTCAGGCAAAACTTTTTTTAGTTGAATTTCATGTAATTGAGTCCATATAAATTCATTTAAAGCTTTGTGTGCAGCCTCTTGATCGTTAAAAGAAAGATGTTTTACATAATCATAAAAGAGATTTTCTTCATCTTTTTTTAAGCTTTTAGCAATTTTACCGACATTATAAGCTAGCATGAAATAGACAATTAAAATTGTCATACCTAACAGGAATTGAATAATTAAAATTGTTTGTGCATCCATTTATTAAGAAAATTTATGGAGGGCTAAGCCCTCCGGGTTAAAGATTGAGTGTCAATTTGCACCATATTTTGCAGTAAGTCAAGCATCCAATAATCTACCTCTCCGGTATCTCCGCTATTGGTGTCTTTCATCTTCATCACCTGTATGATGCTGTCCAGGTAATTGCGGTGACTCTCTACATCCGCCTTGGGAATAAAGATCACCATGCCTTCTTCTTCAAATCTTACCATATCACTGCAGCTTATGGAGTGACTGAGATACCATATCGACATCATAGCCGATAACCAACTGAATACCTGTGCGCTTATTGTACAGTGCCCGATCCACCAGAGCAGCCAAGATACGCTTGGAGCGGGTGTGGCCGCACTTGACCTTAGATACCGTCTTAGGTGACACACCGAGGTCATTGGCTATCTTGACCTGATCACCAAGGATCAGCCACTTGTCAATCAATGACAACAACTGCTGCTCGTCCTCCCGGAGATTAAGCCTTTTCTTAAGCGCTTTATTCTCCAGCTCCAATTCCATCCATCGCACGACCAGCCTTGCACGCACTTCGTCATTAAACTTGGATGCGATGTAAAGGCTTTCTGCTTGATTTAACAGGTACATTGGTTTCTTTCGTCCTCTGGAGTCAATGTATTCAATGGGCTGAAAATTCAGCCCAGTAACTTTCTTCCAGCTTACTTCCTGATTCCTAATTGACTGTAGTAAGTTTTTGTGAAGGGTCTGAGTAATTTCAGCCATTTCGAGAGAGGTTATTCTTCGCTCATTTTTGGCCTGAGCTGGGCCTTGAATTGATTGTAACATAATCGTGAGATTTTGACATTTGGATAATCCCTATCCTCGGAGGCACATAAAAAGGGACGGTGCCCACTTCCCGCTGTCAAGACCTCTCACAAGGGCTTCCATAGCCATTACAACCATGGAACGGGGTTAGGCACCGCTATTTTTAACTATCGGGCATAAAAAAACCCGGCAGCAGTGTCGGGCAACTCTCGCTGCCCCTGTGATTAAGAAGTCTTGACACTGCTAATGTACGAGAAAAAATAAAAAATGGTACATGTTGATTTGATTTTTTTTTGTGTACCGCCTGCCAACGTTCGATTAGGGGCATTGAAACGCCCCCAATCTCGGCGTTATCGGTCATGCTAAGAACCCGACACAATTGACAGGAATTTTTCATTAGCAATCTTATTGAACTCTTCCTCTGTGATTTCTTCACAAAAACCCTGAATGTTTCTCCATAAATTGTGATAATCAAACTCCTCAAAGAAGTGTGGAAGTTTGTTGAACTCAACTAACATTATTGCATGTTTTGAAATGGGAAACATATACCCCGCAAAAAGAATAGCTGTTCCATTCCAATCTTTACTACCCTCCTCTCCAAAGTTTAATCTGTATGCAGAATTGTGACCTGCATGGTCTTTGAAAAATTTGATGTTTGACATTGTGTTTATTTTTTAAGTTTAAAATTATTTTGACAATGAAGCACGAACCGATAACATGCGTTTGGCTCAATGGCGGGTTTAGTGCTTAATTGAGCTTTGTGCCTCGCATCGGCTTTTGTGGTATATTGACAGTTCTGTGCTCCGAAAACCGCCACTGCGCCAAGCGCAACCACGTTGGCAGTCAGTACTAATTCATATTCCTGAGCTTGCCCCAGTGCTTGCGGATGATACTGCTCTTCCGCTTCCAGCGCTCTCGCTCGGGGACTTCCAGCATCTCGGGCATTTGCTCCGGAAAGAGGTCGTCCCCCAGCTCATAGCAGGGCGCAAAGGGATTGTGCTCGATGTACTCACTCACTTCATGGTTGACCACCGCCTTACCCACAAAGTACCCGATCGCCAGTCCTATACTCAGCGCTCCCAATGTCACCGTCAGATAGATTAATAATATCTCATTCATAGTCTCTTGTTTCTAATGTCTAGTCTCTCGCTCCTGCTTGCAGCAGGCAAGTCTAATCTCTCGCTTCTCTTTTAAACCCCCTTTAAAAACTTTAAATACACCTTTTCAAAGGCAGTCACCGTGGCTGCGAGCTCCTTGATGGTCATGTGGTCGGGTTTCTTTTTGACCGGGCCGTACTTGATAGCCCATCCGTTGACCTGCTCCATATTGATCTTGCCGGGCTCTTTGGTCCATCCCATCTCGTGGGCCATACTGATGAGCTTATTGACCATGCGGTCTTTGACGGCCTTGTCCTCGGAGTTGAGCATGCCGATCAGTATCTTGGCTTCTTCCTGTGTGAGGTCTCTGAGGTGCTTGGTCCTACCCTCAGAGACCTGTAGGACGATTTCCTCCTTCTGGTCCGCCAGTCCTGCCTTACCGAGCAGCATCCTGACGTATTTGATTTGCTGTCCTGTCATCAGTTGGTCTTGAGTTTGGTGGATTCCTTGACTACTTCCAGACTCGCTTGGAAGGCCTCTCTGCGTGCCGCCTCTGCCCGTGGCATCATGACCAGCTTGAAGTCCAGTCCATTTCTATCCATCGTGCCCTGGATAAACTGCTGCATCACATCCATTAGCTCGATGACCTTGATACCCGTGGTCTTGGCGGACACCATGCGCTTTTCCTCATCATTGGGGTCTCCTTGGATGGTGACGATCCCGATCAGTGGATATTGATTTTGCAAGCCTAAGACCTGCTCTATGATAAAGTCCGCCCCTGCTTTGAAATCTGTCTTGATAGCATCCGCTGCCGCCGGTGCACTCTCCATTCGCTCCTTGCCCAGCATCTCCAATGCCCTGGCTTCCGCTCCCTGTTCGATAATCTCGTGAATTTTAATCATGGTTTCTCTTGTTTCTTGTTTCTTGTCTCTAATTTCTAATCTCTAATCTCTCGCTTCTCGCTTCTAATCTCTACTCTCAGCTCGTCAAGCTGCTCCACTGATTCCTATAAGCTTCCTTTTTCAGGTAGTTTTCCGGATCGAGCTTAGCCCGATAGCTTACCCGCTTGAGATAGGCATCATACGGCTTGATACTCGACAGGCACTCAATCCTGTCTGCATCGCTCATTTTTGCCCATAGCGGTTCGCATCGGTGGCGGTTGGCTTTTTTGTTGTATGCATTCCAAAAAGCATCAAAGCTCAGGTCCTCTGGTACCACTTCCATTTTGGCCGGAATGGCATCTGCGAGTTTCTTCAATTGCTCCGGAATGAGTGGCATATTTTCCAAAATCCACCTGTAATTTGCATCCTTCATTTCTGCGGCGTTTTCGAAGTAGGTCAAAAGGCCGTTAGAATAGCCAAAAACGAGCTTTCCAGTGAATTTGGCGGCTGTAATTGTGTACTTTATTTGTGTCATACCCCTGTGTTTTGGTGTGTTTTTTTGCTTCTACCCCCCCCCTTATCTTTGGGGTTTTGTGCTTCTACCCCCCCTTCTTTCGTTGTGTTTTTGTGCGGATACCCCCCATCTTTGGCGGTAGGATTTGCACTGTACCCTTCCTCTTCGGGTGGTTTTTTCTGCCGCTTCCCCTTGGTCTTGGGAGGCGCATCCTGCTGTAGCCTGGCAGCGAAGAATGCCGGGTTGACAATCCTCGCCCTGTCTTCCCAGACGATGTAAGGCTCAAAGCCCCCGTAGCGATTTTTAATAGGAGTGGCGATATAGTGACTTACAAAGATGCCCATCCCCCCATCGAAGATGATCCGCTCGCTGATAGCCTTCTTGATCGTGCCGCTCTTGGTGCTGTGGGCGATGAATAGAAAGGTCTTTTTGTGTCCGTACCTATTCTTGAGCATCACATAATCCTCCCAATCAAAGCCCGTGTAATCAATCGAGTCGATGACTACCACATCCGGGCTACTGCGCTTGCGCAGGTAATCGTCCAGGTCTTCGATCAGGCTTTTGCCTTCTGGGATGCCTGCTATGGGGTCGATCGGGTAGAAGTATCCCGTGACTTCCTCCATATTGTTGCGCTTAGTAGACATCTGGAAGTCGGAGCCGTGGCGCTGCTCATAACTCAGCCACCCTACCTTCTTATTGAGCAGTGCCAGCATCTTGGCCAGCTGCACCACAAACTCCGTCTTACCATTGCCAGAAAATCCGTATATCACTGCTATAAAATTATGCGGAACCTTCCCCAATGTACCTGCCCAGGCTTCCGGTACCGGGAGAAACTGAAAGCGCATCTGATGGAATTGCTTTACGCCTAATACTTTCATCTAATGATTTGTTGTCTGATTACTTTTTTACAGCTACCGCATATGGTTAGGTCTATCCTACCCCGGTAGCACTGATCTGCATTTTCATGGACAATTAGGTTAGGCGAATTGCAGCAGGGACTTAGTTTCATGACTGTACCCGCTTTTGTTCGATCATCAACCAAGCTATTTTCTCAGCCATCAGGTCCATTTTTTCACACACGGCATACTTGAGCGCTGTTTCGTTGGATTGTAATTCCATCAGCTCGCTAGCTGCCATATACAGTGCCCCAGCCTTGACCAGCTCCCGTATCCTGCCTTCGGTGGTAGGCTCTCCCGGCTTCCAGCTGCTTTCCTTATAGGGCCAGCAATGCGGTACGCCGTTGCGATCCTTGGGCTCCATCTCATAGGAAGCAGCCGCCAGTATGAGGTTGCCATAATCGTTGAATGCATGATCATACTCGGGTGTAAAGCCCTCTATCCTAATCTGCCGCTGCCGCTCATCCCTGATGAGTTTAAAAGCATCCTGCACAGCTCCAAACAGTATCATGCTCATATGCTCGCAAAGTTGAGTTGTATATCCTGATACTCTCCCTGATCGTCTCGCACCCATATCTGGTAATACTCTCGGGTGGATGGCCTCCTTACAGATCGGTCTATAAGCGCCATAGCCTCATCGTATCGGGCATCCTTCACACGGCTGGCGTGTCTCTTCAATCCCAATACACGCTTGGTATCCAGCTTCCCGGCGCTTGTCTGAAAGGCTTCCATCACCATGGGTTTCACAAAATCCTTCGCACCTACCAGTCCATCGGAAAGCAGCTCGTCAAGCTTCTCTTTAGCCAGCTGAATGGTGTTTTCGTCGAAAGTAATTTGGTCATTCACTTTGACCATCACCTTGATAGAGCGGTCAAAATTATAGAAGGTAGCAGACCCCTTGCCCTTGCCGATAGTGCCGTTTTCTTTGGTAAATAACTCATATAATCGCTCAGCTTCTTCACGTACCTTTTCCTTGTAGGCGCTCAGCTTGGTATGCAGATCGTAGGCCGTGACCGCTAGCTTGTGTATGGCATTTTCAGCGGCTCTCTCGTACTTGGTTGTACGCTCATACGGGATCGTAGTCCCTGCCTCATCAAGCCACAGCTTGTCAGAGGACTTCTGTTTTGTGATTTTCATTTGGTATTGGTTTTAAGTGTTTTGATTGATACAATATTGGCTTGTGGATAGAATTCCGAAAACCAAATCTTAGCGTGCTCTTTTGATGCAGCTGCGATGGTAGTTTCGAATGGTTTAAACATGTCTCGTTCCATCCATTTGGGCTTGTACTTAATTAGGTAATGGGGTTTCATCTTGTTTCTTGTCTCTTTTTTCTAATCTCTCGCTTCTCGTCTCTCGCTTCTATCAAGCGTACTCCCGATCTATCTCAGCCACGATATTTCTACATACAATCGCCTCATACTGATAGTCGCTCCAAATTTCCTCAGTCACCAGCTGATGAAACCACAGGTGCAATCCCATAGCCTCGCTATGAGATAGGCTCAATGTGTGCTTTACCTTGTGCTCGGAAAGCGACTTAGCCAGCTTGATGGTGACCTTTTCGAGCACCTGCCTTACAAGCGTATCTAGGAGATTTTCGGCCATATCCTTGGGTGTATGTAGATGTATCATCTTGGTGAGGAGTACGCGAAGTGCTTCCAGCTGTGATTTATTGAGTTTGATTTTCATGGCTTTCTATCTTTTGCATGAGGGATTGGTAGGTATTGCGGTAGCTCTGATAGATCATCAGATATGACTTCATCGTGTCGATATGATGCAGTATGGTAGTGCGGTCCCTGCTGAGGACTTGCCCTATTTCCTGACTATTGACTCCTCTATTAGCAAGTATGAGGGCTATCATTCGCCTACAATCTACCAGCTTGGATACCCTGTTGGGAGTGATGATAGCCTCATAGCTTAATCCCATCTCAGAGGCTACCAATACGGCTATTTCTATATTACTCATCTCACAGCCTCCTTGACAAGTCCATGGATCATGTTGCGCCAGGTATCTTCCAGTATAGCCGCATGTGGGCGAAACTGCACACTCTCGGGATTGTGTAGCTCACGATAGAAGCCTTCGAGCTCATCCCGGAAGAGTAGCCCAGACATCTCCACAAACTCACGGTCTCTAGCCGCCCAGTGGACGAGCCACCATGACCAAAAGGCCTTATGGCTTGGCAGCTCATTGATCATCGGGATATTGCCGTAGTTATATCTCAGGTAGGCAATGCCGCAAGCCTCTTGAAATTCTCCGTAGGCTAGCTCACTCCACCCAAGCAGATTGAGCACCTGCACCTTTAGCCGCTCTTTTTCCTGACGGAAGGTCTCTATCTGACTTACCTTCTTAGCCATGTTGCACCCCCTTTCTACGATTGGCATGTACCAGCCTTTCCACCCGCCGAAGGTCATTATCCGCATCATTGATGATGGCTGTGATAGTCGTAGGATCGCTGATACCGTTGGCTGTAATGACGGCTTTTTGGTCTCCCACACTTGGACGAGGTACTTCTAGGAATTTTCTACCCAATCGGCTGTATATCTCCTTATATCCCTTTTTGTTGAGCCTTAGGCCACGTTCTACACGCTTTTCGAGATAGTCGGTAGCGAGTAGGATGATACCGCACTTACCTTCCAAATGATTGTACAGTGTGATGAAAAAGTAGAATACCTGGTCTGTGAGCTTATCGGCTTCATCCAAAACGATAAGGGGCTGCTCTACCTTGCGGACCTGACTGATGACCTGTGACATCATCTCACCCACGGTATAGCCTCCCGAGTCCTTGCCCATCTTGCGGAGCAGCTCAGCAAGGAAGGTCTTACGGTTCATAAACTCAGAGCAGCTCACGATAAACGTATTCTCCTCATGCTCCCAATGCTTACAGGTATGCGTTTTGCCAGTACCTGCATCACCGATTACCCCAAAGGTGAGGGCGTGATTTTTGGCGTCTGAAAATAGATGTCCAATCATACGGCTGGAGCGTGTCTCTACTGTCACCCATGCAGTCCCGGCGATATTGGATACCTGCTTTTGTACATTTCTCCACGCTTCATCAGAGATCATATCCCACTTACCGTTGAGCATATTAGATATGTACGCATTCGAGATACCAGAGAGCATTTTGGAAGCCCTGTTGGCCGATCCTCCAGAACTTACTTCCACATACTTGCGCAGATCATCGGCGATTTGCTGTTTTGTTTCGATAGAAATCGTTTCTTTTGTCATTGCTTTTTTATTTGGTTTATAGTTACTTTTTGGCAGGACAGGGCTGCACTCCTGGACTGCCTGTTTTTAATACATTCCGTAGTAATCGATATTGTCTTCCTGTTGGTCTTGCTGTTTTTTGGGCTTTTTGTAGCTGTTTTCTAAAAGTGCTTTTTGGTCACTGTGGGTGATACTCTTCTGCATGACTCCACCTAGGAGGCGGCTTTCGGCATCGATACCCGCTCGCTCAAGATCACTTTTCCAGTCTTCACCAAACTTCTGGATGGCTGGAAGTATGGTCTTTTTCTCCAAGAGTAAGCCGTTGATCCGCTCACGGTCTCCCTCCTCATAGTCTGCAATGGCAGAAGGTAGTAGCTTGTATTCTTTGGCTGTAAAGCGGAGCGATTTGCCATCTGTAATGAGTACTTCTGACAAGTCCTGCTCATCATAGATCACCTGCACCCGCTTACCTATATGCTCAAAAATCTGCTGCTGGCTCAGTTCGTAGATGCGCTTTTCGCCCAGTAGCGTAGGGGTGATGCCCTTAGCAGTGATTTGGTTGAGATGCTCATGTACCTTACCGAATATCTGTAGCCTATCCGCAGGGGTGAGTAGTTGCTTTTTGGACTTATCAGAAGCTTGGAAGGCTTCTACCCATTCCTCCAGACGGTTCTTGTCAGAGCCTTGCCGCTTGCTTAGCCGTAGTCTGTTGATAAACTCCTCGATCATGGACCAGCCTTCCTCGATCGTTGGAAAATCCTTTGGATTGAGTATTTCGGTGTTGAGCTTTTCCTTGGCAGTCACATTGTGTCCGGAGTAGTTCTTCGGAAATAGCTTCTTTAGCTCCTGATGCCACACCACGCCAAATGCCCGCTCGATGTATTTGGTCTGCTTGTTTTTGAGCGCAGCCGGTACGAAAGTGGCCATAGAACTGTAGAAGCCCTCTAGGTCTGTGGTATTCTTGCCACTCACCCCCCATCTGTCCGTCTGTATTTCCTGCCATAGGTAGGCATCTCCAGTAAGTCCCTGCACATGTCGCTGGGCGTTGCGGTAAGCTTCTTTTATGAGTTCTTTGGTAACGCTAGGACCTACGGCATAGCCTAGTGGATAATCATTGAAGGCATCCATGACCACGTATAATACGGGGCGAAACCATTGATTTTCCTTGTACTTTTTCTTACTGCCATCCGATAGCGTCACCTCATAGGCAGGCATAAAAAAGAATGCATCAAATACGTTATCGTCACTATTGACCCGAAGTAGGGGAGCAGATGGGCGCTTGCGCTGGCCTTGCTTACTTACTTTGGTGTATAGCGTACCCATACCCTCACGCTCCAAAAGCAGGTAATTGGCCCACTTTTTCCGCCAGTACCCCACAGTCCCCGGGCTGATCGTCTCCCGTCCGGTCTCGATAGCCCAGTCATTGTAAGCCGATGCGATCACAGTGTCGTCATGCTTATTGCGGAGGCTCAGCATGCCTTTAAGCAGAGACTCAGCTACATCATCTTTGACCTTTTTGGAATAGTCGTTGCCAAACTTGTGGACTTCTATCAATGACTCATAGCCATCCTGCGCATACACCTTAAGCTTTTCCTTTAGCCTCTTGGCATTGACAGGGATATTGACACCTTTGCGCCTGATGATATCCGTAGCCTCGTCCCAAAACTGCATAACAGAGATATTCAATTCCCGCTTAAGTGCTGCCTTATCCCCTGTCATGCGTAGGAGCATATTAAGCCAGCTGGCAGCCTCCGTGTAGCGGTGCACATAATTGATCTGTGCTTTACCCCTGAGGTCCGTATCGGTATTTGGTAGCTTATCCCCGGTGGGAAGTGTGTAATCTGTGTAGTACCTATGTGCGGCATTGTCCCATACTACGGCATTGATGATAGGCATCCGAGATGCATATAGATAGGGGTCACCGTAGATTTCACGTACTTTAGCCTTGTACTTGGAAGGCATAGACTCGTATTCTACCAGTACTTTACGGCCATTACCCCCAAGTCCATGTACTTTTATGTTACCTCTGAATTTTGAAGCATCGTATACCTCTTTAGTAAGTATTTCAGGTACTAGTTCAGAGTATTCAAGGCATAAAAGACCGTCTAAGTATTGCATGGCTGAGTGGTTAAAAAGGAGGTTACGGATTAGGACACAATGCGCTCTATCTCCTTGATCACGGCCTTATGGCCATCATTGGAGAGCAGCTCTATAGCAAGTACCTGCTTGGCTAATGGGGTATTGGTATTGACCAGCTCAGCACGTAGCTTCTTTACATAGCTTACCGAGCATCCTGCCAGCTCTGCCACTTCCTCAGCGGTCAGTCTGTAAAACTTTTTGGTACGTTTGGTTTTTTTCCTTGTATCTTTGCTCATATTGTTTATTCTTTGATGTTCAAATATACAGAATGTCTGAATTTTGGCAAATAAAAAATAAAGTATTTCTGAAATTTAAATTGCAGAATAATGGAAAGTACTGTACATCAGCATTTTAAAATTGCTGTAGATACGTTGCTAAATGATAAAAAAGCAGCATCTAAAAAGGAAATAGCCGAAAAAATAGGCATGAGCCCATCTTATTTTTCAGAATTACTGAAAAATAGAATAAATCTAAGCGCTGAACACATTCAGAAATTCTGTATATATTATTTGGTGGATCCATGGTTTATTTTTGGAGAAACAAAGGATATTTTTGCAAGTACCCCTATAGCTAAACCCCAAAAACCACTAGTTAACGATAGTAATTTTGAAACTAGCCCACCCCGTAAATCGGGAAATGTAAGCCCAACTTTGGCCAAAAATGTAAGCCCAACTGTAAGCCCAACTCCAACAATATGCCAAAATTGTGAGGAAAAGGAGCGGTTGATAGATGCACTCCAGGAGGTGATAGAAGCACAGCGGATGGCCCTCCAGGCCCAGCAGACAGCCCTAGACCTCCTCAGTCCGGCTGAGAAGAAAAAAGCAGGCTAAAAGTATCATTTAAGCGTTTTTTTGGAGTTTTTTAGACTATCCCACCCCATATCCAGCACCCACCGGCGCCATTCTTTAAAAGCAATTACACTATTATTTAAAACCCCTTTAAAAAATATAACCATAATTCAATCAAATTCCCCCACTTGGTACATCTGGTTTTTTACAAAAGTGCCTTTCCAGCCTGTTTGAACACTTTTCGAACATCTATATTGGTACATTTGGTTTTTACCCCCTTAGAATTAGAAAATACTGCGCTTTCATGTTTCAAATTGTGGATTTTGCCTGAATGAAGCTCAACCGTTCATAAAATCATTCAGCAATTGATACAGGTTGAACACAGTTTTGCATGAAAATCAACTTAACTTAAATGCATGATTACTTATCTATATCTAAGTTAGTAGTGATTTCAATCGATTGAATAAGTTTGAACCTTCTTTACTGTATCCATTTGATTTTGTCCAAAAAAAATGATTGAACATTTAATTTTAGAACAATGGAGAGATAAAAAATGCAGGTGATCGTTTAAAAACAAATAAAAACTCTTCAAAAAAAACAACCACAACACACAATGAAAACTATGAAAAAGTTGAAAATGGGAATGATTGGTGGAGGGCCGGGGGCTTTTATAGGTGCAATTCACAGAAATGCTGCATTAATGGATGGTCTAATCGAACTTGTTGCAGGAGTGTTCAGCAGTAATCCTGAGAAATCCAGGCAAGCGGGGGAGGAGCTTATGCTTCATCCCTCAAGAGTGTACAGCCATTATGATGAGATGTTTGCTAAAGAATTGGAACTTCCCGAAGAGCAAAGGATTGACATTGTTTGTATTGTTACTCCAAATAATGTGCATTATGACCCTGCTAAAAAAGCACTTGAAGCAGGTTTTCACGTGGTGTTGGACAAGCCTATGACTTTGACCTACGAGGAAGCGGTGAGTTTATACAAGTGTATTCAATCCAGTACCTCGTTATTTTGCCTCACGCATACCTATACAGGTTATCCAATGATCAAACAAATGAAGCAAATGATTGCAGAAGGTGAAATTGGTACAGTGAAGAAAGTATATGTGGAATATCCGCAGGGCTGGTTATATAGATTATTGGAGCATGAAAACAAGCAAGCTTCTTGGAGGACGGATCCTGCTAGAAATGGAAAAGCAGGTTGTTTTGGTGACATAGGAACACATGCCTTCAATATGGCAGAGTATGTCACAGGTCTTGAAGTAACAGCGCTTTGTGCTTCCTTGCATACTAAAGTGGCAGGTCGTCACATCGATGATGATGGGGCATTGTTACTTCAATTCTCCAATGACGCAAATGGGGTTTTGACAGCCTCCCAGATTAATACAGGTGCTGAAAACAACCTCAAAATTCGGGTGTATGGAGATAAAGGAGGCTTGGAATGGGAACAGGAGTTGAATAATTCGTTGGTGGCCCGATGGCCAGATAGACCTGCTGAAGTTTTCAGAGCTGGGACTTCTTATTTGGGAAGTTTAGCACAGGCAAATACCCGGACGCCCGCAGGACACCCAGAAGGATATATTGAAGCATTTGCCAATATTTACAGAAATTTTGCTCGGACGATTTATGCCCAGCGAAAAGGGATAGTGCCTCAGCCTGAATGGTTGGATTTTCCAGGTGCAGAAGATGGAATCCGCGGGATGGCATTTATTGAACATGTCTTAAAAAGCAATCAAAGCAGTCAAAAGTGGATACCTTTTGAGGTACTGAGGGATTAATTCAATTCTGAAAACGTACTTTCAATACAGATTTTATTAATTTAGCCTTTCAGCTGAATAAATGAATTTCACCTAAATAAACCTAAATCCATGAAAACTATCAAAGGTCCTGCAATTTTTCTAGCGCAATTTGCTGATGATCAAGCTCCTTTTAATTCTCTGAAAAATATTTGCGAGTGGATGGCCACCAAAGGCTATAAGGGAGTCCAAATTCCTTCTTGGGATAAGCGCTTGATTGATCTGGAGTTGGCGGCTAACAGTCAGACCTATGCAGATGAGATCAAAGGGATAGTGGAAGAGACAGGGATGGAAATCACGGAACTCTCAACCCACTTACAAGGGCAGTTAGTGGCTGTACATCCTGCTTATAATGAGTTGTTTGATGGTTTTGCACCAAAAGAAATGGCTGGAGACTTGCAAGCAAAAACTGCATGGGCCACCCAACAATTGATGTATGCAGCCAAAGCCTCCGCAAACTTAGGGTTACAGGCACATGCGACATTTTCCGGTGCTTTGATGTGGCATTTGGTATACCCGTGGCCTCAAAGACCAGCTGGTTTGGTGGATACTGCCTTTGATGAATTGGCTAAGCGTTGGTTGCCGATTTTGAATGAATTTGACAAATACGGAGTAGATGTTTGCTACGAGTTGCATCCAGGGGAAGATTTACATGATGGGATCACCTTTGAAACATTCTTGGAAAAGGTTGATCTGCATCCTCGTGCCAATATTCTATATGATCCATCGCATTTTGTATTACAGTGTTTGGATTATGTGCAATTTATCGATTTTTACCATGAGCGCATCAAAATGTTCCATGTGAAAGATGCGGAATTTAACCCTACTGGGAAGCAAGGTGTCTATGGTGGATTTCAGGGATGGGTAGAAAGGGCTGGAAGATTCCGCTCCTTGGGTGATGGACAAGTAGATTTTGGTGCTATCTTTAGCAAACTTTCTCAATATAATTATGATGGTTGGGCTGTATTGGAGTGGGAATGTGCCATCAAGCATCCTGAACAGGGAGCTGAGGAAGGAGCTCCATTCATTCAAGATCATATCATTCGAGTAACTGAGAAAGCCTTTGATGACTTTGCCGGAACCGGTGCAGACGAGTCCTTCAACAAACGGATATTGGGAATTTAAAAAAACAAATAAATAGAATTATCATGAAAGTACTAAAATCATTATCAATCGGCTTGATGGCCATCGCTACGTTGAGTTTTGCTTGTAGCGGAGGCGGATCTTCCTCAGAAACTGCCAGTTCAACACCTGCAGCCCCTGTAAAGGTTAGTTTGGAGGATAAATACAAAGACGATCCTATCTTTATTGAAGGTTCGGCAAAAGCGAAGCAAGCTGGTTGTACTGCCTGTCACATGATCGAGCGGAAAATCGTTGGTCCATCCTACGCAGATGTAGCAGAAAAATATGAAAATACTCCTGAAAATATCGCAATGTTGACAGCACACGTCATCAATGGGAATGTGGGAAACTGGGGTGAAATTCAAATGCCGGCTCATCCTCATTTAGCGAAGGAGGAAGTGGAAACCATTATTAAATATGTTCTTTTATTGAAGCGATAATATGAAAAATACAGCTTACATAGCATTATTAGGTGCGTCCATGTTGATGGCCTGTGGAGGCTCGTCAGATGAAAAAGTAACCGAGGAAGTGGAGGAAGTTGTTGCGAATGATTGGGTGAATTTATTTGATGGAGAGTCCTTTGATGGATGGAAGAAATTTGGTGGGGAAGAAGTAGGTGCCGCTTGGAAAGTTCAGGATGGCGCCATTTATTTGGATGCTACCAATAAAAAAGATTGGCAGACAGCTGACGGAGGAGACATTGTTACGGAAGGTGAATTTGACAATTTTCATTTTCAAGTAGAGTGGAAAATCTCAAAAGACGGTAATTCTGGCATCATGTTTTTTGTGCAGGATACTGGAGAATATGCCTATCCTTGGATGACAGGACCTGAAATGCAGGTATTGGATAATGACGGACATCCAGATGCTAAGATCAGAACCCACAGAGCGGGTGATTTGTATGATTTGATTGAATCTAGTGAAGAGATGGCCAAGCCTGTCGGAGAATGGAATCTAGCTGAAATTATAGCGAAAGACGGAAATCTTGAATTGCATTTGAACGGGACCATGGTGGTATCCACTACTATGTGGACTCCTGAGTGGGAAGAGATGATTGCCAATAGCAAGTTTAAAGACATGCCTGGGTTTGGGAAATATAAGAAAGGAAGAATTTCCCTTCAGGACCATGGAGATGAAGTTTGGTTTAGGAATATCAGAATCAAACAGTTGTAATCCTTACTGACCTGATTTAAAAATCGTTGTGTCGGTTTTCTGCGATGCACAAAAACAACAACTTAAAGAGGCTGCCAATTTTGGTAGCCTCTTTTTTTAGCGAGTAATTGGATAGCGGTATCGTGCCCAATCTACTATTCCACCTTCCAAATTATAGATTTTTTCAAATCCATTTTTCTGCAAAATCCGAGCAGCTTGCATGCTTCTTGCCCCGACTGTACAATACACATAAATGGCTTGGTCCTTTGGGAGATCTTGGATTTTGGTTTCAAAATCTGAGCGGTAAATATCTATCAAGACAGCATTGGGGATTTTTGACTGATTGAATTCTGCTTGGGTACGAACATCCAGAAATATCCCCGGAGTTTCGGTGCTGATTTTAAGGAATTCATCTGCTTTGACTCGGTGGATTTTGCCTTTTACTGTCCCCAAATCAGAATTTCTAGTGTCTTTGGGCTGACAGGAAGCAATAGCAAAAAGAGTCAACAGAAGAGTGCCTGTAGTGATTATTCTGTGCATATATATCAATTTATGGCGAAAAATAAATGCTTTTATTCTATATAATTGTAACTGGTGTCACTTCTGGCTTGGAGGGAGATCATTATTCATGCGTTAAAATCATAGCTTCTAATCTATTGTAGCTTTTTTCCATCAATCCATTGTAGTCATTGCTTGGTTGGTAAGGTTTAGGGTCTATTGGTGCGGAAAAGTAAATTCGAACTACTCCAGGTTTTAATAAAATAGAACCCCGCTTCATTATTTTGTCAGATCCAATAACAGCCATCGGTAAAATGGAAATTCCAGTATCTACTGAAATACGGAAAGCCCCCTTTTGAAATGGGAGCAATGTTTGATCGCTATTATTCCTCGTTCCTTCGGGAGCAACGACAACGGAAATTCCATTTTGAAGGATTTCCAAGAGTTTTTGAACAGATTTTTTTCTAGACTCAGGACTTTTTCTATCTACCCAGACAGCTACTCTTGAGAGGAATAGCCCAAAAAAGGGAACTTTGGAGAGTTCTTTCTTCCCGATTGCTCTGATCTCTTGAGGGATAGCTATAGGTATGACCGGTGCATCGATGAAAGAGCGATGGTTGAAAATGTAGATGTAGGGCGTATGGGGCTGAATATGCTCTCTTCCTTCAATTTGGTAACGGATGCCTGATAAAAAGGACCATGTTTTGGCCCAGAAGCGAATAAAAAAGAAGGAGATTTTGCCTCCTTTGGGACTGATGAGGAGGGGAATGAGCACAAAAAGACCTAAGAGCATCATCAGACTAATGAAAATTAACGCAGCATAAATCGTGTAAATCCACTGAATGACTTTCATTTCTTCGTAGGGTTTGGTATTTTTACGCAAGTTTAAACAATTTCTTTACTCTTTGCTTGCAAATAGCCCCTGATGCGTGAATCGGGGGCTTTTCATTTATCTTCCTGCCTATGAATCAATCATTTCAATTTGAGAAGGATTTTGAGGTTTTGTCATTTCAGATCGACCCACAAGGGAAGCTGCGATGGGCCTGCCTGGCAGATATGATGCAGGAGGTGGCTTGGAGGCATGCAGATAGCCGTGATTTTGGTCAAAACCTCTTTGACCTTGGGTATATGTGGGTCATGTCCCGCTTTGAGATCAAGGTTGACTCCTTACCATCCTGGGGGGAAAAAATCACGGTTAAGACCGCAGGAAGGGGAATCGACAAATTGTTTGCTTTGAGAGAATTCCAAGTAGTTAATGCAGCAGGGAATGTCTTGGCAACTGCTATGTCTGCTTGGTTATTATTGGATATTCAAAGCAAGCGTCCCCAAAGACCTGATAGGGTGCTGCCATCTGAATTATTTGCCATGGTAAATGATAGTAGCTTAACACCCGCTAAGGTAGTTACTCTACCAAATATGATGGATGCAGGGGTCATTCAGGTGAGGTATTCGGACTTGGATATGAATAATCATGTCAATAATGTGAGCTACATTCGCTGGGTAGAAGACTTTATGCGGGAGCGAAATTGGACTATCCAAGCTGTTTTGGTCAACTATCAAGCTGAAATTTCTGCAGGACAGCTTATCCACCTAACCCATCATTCCCAGGAAAAACAGATTATCATCGAAGGCAGAGTAGAAGAGAAAGTGGTTTTTTCAGCGCTTGCTTCCGTAGGTGAACAGTGAACAGTGGTTGGGAATGAAGAATGATGAATTTGGAATGATAGTGGGCTGAATGGTAGTCGTGGAGTTGACAGCTAGCAGTGAATAGTGAATTGTGGTTCTGCTGTCCGAGATTTGCAATCTCGGTCGGTAGATAAAGGGGGGATTTGTAATCCCTTAGGGAATTAGATTTTTGAAATGATTTCTCGGTTAATTTTCTCAGAGAAGCGTGTATCAATAGTCGTGGGTTTTAACCGGGCATTGGAGGCGAACAGTAAGAAGTGAACAGTTAGCACTGACAGTGACTTTTATAAAGGTTTTTCAAATGCCCTGAAGGGGCATAACAATAGTAACCACGGGTTGCAACCCGTGGATAGCAAGTCTCTCTCCTCTTCTGCCCTGAAAGGGCAGCATTTTCTCAATCCAAGAGAAATCTATTTTTCAAAATTTGTTGTATCTTCTTTTCATCTGTGCCTAATCTGTACAATCTGCTAGATCTGCGCGCTCCATATTTTCTTTCGTGTGACATACGTCACAGCAAAGCTTTTATTTTAATTCTCAATTTTGTAAATAGGATTAACATATAGCCCATGAAAAATATCTTTGAACCATTTCTGAAAATCCTTTCATTGCTCGTGGGACTCCTCGTAGGAGTGACATTTCTAATTGCATTGCTGATTGGTGTCGCTGTATTTTTATTTACAGGTGGGTCCCTTCCTAGCTTACAATCCAATGAATCTTCTACGCCTATTATACAAGCAGTAGTGGAAGTCTACAGAGGAGTAGTTCCGAAAGAGGGGATGTGGCAAGCACCGGATTGGTCTAAAGTTGACGAGGAGCCCAATGCAGATGCCATCAAATATGGCAGAGAACTGGTAGCGAATACATCAGAATATTTGGGTCCTAATGGTAAAGTCAAGAAACTATCCAATGGTATGAATTGCCAAAACTGTCATTTGAATGCTGGTACGGCTCCTCTGGGCAACAACTATGCAGCCGTATCTTCAACCTATCCAAAAATACGTGCACGATCTGGACAGTCCGAAGATATTCCCAAGCGAATCAACGATTGTTTCGAGCGTTCGCTCAATGGTAAAGCCTTGGACGTAAATAGCAAGGAAATGATTGCAATGGTAGCCTACATGGAATGGTTGGGTAAAGATGTGCCCAAGGGAGAAACTCCCAAAGGTGCGGGTATTTATGAGGTGCCATTCTTAGATCGTGCAGCTGATCCCGTCAAAGGAAAAACAGTCTATGCACAACAATGTCAGTCCTGTCACATGGAAGATGGGCAAGGAATGATGAAAGCGGATAAAACAGGGTATGTCTATCCCCCGCTTTGGGGAGAGCATAGTTACAATGATGGGGCAGGATTATTTAGGATGTCAAGATTTGCTGGTTATGTAAAAACGAATATGCCTTTAGGAGCAACTTTTGAAAGGCCATTACTGACAGATGAAGAGTCTTGGGATGTGGCAGCTTATATCAATAGCATGGAGCGACCCAAGAAAAATATTTCCAAAGATTGGCCCGATATCTCCAAAAAACCGATAGACCATCCTTTTGGTCCATTCTCAGATGAATTTACTGAAGAGCAACATAAATTCGGACCATTTAAACCAATCAAAGCCGCAAGGGAAGTGATTGCATCGAAATGAAAAAATTAATTTTAGTAAGCTTTTTTAATTTACTAGTACTTATACAACTCCACGCACAAGAAGAAAAGTCAAGTTCAGGGTTTCCCATCGAGGGAACCTTGGGCTTGAGAAATTATTGGATGTCCACCAGCTATTGGGAAGACTTCAAGGGTGATTTTGCACTAGGTCAAAGTGGATTCGTTCGATTAAATACCAAATCTTATAAGGGGTTTTCGCTAGCGACCCGCTATACAGTGTTTGCCAATCTTTGGAGTTCTGATCTCTTGGATAGAGACCCGATTACGGGAAACTTTAACCGTTATGAAGTCGGGTTGTTTGATGTGGTGAATCCTGAGAAAACCTTTTTTGGCAAGTGGGAAGAACTGCAAGTGCGCTACGATTCTGAGAAATTCCAAGCCATCTTGGGTAGGATGGATATCAATACCCCATTTATCAATCCTCAGGATGGGAGACTATCTCCCACATTTATTGAAGGTATTCAGTTACGCTATAGTCCCGATGCTAAAAACAGTTTTTATGCCTATGGGATTACCCGTATCAGTCCTCGGTCAACTTCCGAATGGTTTGAAATCGGTGAATCTGTTGGGTTATACCCTGTGGGACAGTCTGAGTTTGGCAAACCATCCGAATTTAGAGGAAATACGCGTAGCCGATGGGTTTCCATTGTAGATTGGAGGCATCAGGCTACTAAGGATATGGCTATTGAAGTTAATAATACCTTGGTGGATAATATCTCGAATACCCTTTTTTCCCAAGTCACCAAAGATTGGAGAAGGGCTGAGGGAAGAAATACCTTAGTGACAGGTTTGCAGTTGATTTTGCAGAACGGGATAGGAGATGGTGGAAATCCTGATTCTATCAAGCGCTTTAAAAACCCTGATGATATCAATGTAGTCATCTCAGGGCGGTTGGGGATAAAAAATCCGCGTATGCAGTTTTTCACGGCCTATACGAGAATTGACGGCCGAGGGAGGTTTCTCAGCCCTAGAGAATGGGGAAAAGATCCTTTCTTTACCTTTATTCCAAGAGAACGGAATGAAGGATTTAATCAAGTAAACGCATTCACGTTATTTTATCAACGTAATTTGCCCAGACATGATTTGCAGATTTATAGTTTTGCGGGGCTACACTTTCTTCCGGATCCAAGTAATGCAGCCATTAATAAATTTGCCTTCCCATCCTATGCACAATGGAATATAGGTACGCGATATAATCCGAGTAGCTGGGGAAAAGGGTTAAATTTTCATTTGCTTTTGATGAGTAAAATCAATTTGTTGCAAGGGGAAATGAGGCCACAGTGGATTTATAACAAAGTCAATTTGGTTCATGTCAACTTTATTACGAACTATACGATTCAATGGAAATAAATAAGTGCATTTCTCAAGACGAGTTTGGACAGCTATTGCAGCAGCATCCAGCAACCTTAATCTATTTTTTTCAAGATACCTGTGGAGTCTGTGCCATGTTGTACCCCAAAGTGGAGACCATGGTAAAAGATCATTTCCCTCTATTGGAAATTATTCGGATAGAAGCTGAAAAAAACCGGGAATTGGCAGGTCAGCTTCGGATGTTGGCCATCCCAGGTATTATGTTAATGTTGGATGGAAAAGAGTATATGCGAAGTAATGGGTTGATGGCTTTAGGGGAATTAAAGAATAAAATTGAACGGTACTATGGGATGATGTTTGGGTAGAAATAAAATTATCCAAAGTTCAGATGTAAACATCTTGTGAAAGGTGATTTATGTCATGATTTTATATGAGTTAGCGCTTGTTTTTTTTAGAACATTTTTAAGTTCTTTGGTTGCACGAATAAAAATCATCATATATATTAGTTACATCATAAAACCTTCGCACAATGGAATTGCAAACACTCTTTGGGATAACACTGATTGCTATTGCACTGGTCAACGCGATTATATTCATAAAAAAAGGTCAATTGACAAAGCCTCTAGCCCTTTTTGGTTGGTCTTTGTTTTCATTGAGTGTATTTGTCGGCAGTTTTTTATTTTTTATTGAGGGAGAATTTTTATTAAAATTTCCCTTTGCATTCCGCGCTTACGCTCCAACATTTTTTTTAATCGCACCCCTCTTTTATTTGTACCTCAGAAATACACTCACCAACACAATTCATGTCACTTGGAAGGATAGCTTCCATTTGCTACCTGCTTTAGGGGTTTTACTATCCTATATTCCGATTTATACATTGGATTCTCAGAGCCGTTGGGAGTTGATGAATCAGCTGCTGGCCAACCCTGATGCGATTCATTTGATTGGTGAAGGGTATATTCCTACTGCTTGGATGCCCTTTCTCAAGATGTCTTCGTTTATAGTGTATGCTTTTTTATCTGGAAAACTATTGATTCAAAGATGGGAAGCTTGGAAGAATTTATCTTCTTTAGGGTGGCTGAAGGTATCGGTATATTTCTTCGCTGGAATTGCCTTTATATTTATTCTGTTTTCATATAAGCAAATTTTGGATATCCGTGAAGTTTGGGAGACACAAGTTATCACAACCTTCTGCTTTGTATCTATGTATCTGCTAGTCATATTATTGAATTTATATATAGGACTTTTTCCAGAGCAAATATTTACAACCTCAACCTTTGAAACACAGAAGACCAAGCTCACTTTAGAAAAAGGGAGAAGTTATTTTCATTGGATTACTTTATTCAAGAATACGTCAATTCCCGAAACTTCACACGCAAATGATTATGAACAAGCGCTATCAGATGAACAGTTTAAATCCATTGATTTGATTATAAGGCAGAATAAATTATATCTGCAAAAAGACTTAACCCTCTTAAAATTATCTAAGATTATCAATATATCTAGCAGAAAATTATCATCTCTGATTCATGAACATACAGGAAAAGGATACAGTGACTTTATTAACTGCTATCGCGCTTCCTTCGCAAAAGAAAAAATCGACGAGGGATACTTAAATAATTACACGATTGAAGCCTTGTCTGACCAAGCTGGTTTTAATTCTAGGGTTACTTTTTACAATGTCTTTAAAAAAATACAAGGTGTTTGCCCAAGCGACTATCATAAAAGGAATATCGAAGGATTAAATTTTTCTTAGGTTAATATTATGCATTCTGTTTACATACAGTGTCATTTTGTTGTAATTTTAGCTTTGTTATAAAACATCCTAATAGTTCATTGGTGTTTCTAACTTTATGCTGGTTATGAGTTTATTTGATTTAGGTGCTGTTGTTCTCTTGTCCTTCGCTTTTATAAGTGCATTATCCTTGTCGCTTAAGCCAGAGTTAACTTTGCTTAAAAACAGAACATTGGGACTATCGTTGATGATTTACAGTTTGTTTGTTCTTGTTTATTTTTTATGGTTTAAAGCAGGATTTATTTTAAAAGCTCCGTTTTTATTGCGAACAGTGAATCCGCTTATGTTTTTCGCTTTGCCTTTATTTTATTTTTATGTTCGAAATACCGTAAAACAGCTCCATGGTTTGCAGCGCTGGGATTGGATTCATTTTTTACCTGGGATGTTACATATAGTGGAGTTGATTCCTTTCTACGCCATGCCTTTGCAGGAAAAGAGAGTAATTGCTGAACAAATTGTTCAAAATCCTCACTTGCTGGACGAATTGGCTGTTGGTCTTATTCCTGGGAATATAGTGGATAGCGTCAGGATTTTGCTTCAATTAGGCTATTACATGGTTTCCGTTTCGATCATCAACCGTATGAATCCCGGTTTTTTAACAACTGTGGATAAAAATAAGCTTCAAAATTGGCTGTATGTATCGGTCATTTTGATGGGATTACTGGTTTTTTCTCATGCTAGTTCGTTCTTTTTAGAATTACTGAGCAACAGGGGGATTCAATTTGGAGGTATAGTCTATCAGTTTTTATTGTATGGTATTCTCTTAGCCATTGCAGGATTGAGTTTTTACATACAGTACAAGCCCGAATTTGTATACGGATATCATGAATCATCTTCTAAAGTAGATGTTCGTAATAGACCTTCAACGAATTTAGAAAAGAATATTCATATCAATCTCACTAATAATCTCCAAGTTTCCGAGGACATTGCAATAGCAGAAAATATATCTCAGGTTGATACTAATGAAAAACTAGCTCAATTTTTAGAGGAAAAATACTATTTGAGGCAGGATATCAATGCTAGTGAGTTTGCTGTTCAAATTGGTGTTTCAAAAAGACAACTATCAGCATATCTAAAAGACCATTATGGTAAAGGTTTCAAGGAATGGATAAATTATCTTCGGGTTCAGGAAGCTGTTCGTAAAATCGATGAGGGGTATTTGGATACATTTACCATAGAATCATTGTGTATGGACGTAGGTTTCAACTCTAGAATAACTTTTTTCACTGTATTTAAAAAAGAAATGGGGATAAGCCCCTCAGAATACGCCAAACAAAAAATAGATTAAGTATGGAATCTTATTTAAATTTTTATCTTAAACCTCAAACATGTTTCAAAAGCTGTTTTTGAAACATCAAGATTTTTTATCCCAAATTATTTTTTTTCAACTTCACCTCGCAACAAAATTTTCGGCATTTATGGAACAATCCTCTTCCCATGAAAGTAAGGTATTGGAAAAAATTACTGAAGCTCTAGAAAATGAGGAGCTGATTACAAACCCAGAGCTCAGCTTACATGATTTTGCAAAGGCTATAGACAGTTCTCCCCGTACAGTATCAAATGTAATCAATAAATACTGTCAGAAGGGCTTTAGAGCCTTATTGACACCTTACCGTGTTCGCAAGGCTGTAGCATTGATGAAAAGTGGCAGTAAGAAAAAACTTAATGAAATAGGTAAAGAAGCAGGTTTTAATTCAAGAACCACGTTTTTCACCTCTTTCAAGCAAGAGTTGGGTGTTTGCCCCCGTGAGTTTGCAAAAACAATTGAAACTCCCTAATAAGTTGCGTAGTCCCCGCTTTTTAAAACTTATTAGTGATTTTTTCAGCTTTCATTTTTTGTTATGGCAATATTCTTTCCTTCCCAATCAGGTATTTAATCAGTTATTCCATAGCAAGTCGCTTAGCTCAAATTTTCATTGACAGTTCTGCATTATTGAAATAAGTTAGCTTGAGAATTTGACCTTTGTTTAACAAAAAACTGTTTCAAAAAATGCACTGGCAACTTTTGAAACAGTTTTTGAACACAATTTAAGTCGTGGGAAAAACCACTAAAAATGTATTTTGAACCATATTTAAATACTTTTATTCGAACATTTTTAAAAATATGTTTCAAAAACTGCTTTTGAAACATACACTCTTAAGAAAAGGGGTGAAAATAGTTGACTTTAGATTCCTGAAAGGGATAGCTATGCCTATACAAGTCTATTTGCAAGCTTTCCCTAGGTGTCAACCTAATGTCCCAATCTATGAAACCAGTATTACGAAGAATCGCTGTCTTAGTCCACTTGTTGTGGGTCTCCGTGTTTTTTCAAGTGCAAGCCCAAACTGCCATTGCACCAGCTTCGGGGAATGGTGATCCCGGCAATCCATATCAGATAGCCACTTGGCAAAATCTGTACTGGATATCCCAAAACTCATCTGAATGGGGCAAGCATTTTGTTCAGACTGCGGATATTGATTTTGCTGATGCAAGTACGGCTATTACCACTTGGGACGGTGGTGCAGGTTGGACACCGATAGGTTTAAGTTCTTTTGTAAATCCCTTTTCAGGCATATATAATGGTGATGGATATACTATTTCAAATCTATTTATTAACAGGCCGCTTAGTGATCGTATAGGGCTATTTGGAGGGACAAATAATGCAACAATTACAAATCTTGGTCTACTTAATGTGTCAGTTATAGGAAGAGACAATGTAGGTGCTTTGAGTGGAGAAATGGAAAACACGAGCATTTCAAAATGTTTTGTTTCAGGAGGGAATGTAGTTGGTCAACCAACAGGGATAGGGCCTTTTAATTTAGGAGCTCTAATTGGTAGGGCTCTTTCAGGAGGAGCATTATCTGATATTTATACCAATGTTTTGGTTCAAAGTTTGGATTTAATTAACGGGAATTCGAGTGGTTTAGTTGGAGGTTTTTCATTTACTCAACCGAGTATTAGTAATGTTTACATAGCTGGTCTAATCCATCCTGATGCGTTAGGACCTGGTTTCCCCTTTGGACCTTCATTTATCCGTCATATAATTGGTCAGGGTTATACATCCGGCAATTGTAGTAACTGTTTTTTTGATAATAGTATAAATACTAGTGTTAGTGCAAATGGTGCAACGGGAAGAACTACTTTTCAAATGCAGCAACAATCAACCTTTACCAACTGGGACTTCCAATGTGAGGTAGAAAATGGAACAGCAGATATATGGGGAATTGATGAAGGAAATGGTTATCCAGTATTGAGCGTCTTTGGTTTTGTTCAAAGTTGCCCATGTTTAGTAAATGCTATTGAACCATCAAATGGCGACGGCCTTTCTCTTGCAACCGCCTACCAAATTTCCTCTTTTGAAAACTTACTCTGGATTACCGAAGACCCAAGCAGGTGGGATAAATTCTATATTCAAACAGCTAACATCAATGCTTCTGTCACAGGAACAGACACCGGTTGTTTCCCGGAAGGTTGGAGTCCTATTGGGAATTCTTCTACAAAGTTTACTGGTAGCTATGATGGAGGTGGGTATACCATAACAGGTTTGTCTATCAATAGGCCTACCACTGATAGGGTAGGACTTTTTGGAGACACTGAAGGAGCTACAATTTCTAATCTTGGTCTTATTGATGTAAATATCATAGGGGCTAATTTAGTAGGAGGTTTGATTGGTGTTTCTGCTGGTGGAGGAAGTGTGTCACAATGTTTTGTAGTCGGAGGAGAGATTTCTGGAAATAATTCAGAAGATGGCTTTATTGGAGGCTTGATTGGTCGCATTTTTAGTGGAACTACTGTTAACAACGTTTACACCATAGTTGTAGTTGAAAATAGGACTAATACTCAGCCTGCTGCTGGTCTCATTGGTCAATATGATGGAATTAGCATAACAAATGCTTATGTAGCTGGCCCCGTTAATCCTAATGCAATATCACCTGGGGGGCCAATTCCTGCATCGGTTAATAGAAGAGCTATCGGTACATCAAATGGGGGATTCTGTAACAATTGTTTTTTTAATAATACAGTTAATCCATCAGTATTGGCTGGCCAAGGTCAAGGGCGCTCTACTGCCCAAATGCTCCTCAGATCAACCTTCACCGGTTTTGATTTTGATGCTATTTGGACTATGCAAACCTTGGTCTTGAATGGTTTTGCATCCTATCCTTATTTTGGTTTCCAAGTTTTTGATGCTTCGGAAGCCCCAGGTGCAGTTCCTGCGGGAGTTTCTAACCGCACGCAAACACTCAACTTTACCTCCGTGCAGTTAGCTATCGATTTGGCAGCAGCAGGCGATGAAATCACCATGGGTATTGGTACCTATGTAGAAAATGTATCGACCATAGGTGCAGGAGGAGTTTCCTTATCTACAGGGAACAGTCCGGGCTGTACGACTATTGACGGTAATTTTACGCTTACATCAGATGATGAATTTTTAGTGGAAATCGAAGGAGAAACTGTTTGTACCGAATACGATCGACTGACAGTAACTGGAAATGTAGTCCTTGGTGGAGCAGATTTGATCATTGATCTTTCCTTTGCTCCTGCCATTTCTACAAGCTTTACTATTTTAGAATACAATGGAACCCTAACCGGCACCTTTGCACAGACCGGAACTTTTCAGGTGAGTTTTGGATCACAAGTGTACGATGTTACGATTGATTACGGTACTGGCAGTAATAGTGCCATTACTCTAGAGATCAGTCCATGTACCCCACCGGCCATCGATCCGCTCAGTGGTGAACAGAATATCTGTCAGGGGGCAAGTACGACCTTTACCACAGGAGCCACCCCGGGTGGTACCTTTACTTCCGCTGATGAAACCATTGCAACGGTTGACCCGAGTACGGGCTTGGTAACGGGCATAGGCGTAGGAACTACCACCATTACATACACTATCGAAGAAAATGGATGTCCCGCTTCAGTCACACGAGAGGTTAACGTAAGTGTAGCAGCTGTAGGTGTAATTACTTCTGAGGATCAGGTTATCTGTGTCGGATCCACGCCACTACCACTTTCCATACCTGCTGATACCGGCGCAGTTATTCAGTGGCAGATCTCTTCTAATAATGTTAACTTTGTGAATTTAACAGGAGAGACAAACCCAACATTAAACCTAGGGCCTGCCTCTGCGACGCGATTCTACAGAGCGCGCTTGACCATTGGCTCTTGTGTGACTTTTAGTTCTACAGTTGAAATCGCAGTTACTGCCGCTCCTGTGGAGTCTACCATTTCTGCGGATCAAGAAATCTGTGCGGGTAATATTCCTTCTCCATTAAATTTGATAGGTGCTACTACTGGGATTCAATGGGAATCTTCTACGGACAATGTAAACTTTACGCCAGTTGTAGGTGCTACTGGTTCAAGTCTAATTTTCTCTGCTCCTGTTACGCAAAGTACCTTCTATCGGGCAGTAATTAGCTCAGGTGCTTGCTTACCATTTGTTACTAATGTAGTATCGATAGAAGTAGACCCCTTGACAAGTGCTGGGACCATTACACCAAATGACCAAGTAATCTGTCCAGGAACCCAAGGAGGACCATTGACAGTAACTGGGGCTGTAGGAGAGCTACAATGGCAAACTTCAACCAACGGTGTTGATAATTGGGTGGATATTGACGGAGCTACAGACGCAACGCTATCATCTGCACAGATTGGCACCTTGAACTCCACTAGATTTTATCGAGTAGCCGCTACAAGTGGTTTATGTGGAATAACTTTCAGCAATGCTGTGCCGATTACGGTTGATTTTTCTGCTGCAGGAATCATTTCTGAAGATCAGGCAATTTGTACAGGAAGTACACCTGCTGATATTACATTGACAGGCTTCAGTGGAACTATCGTATGGCAGTCCTCTTTAGACAATGTCAATTTTACAACCATTGCAGGACAAACAGGAGCAACCTTACCGGGTACGGCTTTAGGAGCTGTTACCCAAACAACCAATATCCGTGCATTAGTGAGCGGCACTTGTACAAACGTACCTTCTCCTGTTCACACCATTACAGTGAATCCCATCCCTCCAGCTCCAATAGCAGTTGCTGCTCAGGATATTTGCGATGCCAGTGGTGCTACCTTAGCGGATATAGCTGTTACAGGTTCAGGAATCAAGTGGTATGACGCAGCAACTAATGGTGTAGAATTACCTCTGAATACAGTTTTGGTCAATGGGGCCACCTATTTTGCTTCCCAAACCTTGTTAGGGTGTGAGAGTACTGATCGGGTAGCAGTTGCGGTGAATTTGGTAGAAGTAAATCTTGCTGCACCAAATGCTCCACCAATTCAATATTTTTCTCCAACCATCACGCCTCGTATTAGTAACTTGGTAGCTACTGGTACAAATGTTCAGTGGTTTGCAGATGAAGTTGGGGGAGTAGCACTAGCCTCAAGCCTTGCTTTAGTAGATGGAACAACTTACTGGGCTCAATCTTCCCAGTTTGGCTGTTCCAGTCCTCGTACACCTGTGCTGGTACAAATCAGCTCCTTCTCTTCTGAGGGCTGTGGTTTGACCTTGGTTGGAAATCCAACCTACTGTGCCAACGATATTATCGAATTAAGAGCCATCAATATCAGCCCTGAGATAGCAGGCAATATCCGTCAATGGTCCCAACTTTCTGGTCCATCTGCTTTATTATCTATTAATACTGAAAGAGACATAGCTACTATTTCAGGCGTAGTGTCTGGAGGTTATTATGTATTCCAGTTCCAGAGCCGTTGTGAGTCTGGGTTATTGATGGTTGAGCAAATTGGCTTCCAAGTGGTAAATACACCTACAGCTGATGCAGGTGATTCAATTCAGGCCTGTCCTGGAGATTATCAATTGAACGCAGCTCCATTAGCGACAGGTGAGTCGGGCCTGTGGTCCATAGTACAAGTGGAAAATGCTCTTGGTCAATTGGTAACCCCTGGCAGTATTCAGTTAATTAATCCAACTTCTCCAACAGCTACTGTTCGTTTCTTAGAGGGAGTGGGAGGATTAGTTGGATTGAGATGGACGGTTACCAACACCTTGACTGGTTGTAGCGATTCAGATATCATTGAAGTTTTCAATTGTGGTGGCGAGCCCATAGATGCAAATAGGAATGGTTCGAACACAATTAACTTAAACTCTTGTTATAACTTAGCAACTTCAAGGCAAGTAACCCCAAGCTATGCTGGGCAAACCTCTTGCGGGGTTGAGTCAGGCTATGACTTTTTATCAGGTCCTTCGCAACCAAGTATTCAACGAACCACTCTTTTGAATGGACAGTTTTCATATGTCTTTGGTAACCTAATTGAGGGAACGTACACATTCCGATACAAGGTTGAAGGAGGTTGTTTCAATGGAGAAGATACGTTGACCTTAATAGTGCCTGCAGCAGAGGGCGGTGCAACTCCAGCAGGAATTAGCTTCCCGAGTCAGTTTAACTCTACCATAACAGTCCCTATTGAGCAGGATCCAGGTACTCGAAACTTTTCTACGGCCTATATCTGTAAAGACGATAATCCGTCCAGTAGTTTTATTTTTACAGGAACTACTCCACAAAATGCAGGTGAAACTGTTTCATGGAATCTTCGGACAGTGACTGGTTTTAATTCATTTACAGGTGTTTATGGGACTGCTACCTACAGTGGTCCAATGACGCTTACACCAAATACTCCATTTGGTCAAAATGTTAGTCTTAATAATCTTACCCCAGGATTATATGAAATTCAATATACGATCGAGACTAGAGTAGATCCATCCGATCCAACTTCAGCTATCCGTTGCACCTCTACAGCATTCAATTTAGTACAGATTGTTGATGCCGATGTATCCATAGAAGTGAATGGAGGGGAATCTACATTCTTAATGGAATGTGGTACTAGTACTTTCTCGATTCCATTGAATGAAACTGGTGGCGATGTGACTGAGTTTAGAATACTCTCGGCCCCTGCTCCTCTGCAAGGCTCTTCATCACTAACCACAGACTGGGCAGTATTGGATAATTCAGCTACTCCTGGTTTCTTCTCTGTTTCTGGGGTACAAGGTGCCGGTGAATATGTATTTGAGTTCCGAAGAAAATATCAATTTGCACCTTCGGCGAGCTTATGCGGAATCGCTTACACGCAGTTGTCCGTGATTAAATCAAACCCTCCAAGTACTGCTATTGTCGGAGGTCCTCAACAGATTTGTGGTTCATCGGTCACCAATCTTACAGCGCTTGCGCCAACAGGAACCTCTACTGGGCGATGGACGCAGGTTAGTGGTCCGAGTCAGGCGACAATAGCCTCACCTCTGCAGCGAAACACCGCTGTTTCTGGATTGGTCCGTGGTACTTATGTATTCCGTTGGACAGTATCTAATGGACCTGCATGTCCGAGTTCATCAGCGGATGTTCAAGTAAAGGTATCTCCTAATTTACCTGTAGTTGAACCCCAACCAGCCACCGTGGAGGTTTGTTTTGGGCAACCTATTCAGGTACAAGGTAAGCAGAACTTACTGGGAGATGAAAGTATTTCTTGGAGTGTAGTTCCAAGTACAGGAGTCAATTTTTCAAGTACTACGGTTAGCAGCCCAATTGTCACAGGATTAGCTGCGAATACTACATATACCTTTACTTACACCATTACGAATGGTTGCGGTACAGCGAATCAGACATTTACAGTAACTACTTCCGATACTGCAGGAGCACTTCCGGCAAATGCAGGCCCAGATCTGTGTTTACCAGAAGATACTGAAAGCTTTAATTTAGCCGGCAATCTTCCAGCAGAACATAGCGGTCTTTGGACTGTTATTTCTCAACCAACTGGATCTATTATCAATTTTACTGATGCTACATCTTCGACTACTTCAGTGTCGATCGATACTCCAGGGGTTTATGTATTGGAATGGACATTGACACGGGATGGAGCCAGTGCCTGTGGAACCACCGCTGATCAGGTTACGATCAATGTGACTGAGTCATTGGATAATGCCAATGCAGGACCGGATATCATCATTTGCGATAATGAGCCTGTAACTTTACAAGC
The DNA here is from genome assembly GCF_054166905.1 of Mongoliitalea sp. NCBI lineage: Bacteria > Pseudomonadati > Bacteroidota > Cytophagia > Cytophagales > Cyclobacteriaceae > Mongoliitalea > Mongoliitalea sp. The sequence goes on along the minus strand of NZ_JBSZCK010000027.1, from coordinate 10,432 downwards.
TGAAGCACCTAATGTGGGTTCAGGATCATGGACTCAAACAGGAGGTCCGGGAGGATTGGTAGTTACAAATCCAACATCTCCAAACACTACAGTCACAGGATTTATATCCGGTCAATTCTACACACTTCGCTGGACTGTCAGCTTAGAAGGCTGTTCCGCTCAAAGTAGCTTTGATGAGATGGTGCTGATTCCATCTACAGGCGCACCAGAAGCGATTGCTCCTGCCGAACAAAATATTTGCGAAGGAACTTCAGGGACTGTGACAGCAACTGCCGCAGATGGTGGTTTCTGGTCCTTTATCAGTGGTCCTACCATTCCTACATTTGCCAATGCATCCCTTGCTACGACCAATATTGCTAATCTTGTTCCAGGCACTTATCAACTAGCTTGGAATGTGCCAGCAGCAGGTGATTTCTGTGAGCCTTCCTCTGCTCCCGTAACCTTACGCGTAAGTACGATTGCCAATGCTGGTCCAGATTTAGAATATTGCGGATCAGTAACTACCATTCCATTAAATGGTAATGGAAGTGTTGGTACTTGGACATTTGTGTCAGGGCCAGCCACTCCTACGATTACAACCATTGCTCCTACACAAGCACAGGCTACAGGATTGACTGCTCCTGGTGTCTACACGTTTGAATATAGCATAGCAGCATTGGGAATTGATTGTCCTCAGACAACAGATCTAATGACTGTGACCATCAATGGAAATCCTACAACCATAGCTGATGCAGGTCCAACCCAAGAATTGTGTAATGCGACTGAATTTACTTTAGCGGCCAATGATCCGGCATTGGGAGAAGTGGGTACCTGGTCGATTATATCCGGAGCTGGTGGAAGCTTTGCTGATATCAATAATCCTAACACCACATTTACAGGGGCTGCCCCCGGAACCTATATTTTCAGATGGACCATTGCTTCTGCTGACGGATGCAGCATCAGTAACTCTTCCAGAGTTTGGTTATACAATTATCCAACAGTTACAGATGAAATTAATAGTGCTAATGCTGGTGCGGATCAATCGATTTGTACAACGACAGCCATCTTATCAGGGAATACACCAATTAATTTTACCAACCCTCAAGCAGGTGCGCTTGGAACTTGGACGATAGTTTCTCAACCAGGAGGAGGGAATGCTACTATTGTCAGTCCTAACTCCCCAAGTTCTCAAGTGACTGGATTAAATGTTTTGGGAGACTATGTATTTAGATGGACCATTTCTGTGGATCAAGGTCTATGTTCAGCATCTGACTCAGATGATATTATCATTAGTGTTACAGGTTCAGAAGTGTTAGCTGATGCAGGACTTGATCAGGAACTATGTTTAGGGGAAGCTTCCATTCAATTGAATGCAGATGCTGGGCAGACAGGTGTTTGGTCCCAAGTATCCGGGCCAGCCGGAAGTTTCAACAACAGCGCTTTACCAAACGCTAGCTTTACGCCAGTTCTTGCAGGAACCTATGTGTTCAGATGGACAGTAGGCACGGGAGATTGTCAAAACTTTGATGAAGTTACTGTGCAGATAACAAATCCACCATCTCTTGCAACAGTTTTGGAGGATAATGTGTCTGTTTGTTTATTTAACGATGTAACCTTAACCGCCCTTGCACCGGCAGTGGGCACTGGTCAGTGGTCTCAAGTGTCAGGGCCTACGACAGCGCAATTGTTAACGCCTACAGCACTTTCTACCAATGTGGTAGTATTAGTTCCTGGTACGTACGTGTTCCGCTGGACAGTCAGCAATGGAGGGGTCTGCGGTGTTTCAACTGCTGACGTCACTTTGACTGCTTTGACTACGGTAACGCAGGCAAAAACTAACTCTCAATTCTTGGATATCTGTAGGTTCCCGGAAACGGAACCTCCTTTTGCAGGTTCAATTACCCTTGAAGCCAATACACCAGGTCTAGGAGAAACAGGTACTTGGGAATTTGTAAGTGGACCAACTACCATTACTTTTGATGATATAAACAGTCCTACTGTGGTAGCTTCAGGTTTCACCAATTTTGGAGAACCTTCTACCTACCGAATAAAATGGGTGATTTCTGCCGGTTCAGGTTGTAATCCTACTGAAGATGAAATTGAAATCAGACTATGGGATGAACCTACTGAACCTTTGGCAGGCACCTATGGACCTTTCTGTAATGCCCCTAGTTTTGCACTTAATGGTAATTTACCGGTCGTGGGTGAAGGGGAATGGGAGTTTGTGTCGGGCCCAAGTGGTTTGGAAACAGTTGTTTTTGTAAATCCTTTGAACCAATCCATTGAAGATCCTACTAATCCTCAAGCGATTGCAAGAGGTCGCATTGCTGGTGCTTTGGTTGATTTGATACCAGGTACTTACGTGTTGAGCTGGAATATTGCCAACGGACCGGCATGTACACCAAAGCGTAATGAAACAACGATTATAAATTTGCCTCCTTTATCTGCTGCTGCATCCGGAAATGCGCAGATATGTGAAGGTGGGGATCAGACCTTGTCCTTTACTCCGTTTGGAGGTACCGGCTTCTATAGCTACCAATGGCAGGTAAGTGATGGAACCTGTTCGGGTGTTTGGACTGATATCCCAGGTGCTACCGGTACTAGCTATACGACTCCTTCCTTATTTACAACTACGCGCTATAGATTTGTCATTACTGATATTGGTGATCTAGGGAATGGAATCGATCCAGTATGTACCACACCATATATATCATCTTGTTTCACAGTATTTGTAGTAGAAGATCCAGTTATTACATCTGTTTCTATCACTCCAACGGAGTTTTGTGCGGATGAAGATGCGAAGCCAATTTTAAGTGTCAATGCAACAGGTGGAACTCCTTTCTTAACGTATGTGTGGGAACAGCGTACTGGTCCAGGCGAAAACGATTGGACTGTCATTACAGTAGGTGAACCAGACGGAGGAACCCTTGCTGCCCAGGTGAAATCACTTCAGGCTCCATGTCCAAGACCTGCATTTGTTGCTCCTTCGTGCGACTGTCCTACAGGAATGGTGGCAGTAGGTTATACGGCTGAGATTGGGAATATTTATGGGGAAGATGTAATTTCTTCCTTCACCTTGGAATGTCGTCAAATCAACCAAGATGGTACTTGGGTAGCAGGACAGGATGTTACCGTTACCTGTAGCAATGGTTCAGCCACAGGCACACGTACGGAATCTGTAATAGCATCTCCAAACACTGCATTGGTCGGATTTAGTAATAGAATTGGTTGCGGAATTGACTTGCTACAAGGACGTTCAAAGCCATTATCAGAGATTTTAGCTGGTGGTTCAAACACCAATAACACCTTGCTTGCTGGTCTTGGAGGACTAGGTGGAACTATTCAAGCCACTCAGTTGGCACCAGCGGGATACGCGATTGTGGGTATGACAACGTATTTGGATGGTGATTTTGCAGGCGGATATGCTTGGCGCTACATCCGATTGACAGATTTATTTGAAGGGGCGGAATTTTCCGATTGTACAGTTAATGGGGGAGATGGTGAAGTTCGGGTTACTGTGAGTGCATCAGGCAGAGGTTGTGATACAGAGGTGTCCGCTCCGATTACTTTCTCAGTTGCATGTGACGCTATCTTTACAGACCAGCCTGAATCAATTAATATCTGTGCTAATGAAACTACCACCCTTACTGCTACTGTGGAAGGTGGAGCAGGCATAACTCGCTACTGGGTAGAGTCATCCAGTACGTTCGATGGCATATTTACCCGCTTGCCGGCATTCCCTGAAGATGGAATCGAAATTAATCCAACGCTGGTCGGTGGTGATATCTATGAGTTATCTTATGAGACTGATGCACTGACTCAAAATGCATTCTTCCGATTTGTTGTAACACAGGAAGGCTTAGGATGTGATCAAGCTGTTTCTGAGGTAGCTGGTGTGTATGTACCTACTATTGTGGAGCAGCCGCTCGCCTTGCGTTCTTCGGCTTGTGAGTCTGATATTGAATTCAATGAAAATACCTTTACAGTGCTCATGGAGCCTGGCTTTGCAGGAGATGATCTAATCACCTATACCTATCAATGGCAAATATTGACAGCAGGTGTTTGGGAAAACGTGAGTAATGACAATCCACTTGGAGCGGTGTATGCTGGAGCAACCACCGAAGAATTAACAGTATCAGGAATCACTGGTTTAGGTACCTATGAGTTCCGGGTAGTGGTAATACCTTCTGTAGGAGGCATCGCATGTGCTTCCATTACTTCTGATGTGGTTACTTATGAGATCGTTTCAGATCCGGTGATTGTAACCCAGCCAGAGGATGGCTTGATTTGCACTGGTGAAACGTATACCATGACAGTGGAAGGAGCCGGTGGTACACCTGGTCCTGTGTATCAGTGGCAGCGTGAAAATGGATTTGGTACAGACAACTGGATCAATATCACAGGTGCAACCAACACGAGCTATACTACTCCAGCGCTTTCAACCAATACACGCTATAGAGTATTTGTAACTGCTCCTGGTAATGCCTGCGAAACAGGCTTCTCAAGAGTTGTGACTGTAACGGTCAATAGTCTGACCCCTGGTACGATCTCCAGCAATTTTGCAGCAGTCTGTGAAGACGAAGGTCCAAATGCCCAACCTACTATCAACCTCACAGGTACAGTAGCAAGTTCTCCAAATGCAGGAGCGATAACCTATCAATGGCAAGCAAGCACTACTGGCGTTAGTGCCGGGTTTGTTGATATCTCAGGAGCAACAGGTCAAAATTATACCTCAGCTGTTCTTGGTCAAACCACTTGGTTCAGAAGAATTGCTACTTCGACATTAACGGTGACAGGGGGAAGCCCAAGTCCAATTGGACCAAGTGCATGCGATGAAATTTCCAATGTAGTACAAGTGGTGGTCAATCCGGTTCCGGTGGTTAATTCGGCGGATACGAAAACAATTCGTGACGGAGATGCAGTAGCCTATACGATTACTTCAGATGTAGTAGGAAGTAGCTTTACATGGACTTCTGTGGCTGAAACCCCTGATGTGACTGGAAATACTGCAAGTGGAAATGGAGCCGAAATCAATGATGTACTCTTGAATTCTTCTAATGTTCCATTGATTGTTACGTATACCATCACACCTACTGGACCAAATCCTACAGATTGTACGGGAGATAACTTTACTTTTGTAGTGACGGTGAATCCTACTCCAGATGTAGCTCCTGTTTCTGATCAAGTGCTTTGTGCAGGTGAATCAACTGCTCCAATCAGCTTTACCGGAGATGTAGCAGGAACGGTATTCCGTTGGACTAATTCGAATCCATCCATTGGTCTGGCAGCTTCTGGTACTGGAAATATTCTATCCTTCACTACAGTTAATCCTACAAGTGTAGCACGAGTAGCTACCATTACTGTTACTCCTGAATTTACTAACAATGGTGTTACAGGCTTTGGAGATCCTGAGACCTTTACTATTACTGTAAACCCTGTTCCAGCGATTGCAGCAAAAACAACTACCATTTGTAACGAAACAAGCTTTACCATAACTCCAGTCAATGGCGTTGGGGGAGATGTTGTACCTGCTGGTACTACCTACACTTGGACCGTATCTAATAACCCAGCAGTGACGGGTGCAAGTGATCAAGACACACCGCAATCGTCCATTTCTCAGACGTTGACGAACACTTCCTTGACAGCTCAGCAAGTAGTGTACACAGTGACTCCTGTAGGAGGAGCTGCGGTAGGCAGTTGTACGGGCGCAGAGTTTACGGTTACCGTAACTGTTCAACCTACTCCAAATGTCAGCATCGTAAATAATGCACCTACCATTTGCTCAGGAAGCACAACGAATATTGGACTTTCAACCACCATAACAGGAACCACTCCTGGAGTAAGCTATACATGGACTGCTACCTTACAATCTGGTACAGCCACCTTCACGTCAAGCGGTAGCGGCGCACCGACTGGTCAGGTCATTACCAATACTTCCAATACGCCAGCGGTGGTCAGATATACAGTGACACCAGCCATCGGGGCCTGTACAGGTCCTGCGGAAACTGTAGATGTACAAGTATTGCCAAATGGAATTGCTAATCAGCCGGTTGCACAAGTTCACTGCCATGATGCAGAAGTCCCTGAGACAGTATTTACTACTAGCCAAACTGGATTTGATGAAGTGACCTATAACTGGAGCGTCACAAATGGTACAACCATAGGACTTCCAGCCAATAGCGGAACGGGCAACCTTCCTGCATTCACCGCGATTAACACAGGTACAGCTCCAACTTCAAGAACTGTCTCTGTAACCATGACTTATACCAAGGATGGTATTAGCTGTACAGGTGCAGCACGTACATTCACCATTACTATTAACCCACTTGGTCAGGTTAATGATATTATAGACCGGGTTGTCTGCCATAATCAGCCGACTACCGTAAACTTCTCTACGGTCAACACAGGTGGTACGACTACTTATGCGTGGTCTTATGCAGGAGATGCTATTGGATTGGCAGCAAGTGGAACAGGAAATATCTCCTTCACCGCTCAAAATACAAGTAATGCTCAGCTTTCTGGAATAGTTACGGTTACACCTACATTTACCAATGGTGGTCAGTCATGTCCTGGACCAAGCAAGACATTTACGATTACTGTAAATCCAAGTGGTCAGGTAAATGCTATTGATAATCAAACACTTTGTGCAGGCGAGGATACACAAGCGATAACCTTCTCTACCTCCCGTACAGATGGAAGTACTACCTATACTTGGACAAATAACAATACTGGGATTGGATTAGCTGCAAGCAGTGGAGGTACTGCAACTGGTATCCCAAGCTTTACAGCGATCAACGCCACAAACATTCCTATTACAGCTACTATTACGGTAACGCCAACCTATTCCAATGATGGGGTAAGTTGTGTGGGTACCCCACAAACATTCACCATTACTGTAAATCCTACACCTCAGATTAATAATAAAACCGCAGAGATTTGTGATGATGGAACCTTTACCATCACGCCAGTCAATGGCGCAGGTGGTGACATAGTCCCAGCAGGAACTACCTATTCATGGATAGTAACTCCTAATGCAAATGTGACAGGCGAAGTGGATGGTTCTGGAAGTGATATTTCAGGTACGTTGACAAATGATACAGATGAAGTTCAAATAGTTGTTTATACAGTAACACCAACTTCAGGGAGCTGCGTTGGAGAAAGCTTTACGGTAACTGTTACATTAAACCCTAAACCAAAAGTTACGGCTACTCCTGCGAATGAAACCATTTGTACAGGTGATGATACTGGCATTACATTGAGTACCGTTTCTACGGGGACAACTGCTGTCTTCTATCGTTGGACGGCTGCAATTCAAACGGCACCAGCTGGAGGTACCATCACAGGATTTACTAATCATTCAGCTGGTACCCTCAGCGAGATTGTTCAAACATTGACCAATTCAGGCACTTCACCGGGAGTGGTTCGATATGTAGTCACTCCATTTATCGGAGATTGTGCAGGTGATCCAATCAATGTGGATATCACTGTGAATCCAAGTGCAACGGTAGTAGTACCAACTGACGCGGTTGTTTGTAATGCCGAAGAAGATGTAACTATCCCTGCATTTGGTACCACCAATACAGGAGGTACCGTTACCTATGCGTGGACAAATGATACCCCTGGAATTGGCTTAGCTGCATCTGGAACTGGAAACATCCCATTATTTACGGCAATCAATACAGGAACTGCACCAATTGTTGCGACCATTACTGTAACGCCTACTTTTACTAATGATGGAGTGAGTTGTCCAGGAGCATCGGATACCTTTACTATTACGGTCAATCCATGGGGTCAGGTCAATGATCCAGTTGATCAGACTGTGTGTAATGACGAAGAAACTACCATTGCTTTTACTACCAATAATACAGGTGGTACGACTACTTACAATTGGACAAATGACAATACAACCATTGGCTTAGCAGCTTCTGGAAGTATTTCCGATGGAGGCAATAATGGTACTGCTACATTTACATTTGATGCAGTGAATACTGGGACTGAACCAATTTCTGCTACCATCACTGTAACTCCGGTATTTGAAAATGAGGGAGTATTCTGTTCTGATAACAGCAGAAGCGAAACATTCACCATCACCGTCAATCCAACTGCACAAGTTAATCCAGTCACAGATATCGAGGTTTGCGGAAATGACTTGACTCAAGTTAACTTCTCCACCAATAGAACAGGTGGTGTAACGACCTATACTTGGGTAAATACGAACCCTGGTATTGGCTTAGCGGCAACTGGTTCTGGCAATATTTCATTTAATGCTGTGAATTTTGGTGCGATCCCGATAATTGGGGAGATTACGGTTACACCTCGTTTTGAGGGTGGTTGCGAAGGCCCTTCTGAGACCTTTACCATCACGGTAAATCCAACTCCTATCGTCACATCCAACTCAACCAAAACTATTTTGAGTGGAGAGAATGTCGGTTATAACATCACTTCCAATGTACCAGGAACCACCTATACTTGGACAGCTGTAAATACTGTGGGTACAGTTACTGGCTTTACTGCCTCGGGATCAGGTGCATTGATAGATGATGTTTTGGTGAACGTCGGTCCTGCTAATGGTACTATCACTTACACGATCCAACCTTTTGGACCTGCACCTACGAATTGTCCTTCACCTCCATTCTTCTTGGTGGTAACCGTAGAAAACGGCGATCCAAAAATTGGAGTAGCCAAAGAATTGGTATCAGTTGTCCGAAATGCAGCTCCTGCTACAACCTTCAGAGCTACCTATCAAATCCGCGTAAGAAACTTCGGAAATACACCTTTAGAAAAGGTTCAGATTAATTTTGATATGGTGGATGCCTTTGGGGCAGGTAATTTCGATGTAGTAAGCGTAACTTCTGATTCTCTACTCGTCAATGCAGGCTTCAATGGAGCCTCAGATATACGATTGTTGAGTAATCCGGTAAACGCACTGGAGGTTGGAGAAGAAAAAGATTTATTTGTAGTCGTTGATCTTGAACCTAGTCCTACAGGAACCTATGAAAGTAATGTGCTGGCATCAGCCGAATTTAACGGATTCGAGGTTACGGATACTTCACAAAATGGATTTGACCCAGACCCTGATGGTTCAGGGCCAGAAAATAACACAGAAGCTACTCCAGTTTGCACTACATTCATAGATATCGATTCGATTTCCAATACGGTATGTAATGCAGCAGTAGGTTCAGTTACCTTCACAGTGAGCTCTGCTGGCACAATTACCGTAGCAGGTCAAACCGCAACAGTTACAGCTGGTGATTTAAGTGCTACCTTTAGTAATTTAACAGCAGGTTTCTACACGGCTGTATTCAGTACAGCAACTGGTTGTAGCAATGAAGTCAGCTTTAATGTTATTAATACCAATAGTGATTTGGAAGCATCCATAGCTGCATTTGAAAATATTTCATGTGCGGGAGAAACGGATGGTTCATTCACCATTGCAGCAACTGGTGGTACTGGTACATACACATTTAGAGTACTAGAAACTGCTGAGACGAATGCTACAGGTGTATTTGAGGATTTTTCAGCTGGCAATTACAACGTGTTGGTTACAGACGCGAATGGCTGTTCCTTCACTGTTGCAGTAACATTGACTATTCCAAACCCACTGGTCACCAGTTTGATTAGTGTTGTAAATGAATCCTGTTTTGGAGCAAATGATGGGGCTGTTCGTATTGGCGCAACGGGAGGTACTAGTGGTTATTCCTATGCTATTTCTACGGACGGAGGTGTCACTTTTGGAGTAGCACAGTCTAACCCATTATTCTCAAATCTTGCACCGGGCAGTTATACATTCAGAACCATTGATGCAAATGATTGTGAATCAAATGAAATCACAGTTGTCATTACCGGAGCTGCATCAGCCCTTACTATCGATGCTGCTGATGAGACAAATCCTTCCTGTTTTGGAGCGACCGACGGAGGTATTGAATTGACGGTAAGTGGTGGTACAGGCCCTTACACTTACTTGTGGAGCAACGGGCAGTCTGGAGCTAACCTGGTGAATGTTGGAGCGGGTACGTATACGGTTACCATCCGTGATGCGAATGGATGTACGTTGGCGAGTCCTGTCTACACGTTGACATCACCGGGGGCAGTGACGGTAACAGCAACATCCATTGCGAATACGGAATGTAATGCGAGCGTGGGCAGTGTGGTATTGACCTCATCTGATGGCTCTGATATTACCCTGAATGGAGTTACGCAAGCGTCGGGCAGTACCTTTACGGGTCTTGCTGCCGGCTTCTACACAGCGGTTTCTGGAGGAACATGTGCAGGAGAGACGACTTTCAACATAATAAATACAAACAGTACGCTTACAGCCTCTGTGACCAACATTAACATGGTAACAGTAGCAGGTGGCAACAACGGATCTGCGACGATCACGGCAGTTGGCGGTGCGGCACCGATTACTTACACCTTACTGGGAGCAGGTACAACCAACGGAACGGGAGAATTT